>JAKSHX010000015.1 GCA_024399155.1 archaeon | reverse complement strand
GACCTAGATTTTTCTGTCTTGATGAATACCATGCATTCCAGTCTGACAAGATGCTCAGTTCTATGCAGTATGGTATGAGGTCAAAAAAAGATGCTCAAGGTGTAATGATTACAACTGCGGATACAGACATCAATCGACCATGCTATGAGCAGAATCTCAAATCTAAAAGAATTCTCAATGGCACTCAGATGCAAGATGATTTTTTCTGCATTATTTATGCAATTGATGAAACAGATGACTATCACAATCCAAAAGTATGGCAAAAAGCAAATCCATCTCTCTATGACATAATCGAGCCATCAGTTATTCAAGCTGATATTGATGATGCAGAATTGACTCCTCATAAGATTCCTGAACTTAAAGCAAAGACATTCGGCATTTGGGGTGGCGGTGGCGAGAAATCATGGTTGCCGATTGAAACATGGCAACAGAATAAAGATATAAATGTGAATTGGGATGAGTTCATCGGATGTGAATGTTGCGGTGGATTGGACTTGTCGCAAGTTGATGACATGACTGCATTCACGTTGAAATTCACTAAGGATGGCAAAGACTACTATAAGCATAGATTTTACATTCCATCTGAATCGGCAAAGGAAAGATACAGAAAAGAAAATATCAATTTCTTTGGTTGGATTGAGCAAGGCATAGTCACTGCAATTCAAGGAAAGACTCTCGACTATTCATTCATTATCAGAGATATTCTTGCGGATGCAGAAAAATACAAGATTAAAGCAATCGGATTCGACAGATGGCAATCAAGAGATGTAATTGCTGGAATTGAAGAAAATCGACCTGACATAATTCTTGTTGAAGTTGAGCAGAGTATGAAGAAACTCTCACCTATCACAAAGGACTATGAGAAAACAATCAAAGATGGCAGAGTTGTTGATAACTCTCCAGTAATGTCTTGGATGGTAAATAATGTTGAGATGTATGTTGATGAAAATGGAAACGTAAAACTCAAAAAGAAAAGCAAAGCATCTACTCAGAGAATTGATGGAGTAATCAGTTCAATGATGGCTCATGCAGTAAGTACAAATCCTGATATTGTGGATGGCGGACTTGTTGAGATGTCATTCGATGAGTTGAGTTCGATTCTCTGACAATTTATGCAACGCATACTTTGTGTTGTGTTAATTTATCTCCTTTGGGGGTGTAGTAGCAATATTACACTCCCATTTCTTTTCAAAACACCCTCTAATTCGCTTATATATTGATTCTGACGCACTTTATAGCGATAAGTAATGAAATTACACTCCCACTAGTTAAAGAATCGCTCTAAGGGGCGATTTTGAGCGATTTACACTATTTGACCGATTATTGACTTGTTAAAACTCATTAATGACCGATTCTCACTCGATTCTTGATGTAATATTGAACTCAAGGAGATGAGATATGTGTGATGCACAAATTGACAGATTGAGAGAGATTGAGTCTATTGCTCAGCTCTTGCAGATTGCTCAGGAATCAGAGCAACTTGACGGAGCAACGCTCCAAAGAATCGGAGAGCAGATACTCTCTAAATGCCAAATGATTGAATCGGTTGAAAATGCAGATGCTTGATGCATCCGCTTGAGTCGGTGTTCTATTCCTTGCCTTTGTAGAACATCGGCTCTTTTTTTTTGTCATAAAATTGACAATCTTTATATGATTTATGATTTTGTTATAAAAGGCGAAACTCCAGCAAAGAAGAATTCGAGAATCAATCTCAAGAATGGAGTATCAATCCCATCTAAGAGATATAGTGCCTGGCATAGCGATGCAATGATGCAACTCCATTCTCAAGTTCGACCATCTGAGCCAATTTCAAATCCATTATTAATTCATTTAGTTTTTACTCATGGCGATTTGCGGAGAAGAGATTCTGACAATGGATGCTCTTCGATTATGGATTTATTAGTCGATGCAAAAATCATACAAGATGACAACTGGCAGATAGTTCGAGATATAGCAATCACCAATAAATATGAAAAAGGCAATCCGCAATGTGCTATCACTATTCAAGAAATCTCGCAGAGTTAGACATGGTAACAGAAAAAAGAGATATGTGGCGATGTTGTCAGTGGTATGTTACTGATGGCAAAGATAATGAGCCAGTTTATGTTCACAAAAGAGATGCAGACGATGGATTCTGTCTGATCAGAGATTTACTCACTCGTTGCGAGGAATACCCATGCAGTGAGTTTGTATTCGACAACGAAAACGAAAAGGAACTCTGACATTCTATGTAATTCTATTTTTATAAGGAGATTAAAAATGAAAGAAGAAACTAAAAGTGTTATTCAGAAAGTATCACTCGGAATGGTGCTTGTTGGCTCTATTGGAGCAATTGCAACTGGATTGACATCTGCTGATGTATCAATGGGAATCACAATTGCAGAGGGTGTTGTTTCCATCGTTGGTGGAATCATTGCATTTATTTTCAACAAGAAATAACTCTTCGGGGCATCTGCATCCAATTGCGGATGCTCCTGAATCTATCAATGACAATTCTCAATAATGGAGAATCAAAATGGGAATCTTTTCTAAACGTAAAATCAATAAAGATGCATCCTCTTACCCTAAAATTGCGAGAGATTATTGCTCCAATGCTCTGACTTTTCAGGGAGCAGAGGGAACTGCATTCTCATGCATTGATAGAATTGCATCAGAATTTGCGATGCTCAACTTCGGCATCTATAATCAATCAGATAAACAGAGAGTAAAAAAGCATCCGCTCTATTCAGTTCTTAAAGAGCCTAATCTTGATGAAAGACATTTCAATTTCTTTTATCAATCAGCAGTTGATTATTTCAATGGCGGTGCATTTTGGCTCATTAGACGTTATCAGGGAGAAGTTATCTCTCTATTCAGATTGAATCCTTTACAAGTACAAGTTACTCGTGATGTGAATACCAATCGCAGAAAGTTCTTGTACAATGGCTCTGAGTTTACTGACAGAGATATTGCATACATTCCATCTCGCTATGGATATAGCAATCTCACTGGCGGTAGTTCAATTGAATCAGCAGTGCCATCTGTTTTTCAGACTTCTAAAAGTTTGGAACTCTATACAAAAAAATCATATGAAAACGGAATCCTCGGAAAGCGACTAGTTGTTGATATTAGTGGACTTTCAAACACTCCATCTGATGAACAGTTGGAAATCTTAAAATCTAATATGCAAAAAGAATATGGCGGTGTAGAAAATGCATCTCGACCATTGTTTAAGAAAAAAGGCATTGAATATTCTGAACTCGGAGCAAATTCTGACAATCGGTCTGCTGAACTCTCAGAAAACAGAGCAATTCAAAAAGAGCAGATGTCTACTTTGTTCGGAGTTGCTCAGAGTATTCTTGAGGGAAAGAATCCAAATGAAATGGATTTTGCAATCTTCTCAGAATTCGCAATTCGACCAATGGCAACTCAATTTCAGGAAGTTATCAATTCCCTACTCGATGAAGATAGATTCTATTTTGAATTTGACTACAACGGAATTATGAAAGTATCTCTCGGTCAGAGAGTTGATTCTTATATTAAGCAAATCAACAATGGCATTCTCTCACTTGATGAAGTAAGAGCAAAAGAAAATCTCACTCCAATTGATGCTGGAGATACTCACTTTATGCCAGTGAACATGATGCCTTGGAATAGTGAAATCAAAGATTCTTACATGGCAAAGCAAAAACAAATCGCTCAGGAATCTCAGACAAACAATCCGCTTGATGAGAATACTCAGCACATCCCACAAGGCGATGACAAGCAATAAATGACAATAGGAATAGGAGCTGAAAATGGCAGATAAAACATTGATGGAAAAAATCAATCAGGGCAGACAGTATCGCTCTATGGATATTCTCTGTGAAAAGAGAACAGATGACAACACTGAATCATATGTTGTTGAGGGATATGCATCAACATTTAATCAGCCTTATGTGTTGTTTAATGGTGATGATTGGGAATACAGAGAGCAAGTTGATGCTCATGCATTTGATGAATGTAAATTGGATGATTGTATTCTCCAATACGACCACTGCGGAAAAGTATATGCTCGTACAAGTAATGGAACATTGGAAGTGAAAACAGATGAACATGGATTGTTTATTCGTGCGAATCTCGGCGGAACAGAAGATGGTCGCAAATTGTATGAAGAAATAAAGGGCGGATATACAACTAAGATGTCATTCGGATTCACTGTTACAGAAGATGAAGAACTTCGCACAAGTGAAAACGGAAAAGATGTATATCTTCGCACAATCAAAAAAATCGGCAGATTGTATGACGTTTCTGCCGTATCTCTTCCAGCAAATGATGGAACTGAAATATCTGCTAGAAGTCTTGTCGATGGAGTAATCGCAAGAAGAACTCAGGAGTTGAGTGAAGAAGAACAAAAAAAAGCAGATGAAGAAAGAAAAGCACTGGAAGTAGAAGAACAGAATAAGGCAAATCGAGAGAGAGAAAAACTCGCTCTTGAGTTGGAAATCTCGCTCTCTTTGTAAATAAAATATAGGAGAATTACTCAAATGAAAAAATTTGAAATTCAGTCAGAAATTGACAATGTAGAATTGGAACTTCGTTCACTTGCTAATGAAGTTAAAACAAATGCAGATGCAAACTTGGATGAAATCCGCTCAAAAAAAGCATCTCTCGAAACTCGCAGAGCTGACTTGTTGAAAGAACTTGCTCAGTGCGATGCTCCAGTTGAAACTCCAGCAGAAACTCGCTCTTGTTGGCTCGACATTGCAAAAGCAATGAAAGAAAAGAGAACTGTTACTGTTAGTGGCACTGGCATGGCAAAAACAATCAAAGAACTTGTTAAAAAGATTCAGGATGATGATTCAATCTTGGCTCGTGCAAGATTCTTCTATGGTGCAAATGCATCAACAGTAATTCCAGTATGGGCAAATAACATCGTTGCTCAGTTCATCACAGAGGGTGGCTCAGTATCTCCTGATTCTGCAAATCTTGGAAATACAACAATCATCCCTAAGGAAGCATTCGCATCATTGCCAGTTAGCGACATGACTCTTGATTTGTCAGAAGTTGAACTCGCAAATGAACTTCCTGAAATCTTCGCAAATGCATTCTCTGTTCTTATGGCATCAGAAATGATGACTGGAGATGGAACAAATATGCAGGGTATCTTCACTGATACTGGTGTAACAGTTGATACAAAAGCAATCGCAGTTGCAAATCTCGGTGCATTCGCTCTCGCTCTCAAAGGCAAGAAATACCGCAATCCATGTATCGTGATGAGTTCAACAGTTTACAATGCATTTATCAGCGACACTGCAACAGACGAAACAACAAAAATCTACAAAGAAGATTTGATTCGCAACAAATCAATCGAGGGTGTAGCAGTTGTTATCACTCCTTATGCTCCTACTACAATCACAAGTGGCTCAAAGATTGCAGTCGGTGGTGATTTGAACAACTATGCTATCGGTGTAGCTGGTCAGTTGTCTATCAAGCAGAAAGAAACTGCTGGAACATCGGCAGTAACATTTGATGGAAAATCTTACTTCTCAGGTAAGCCAATCATCTCTGCTGACTTCGTTGCATACAAAGTTGCTTAGTGTTGCTTAAAAACAACAACTAATAAAAGGGCATCTCAGAAATGGGATGCTCTTTTTTTTATTTATGACACTATCAGAAAGGAGATGCTGAAAAATGGCTGGAAAGAAAAAGACTATCGTTGCAGATGCAACAACAGAAAAAAAAGAAGTGGCTAGTCCACTTCCAAAAACAATGAAAGTAAAGATGCTCACTATCTATTGCGGTGATATGAATCTTTACACTGGCAGAGTTTATGAACTTGATTCAAAACTTGCTATGGAACTTGTAAAAAATGGAGATGCTGAAAAATGCTAGTAACTATTGAACAGTTGCAGAAGTTCTCGGGAGTGTATCCTGACGATGATTCATTGCAGAAAATATACATCGGCTCTGCATCGCAGACTATTGCTGATTATGTTGGATTCGATGTTGAAACATCATCAGAATACGCAAATGCAATTCCCGATGTTTTCAAGTTTGTCTGTCTTGAGATTGCAACATTGATGCAAGAAGAAGAATCTCAGAATCTTGGAATCAACTCAAAGTCATTCGGTGAAAGTGGAACTCGCACATTCCTGAATGTAGTAGATTACTCAAAATATCTGCGTCGACTTGATTCATTCAGAAAGGACTCTGCTCTCAGCTTGTAATTATGGCAGAAGAATTCATTCAACTTGACTATAAACAACTCTATAAAGAATTGACTGAATTTGACAAACAGATGCCAAATTCAGCAATTAAACTTATGAGAGCGGTTAACAATGAAGTCAGAAAACAAATCAGAAAAACTGCTCGTTCTCGAGGATACAAAGCACATAAACAGATGCAATGGGGTGATGCTGGATATAGTTCTAATATCATTGTATTTGCTAATCGTAATTTCACTGGCAAAGTAATGATGAGCAATAACGCATTCCATTACAGATTTCTCGAGTTTGGTGCAAATGTACTCCCTCGACATGGCAAGTATCTGACATTCAAGATTGGTGATAATTGGTACAAATCAGAGGGATTCCATCTTGATGCTCGACCATTAGTATATCCAGTTGCAGATTCCTACTGGAAAACATCTAAAGCATCGCAAATCATGGAGCAGAAATTTCAAGAGATTATGAATAAACAATTCTCACAATAGGAGCATAAAATGGACTTTAGAACGCAACAAGAATCAATCAAATCATACATTGAATCAAATCTTCCTCAATTTCTATCTAATCAAGGATTGAATGATTTTGATGCTTACATTGATGATTTTTTAGACTTCGACAAATACACAAAGTCAAAACAAATTTTCTACAATTTTGGATTCTATAACTTTGACGATTTGAGCAATGAATCTGAATCAGAAGATTTTGAATTCAGTGTTTACATGGTATTTAGAAATGGAAAATCAACAGACTTAAAAAATAATATGCTCGATTATGCATCGGCATTCTATAAGATGTTCGATGCCAGTGGCAGAAATCTTGATGGCATTGCTGATATGGGAATTATTCAATCTGTTACATTCTATCCAGCATCAGAGGGAAATGTGAATGTAAAAGTTGCGGAATTACAAATCAGACTTTATACAGAAAAATAATCTGACATTATCAATAAATATTCTTTATAGGAGAATCGGAAATGATAAACGGAAATTCAGTTATTGCTCAGATGGGATTGGAATCATCATATGGTGTTTCTGCATCGGCAACTAAACAGTACAAAATATCATCAGAATCACTCAAGGCAGTGTATAACAAGATTGATGAGGGTCTTGCGACTGGTGGTCGTGGTATGGGATTGAAAGCCACAATGGGAATCGGTGTAAATGGCTCTGAATCAACTCTCTTTAGAGCTGATATGGGTTATTTAATTGCTGGTGTTCTTGGTGTTGAATCAGCAGATGCATCAGGCGATAAAACAAATCATACATTTACCGCAATTGAATCATCAGAATCAGCACATCTTCCATCATGGACTATGTATGTAGACAGAAAAGTCGGAAAGTTCAAATACACTGGATGTAAAATCAACGCACTTACACTCTCTGCATCTGCTGGAGATTATTTGAAATGTGATTTTGATGTCGTTGGTAAAGAAGAAATCGACAATGCGACACTCGGAGATTTGACTCCATCAACATTAAAAGCATTTAAGTTCGCTCAGGCTAAAATGTACAAGATTGTTGATGATGTTGAAACTACAATTGCAGATGTTGATTCTATCTCACTTGCAATCAATAACAACTGCGATGCACAGACTCAGACAACTGACACTGGCGATTTTTATAAAGAGCCTGAAGTCGGTGTTCGTGATATTCAGCTTACTGCATCAGTAATCTACTCTGCTGGAACAGAAGAATTCAGAAAAGCATTCTATAAGTCAGATGATACTTGTGGAGTGAAAGTTGAATTTGTCGGAGATGATGGAAATAAACTTACAATCACTCTTCCATGTGTACAGATGGCAGATGCAGATGCAAACATGGGCGGATTGGATACACTCAAACAGAATATGACATTGAGTGTAGTTGATAACTTAGTGGATGAACTCATCACAATTGAATTGCTCAATGATGATGCAGAAGAATACATCTAATAATTAAATTAAAGGAGATAAATTAACATGATTAAATTATCAGAACTTGGTAAAAACTTTTTATGGACTACTCGCATTGATTTGGATGCAGAAAACTACATTGAATTGCGAGAGCCTAATCAGACAGAAATTGTAAACTTATCAGATGATAACAACAAGAATCTCGCTATGTTTGAGAAAATCTTTCCAGCTTGTGTAATTGACTCATCAATCATTAATGATGATGGCTCAAAAGCCAGTGGAAAAGCAATTCTCGAGGAATTAAAAAAGAGTGGCTCTTTATGTGTTGAAGTTCTTACTCGATGGATTGAATCAATCCCTTTTCAGCATCGTCTGATGAGCGGAGAGAAATCAGACAAGTAGCAAAGATTGTTTTCAGTGGTGGCGATGCTCTCGCTCTTCCTGAAACAAAAGAATGGATGCTCAAGTGGAATCCATTCTTTCAGATGTTTCTGCAATCGGTTGATAGGAGAACTGGCTCACTATTACATTTGCCGTTTGATGGCGGTATTATGAATCAGCCATCTAAAACTATGACAATCTTGATGATAATGCAAGAAGTGTTCATTCAGACTCTTGCAGATTCTATCAAGAGGAAATAGAGATGGCATCAGTAACATACAAAATAGGCGGAAAATATGATGGCAAGGGAATCAAGTCTGCAAAGAAAGATTTGAGCGACCTTGCCACTGTTGTTAAAGGTCTTGCAGTTGTCAAAGTTGCTCAACAACTGAATAAGATTGCTCAGGCTACTAAAGGAGTCTTTGTCGAACAGAATAAGGCTCTCACATCATTCAATGTATCAGTGGCTAAAAGTGGCATAGAACTTAAAAAAATCAATGACATAAAAAAAGAACTCTCTCATGGTAATTTCATTGATGATGATTCAATCAATAATGCAATGAAACTCGGAATGCAGATGGGATTGAATGCTGAACAGTTAGAGAAAGTCACAAAGACTGCAATTGATATGGCATCCAGTGGAGTAAAGCCACTTGATAAAGCCATGAAAGAACTTTCAAAAACTGCTCTGACTAACAGTGAAGAATTTGAAAAAATATCTGCTAATTATGATGGATTCGCTGATGCAATGAGTAAAACATTCTCGGGTAGAGATGCACAATGGAAAAACTCTCTCGCAGATTTACAAGCATCAATCGGTGCAATTCCTAAGAGTTTAGAATTCTTGACTCAAGGCAAGTTACTAGAGCCACTAAACAAGATTACTGATTGGATTGTAACTAACAGAAACTCTATCATCAATTTTTTCTTGAATCTTCCTCAGATATTCGTAGTTGTTGGAAAATCATTCACTAATATGTTCAAAAAGACATTTGAAAATCTTCCTGAATGGTTTTCTAATATTGGAGTATATTTTGTTCAAATATTCAAGGATGGATTCAATACTATCTTCAATGTCGGAAAAGAAGTATTCAATGGATGGATGACTCTGCTCGATTATGCAATTGGAAATCCATTCAGAAGTTCAAAAAACTTCATCAACACAATGCTCAATAATTTGATTGAGGGAATTAATAGTCTTGTAGACAAGTTGCCTGATTGGGCGAAAAAACTATTCGGTGTTGGCGATGACGGAGCAATTAAATATCGCTTTGAAGTTGGTCAGAATGGTGACAATAAGACATGGACAGAAACGGCTCAAGCGATTGAAAAATCAATGAGCAATGTTATAAAAGCATATAAGGATGGAGCGAAAAAAACAAAGGATGATTGGCTCAAAGTTCTTGATGCATCTACTAAGTTTTATTCATCAGATATTAATGCGATGAAAGATGAACTGGCTGAGATTCTTGGCAAAGATTTGCCTGAGGAATTGCAGATGGCTCTTGATGGCATTACGTTCACTCCTAGTACTGATGATGACGGAATTTCTGCAACTGAATCTGAAAAATCAAAATTGAGCGGAGCATCTGTTATAGGCTCAACTGCACTATCGGGTGCTGGTGAAATTGGCTCAATTGTATCATCAGTAATACAGAATGGAGTATGGGGAGCAATTGCGGAAATTCTCGCAAAGATTCTCAAGAGAGTTGAGGAAGTATCTCCATTATTTGCATATTTTCAGAATATTATATCTGAGATATTCAATGTCTTGATTGATACAAAGAATGGATTTGTTCAGGCTCTTGAAAACTTCATCCAGCCATTCCTTGATGGATTCAATGCAGTGAAAGATATTCTCGGCGGATTTCTCCAGTTCATCGGTGGAATCCTCAACTCAATAGCATCCAGCTTTGAGGGAACTACAATGATATTAAATAAGATTGCTCCATTGATTTCAACAATCCTAAGCATTCTCGGTGTTATCGGAGATTTAATTGGAATTATCGGTCAGATGCTCAATCCTATTGTTGAAGTTGTAATGACAGTAATTGCTCCAATATTAGATGCTATAATGTATGTAATTAAAGGTGTTCACTATCTTATTGCAACAATCGTCAATTGGGTCATTGATATTTATAATAAGATTGCATGGAAAAAAGTCGGACATATATCGACAGATATAGGCTCTACTAGTAGTGCAATGGGCGGTTATGATTCAATGACTCCTGATTTGTCAAATTATGCATCGGCAAGTGCATCGGCAACATCGGGCAATGCACACTACTCTGCTCCAAAGGATATATACTTGAATGTTATCTTTGAGCATTCCTTTGTAAATGCAGATGGTCGAGAAGTTGCTTTGATGATTCGTGATGAATTACAATCGGCAGAAAAACTTGGATATTAATCGCTAGAAATAGATTCATAACATTATACATAAAGGTGGTGTTATGAATCTTTTATTTTATTTCTCAGATAATACAACTCAGACAAGTTCATTCATTCTCAATGGAGCAAAAATCACTGAATGCTTTTATAATAATTTGAAGTCGGCAGATAATTCTGCACAAGTCACAATTCCATTCAATGAAACTTTATGCGACAAATTAAAAGCTGAAATCTCAAAAAATATAAAAGTACAAATTAAAAATGGAGATGCAAATATCTTCACTGGCTATGTGAGAAAAACTCTCTCATTCGCTAAGACTCAGAGAAATCAGCCATTCGCATTGGAGATAGTATCTCCATCGTTAATTCTTGATACAGTATACAAAGGAAACTCAATTCACTATTCAAATACATCTCTAGGGAGCATTGTATCATCATTGCTCTCTCTATCTCCATTCTCAGGACAGTATGACATCCATCTGATTGATGCTAAGGATGTATTATTTTTTAAATTGGAAGATGGAGAAAATATAAAGGAAGTTCTCTCGACATTACTCTATGAATATGGATTCTGCTTTGATTTTGATGCAGATGGAAATTTCTATATCACTCAGCTTTTTACTTCAATACCATCAACAATAACTCAAAAGTTTAATGGCGATAATTGTCTGAATACAATTGCTCAGAATGTAAAAGAGAATAAATATGATTCTGTCACAATCAAATATAAGCCAGTAGAAGAAAAGAGAGATGTTGTTATATTTGAGGATACAACTGGCGGAAATGCGACAGACAAGGCAAACATCCCGATTCCAGCATCATCATATTATCTTGGAGCAGAAAAGAACATTCTCAACTATGATTCAAAGTATCAAGCAATTGGATGGATAACATCTGCATCAATTGATATTTCATTTGATAATAACTCTGATATAACTTACACATTCAAGAATCTTGGTAATGCTGGAGAGTTATCTGTCTATAATGGTGGTACATCGGGAAGAACAATTAAAGGTCTGACAGTTATCGGCTCAGGATTCTTTGAATTATCTGATAACTCAGTATCAGTTGGTCAGCAAGGAACTGAATCAGTTATTCAGACTAAATACATTCTCAATGAGCAAGATGCTTTATATCTTGCGAGAAAAATCTCAAATTATTATCAGTATTCTAATTTCAATACACAAGTACAAAGCAAAACTAAATATGATCTCGGAACTTATGTTGAATTATCTGACAGAGGAATCGGGACAGTAATATATAGAATTGTTAAAAGAGTATGGGATATTGCATTGAATCAATATATCTACTCTCTTGAATCAGTTACAGACTACACTCCGATTGAAACATATACAACAAGTCAGAATGTAAACTCAAAGCCTGATAATGGCGAATCATTGAGAGATGCAGTGTCAGACTTGGCAGAGAGAGTCGATGCTATCAACGTTGAAACTACTATGGTCAATGCTGATATTCTGAATGCAATTATTCGACTTGATAACGATGGAAAAGTTATCACTAATCAGACAATAACAACAACAATCACTGTTAAACAGAGCGATGTAGACTTGCCATTCTCTATTGGTACTTTGAATCTTCCTGATGGATGGAGTTATGAGATTCTTGGCAGACAGATTAAGTTCACTATATCAGAGGGAGCATCCATCCGCTCGGGTCAGTTTGCAATTCCAGTTCTCTATTCAACAATTGCTGAACAAGATAATTATGTTGATGAAAACGATGAGCAATACATTGATGAAAATGGAGCATCTTACATTGAGCAGAAAATCAGCACATCATACTCTCAGACTAATCTATATTTTACATACTTTGGTGACAATGGCGGATATTATCTAGGAATTATTACAAGACTAGAGGATATTCCTACAACTGCAAATTATGGCGATTTCTTCACATGGGGAGCAAATGACACTGCATCTGCAATCTCGATGGATGGTGAATTCTTGAGAGCGAGAGTTTATATGTACATCGGAGAAAAACAGAGTTATAAATGGCGAGAAGATTCAAACAGTGGTCATTCTCAGATTGCTCTCTCTGATGTTCTTTCAGTCGCTAATGAAGATTTGGAGCATAACAATTCAACTGCATATGAATTTCTCGACCATCTGACAAGCAATACAATCTATTCAGATATGATTGTGTCTAATCAGGCATTTATTGATAAGATAACTACAAAGATTATATCAATTGGAAATCTTGTCACAGTTGGTGTCATGGATGATGCAATTGCACAATCAGAAATTAATGTCTTAAGAAATGCAGAAATAAAAGCAAGAGAGATTTCTGATATTGCTATGGAAATTGCATCCGATGATGCAACACAGAAATCAAATCAGGCAAAAATAGATGCAATCGCAAATGTACTAGCGGAAACTGGCATTGATACACTTACTGACCACACAATCATTCAAAATGGATACATTAAAACTGGATTGATTGATGCAGATATATTATTAGCAAATGTTATACGCACTAATGATATTACATCAGGAGATGGAAAGTTTACTGGTTTAAAAGCTGAAAATGCAGAGTTTACAAATGCTAATGTAACTGGTTTTTTATCTGCTAAAGGATTTGATTTTGTTTTAGAGTCAGGTGATATTGAACAGTTTACAATTAATCACAATATAATGGGTGGAATAGGATACAATTCGGGACAATATATAGTAATTCCATTCAGCGGAAAACTAAAATATAAAATGGAAATGTTTGACAATTCCACATCAGGTTATGCTGAAACAGTATACAATTTTTATATTAATGGAAATATAGAAAAGAGTATATCATATCCAAAGTCAATAACAAAACATACTTATGAATCAGAAGTCACAGTTAATGCTGGAGATGAGTTAAAATGTGTAATGACAAATGGTGGTGGTAGAGTGTCTATTGCAGATTTTAAAATCACATTTTATGCAAATAGCGAAAACTATTTTTTAAATATGATAAACAAATCAATGATAGTAACAATAAATTAATAGATAGGTGATTATGCATAAAAAGGATTTTTAATAAATTTATAAAATAACAATCTCTATATGAATAATATAACTATAACTTTGACAACTGAGCAGATTGCTATGCTCAACAAGATGCTGACTCCATATGTGGAGTTATATGCATCAATCAATAATCAGTATAAAGCAAATGCATCATCGAACAAGCAGAGCATGACTCAGCAAGAAATTGAATCAAGAAGATAGGAGAAAAGGAAAATGCCTAGAAGATTACCTGATGGAACAGATGCACTCTCTCAAGCTGAGATGTATGGAAATACATATATCATTTGTAGACACAGAGCCGGAACTCTTGATGATGCAGATAAGAGCATCCCACTTGATTTGATTCATTCATCGCCAGTGGCAGTATGTTCATCCTCTGCATCTGCAACTAATAAGATTGCGACAGTAGACAACTATCCTGATTATTCGTTGGTGAATGGAAAGGAAGTCGTAGTCTATATGCAGAATGGAAACTCCGCAACAAATCCTACAATGAATATCAATAACACTGGAGCAATTCAGATGGATTTCTCTGATTGGTCTGCTGGAACATTCATTAAATTAAAATATATTGATATAACAGTTGGCGGTCAGAGAATTCAAAAATATCTCGTTGATGTTGGTGCTTATAATAACAAGCAATCTGTCGACAGTCAGATTAATAATGCTTTAGCGAACTATACAAAAGAGTATGAATTAATAACATTAAATGGAAATGCTAACTATACACTAAATAATAGTTTTATATGTAAAAAAAATGGTATTGTTTTTATAAAAATGGAAATAACAGTTGTCGCAAGTGCAAGTAGTTTTAATACTCTTGCTACATTCGATAAACCAATTAATCTAATTTATATTGCACGAACAGATACTGATGGAATTTTAATACGTGTTGGTGATAACGGTGCTTTACAAATTGCTTTTGGTACAGTTGGAACGACTTACTATATCAATGCAAGTTATCCTATTAAAAAATCTTAGTTCGCTAAAGAAACAATCAGTTAATTTTTATAACACTATGTTAAACAATTAATATAGTGTTATTGTTTTTTTAATGTTTCTTTAGCGAATTATAAAGAAGTCCATGACTCCGTTGATGTATCATATCGTCTTTTAAATTGTGTACCTAAAAAGTCATAACCTATCACCAAATAATAATTTGTATAACTTTGGTGATAAACATCTCCGTAGAAATAATTCTGTGTTGTAGGGCGATGTGCTGGTGCTTGTGTAGTTGAAAATGAAAAACTGCCACTTTTTTCTCTTGGTAATGTTTCTGTAGGGTTAAAGTTGAAGTCAGATATAACAATTCTTTTTTGATACTCCGCTAAAGTAGTGTTAAGGTCGCTTTCTGTGGTTATTGTTTTCCAATCACTCCACCCACTAGAAGTAGAATATCTAATGAATAATTCTCCATCTCTAGCCGTCACAATCTGACATACATAACCCGATTTTGTAGGGACAACTTGAAGATTAAACCCTTTTGTTTTGATTGGTGAATTTAAAATTGTATTAGCATAACTATCGTAAAGAGTATAAAAGTTACCGTAAGTTTTATAATCGTTAAGGTCTACGTTGCTCCCTAGTGCTTTTGTAATTGGTGCATAATTCCCTAGCAATTGTTCGACAGATTGCTTGTTATAGACAGTAGATTTCTGACATTCTCTATAGGCAAGGAGAAATGGAATGAGCATCACAGAAATATTTACAATCGGAGTCACAATTGGTGGATGGTGTGTAATGATTGGAATCTACTCTAACAAAATTAAACAACATGACAAAGAAATTGAAGAAATAAAAAATCGTCAGGATTCGACAGAAAAACTACTCCAATCAATCGACAAGTCACTCACTCAATTGAATACAAAAGTTGATTTGCTTATTCAGGGTAAATTGAACATAGAGGGAATGACAAATGAAAAATCCGCAAAAAACTGCTAAAGAATTATTAAAAATCAAACATCTGAATTCTATCGCTCAGAATGGATGTTGTGCATTTGTATATATATGGTGTCTAGGGATAGAGCCTGATGATGAACTCAACGCAATTGAAATTCTTGATGATGCAATCGAACAGAAGAAACTCGGAGAAGATTGTCTAGTCTATTGGTCAGAGTTCGGCTCATGGCTCACTGGCAGAGAAATCAACGTTGAGTTTGTTGATATAAAAGACATCAAAAAAATTAAAGAAAGAACTCCAGTATTTTATTCAACTAAGAAAAGAAATGCAGATGGCTCACTCCCTGAGGGGCATTGGGTCGGAGTCGAAAATGGGAAAATAAGATTAGATCCTATGGGAATCGGAAACTCTCAGAATGTAAAATATGGGAATCCGCTCACCATGAGAAGAATCACAATAAAGGGTATAAAAAAATGAAATGGTTGAAATCATTATTCACTGATGCTCAATGGGATGCAGATGTGTGCAAGGTAGTAGGATTCGCTTGTCTTGTATGCGGACTTGTCGGTTTTTTTCTTGGGAGAGATAACTTCCAGTTTGTTATCCTGAGCGGATGTGCATTGCTCGGATGGAAAGCGAAAATCGAGGAAGTCTGACCATGAGTATGAAATCTAAAATACTAGCCATATTGAGTGGCATCGGAGCATTCTTTTCTGCCATCTTCTATGTTTTATATCAGCAAAAAAAAGATGAATTGAAACTTGCAGAAAATGAAAATGAACAACTGCACAAGGATGCAGAAATCAAAGATACAATTATTGATGCTCAGTCTGAATCAAAAAAGGCTGGAGATGAACAGAGGAAAAAGAACAATGAAATCAAAAATAAAATACATGGCGATAATGGTGCTGAGTCTGTTAGTGCCATTCATAGTGTCTTGTGCGACAACTAAAGAAACATTTAAAACTGTATATGTTTATCCGCAAATCTACATCCCTACTACTCCAAAGATTAAAGCTGAATCAATGATTCTTTACGGATGGGATGGGAAAGTCATCAAAGACTTATCGAATGTAAAAACATCAGACATTCAGAATGTACTTGTTCCTTATTGGTATTTGCAACTAATTGCAGATACTTTCCTAGATGTTGAAGTTGCTCGAACTGAGTATGAACAATTCATCAATCACTTAGAATGACATTGTTTATAGATTACGTTAGCCGTAGTTTTACTTTCATAGGTCGCTCAGCGATAGAGGGTTACTCTCCATTTTTTTCAAAATAACTGACTCGTGAAAAAATGGATGCGAGAAACAAATCATGCACTATTCTGAATTATTGCTCCATCGTTGATGAGAGCATAATTACAGACTCGTTGAGCCTGATATATATACTGGCTATGAGATAGAGCCACAAAACTATCTCTTAAAATTTATATTTTGGTAATAGTGTAATGTTTTTCACTCCATGCATCGTTGATGTGTGGAGTGTTTTTTTTATTTAGTCAGATAATCAAAAATCTTTCTTTGCCATTCCAATATTTCAGTGACATCAGATGCTCTAAAGTTAGTGTAGACTTGTTGCTGACCTTTGAGCGAGTGTCCAGCAAGATACTCAACTTTCAAAGGGTTGATTCCTGATGCTTTACTGTTAGTGATAAAAAAATGACGGAGAGAATGAAAAGATAGATTTCTCTGAGCATAATTTTCAAACGTGCTTTTAATGTCTTGAATCTCTGCATACAAATCATTTACTTGTTCATGGAAATACAGATATTCTTTTAATTCAGGAATAATCGGAATCTGTCTGACAGAGCCATGCTTGAGCGGTTGTTTCTTGCAGTTATACCATTGATACTGCAAATCAATGTATGAGAATCCATCTGCATCCACTACATCATCAATTGTCTGAGCGAGAGATTCCTTGATTCTCATTCCAGTGAGAGCCATAACTAATATCTGATTCTTGAATCGCTCTCCCATTCTGTCATATACAATTTTTACTTCCTCAAGAGTAAAAGCATCTCGATGCTTTGTGGTGGTGTCTTTCAATGGTTTTATGTAGATAAATGGGTCAGTGAGAATCAATCTATCTCGGAAAGCATACTCAATAACAATCTTGAGAACTGTCATAATCAGAGTAATAGATTTGATGCTCAATCCCTTATTGGTCAGATGAAGTCGGAATGTTTTAATCGTTGTATAGTTTATATCTGACAGATTAATTTTTTGAAAATATGGGAGTAGATGATTTTTCTGAATAGACTGATATTGAGCAATAGTATGAGGCGATGCTTTTTTCTGTCTGTCGGTAAAATACAATCCATCAGCGTCAAAGAATGTCTGAGTATATTCTGCATACTTCACATCATGTGACCATAAGCTACCATCTTTATATAACTGGTCACAATATGCTCTTGCTTGATTCTTGGAAGTGCATCCAGTTGTCTTTCCAGTGGTGCGGACTCCATCGGGAGAGTATGTCTTGTAATAATAATAATTTCCTCGTTTATATAACGAGTAAGGTTGTTTGTATCTACTCATATTTATCTCCATTTGTATACATTCTGTATACACTCATTTTGTATCTCTTTGTAATACAAGAAGTTAGAAATAAATACTCACAACATATCTATTATATAGCACGTTTCTATATATTATCAATCTTTATGTTATTTTATTATATTTTCTGTACTTATTTCTAATGTTTTATATACTTTATTTAATTTTTATATGTGATTTGTATACATTATTGTATACATACAACTATTCTAATTTTTCCAATGTTTGAGCCATCAACAAAATTGTATTTTTATCTCGATTGTCTAATGCTCTAAAACATTCAATCAATTTATTCTCTTGGAATGTAAGCGGTTGAACTTCATCAAGATTCAATTCAGGCTGTTTTTTTAATTCATTGATTTTGTTTATCTCTTGCATTCCAGCATCAGAGAAAAGCCACTCAACTGATACTCCAAAATATTTAGCAATCTTCAATGCAATCTCAACTGATGGAGTCTTGCCTATATACCAATTGCGGATTGAACTTTCAGGAATCAAAGTTGCTCGTGATAAGTCTGCTCTCCTGATGCAATTTTTTGCTAATAAGAAATCTAATTTGTCAGTAAAAACACTCATATTTAGTTTATCTCCTCGCAATTCTATCGGTAAAAAAAATAAAAAATAATATTTTTTTGTAAAAAAATAATAAATAATCGCTATTACTAGTAATTTTTAGATTGACAACTACTAACTTTAGTAGTAATAATAAAAACATCGCTAGTTTTAGGAGTATTTCTACTCTAATTAGTAATAATTCAATTAAGGGGGAACAAGATGGATGAAGTAATCATGAATGTGGATGAAACTGCTGATTTTCTCAGATGTTCAAAAGCATGGTTATACGCTCACGTTCAGAAAGGAAAAGACATTCCACATCATAAACTTGGTGGAAAAACAGTATTTTTCAAATCTGAATTGGTTGAGTGGCTTAAAACAAAATAATTCATAAAAGGGGGATAAATTATGAATGAAATCACAAAACAAAAATTGATGACTACAAAAGAACTGGCATATGCTCTCGGTGTTTCATCAACAACAATCACAAATGCAGCTAGGAAGATTGGAATGCCAATCAAAAATGGTGTAACAACTTACTATTCAGAATCACAAGCAACTTGTATTAAAAGATTAATAGAATCTTCAGGTGCTAGATACCTTAAAGATAACTTAAAGGTAACAATTGCAAAAACTGAATTAGAAATAATTCAGAATTACAAAAAAGCAACAGAAGAATACATAGAATATTTGAATGTAAAGAATTCTGAATTAATAGCTGAGAAAAATGTGCTATCAATGAAAATCGAGGAAGATGCTCCAAAGGTTGAATTCTTTAATCAGGTTACTGATTCATCTGATTGTGTTGATATGGGAACAGTTGCGAAAGTTCTCAATTTCAAAAACATTGGAAGAACAAAGTTATTTGAAATCTTACGCAACAATGGAATTCTTATGTCAGATAATCGACCATATCAGAAATACATTGATGCTGGATATTTCAGAGTAATTGAGTCAAAGTTCACTACTCCTAGCGGAGAAACTCATATTAATTTCAAAACAGTTGTATATCAGTCAGGCATTGACTTCATCAGAAAAGCAATCAACAAACAATTCAAAAACAATCTCACTAATTCAACTTATATGAAAAATGCGATTGAAGATTCTGCATCTAAAATCATGGGGGAATTAGCATGACAAGATTTGAAGAATTAAAACACAAAGCGGAATTGTGCAGACTTGCATCCAGTAGAGCGAAATCACCATTGATGAAATCTTACTGGAAAGTATGTGCAAATAAACTTGAGGAAGATGCATTGAATCTTCCAGTTACAAAAGCATCAGAAATAAGGAGATAAATGATGATTGGTTATAAAGCAACAGATAAAGATGGTAGGTGTAGAGGTTTTCAATTTGAAGTAGGAAAAACTTACACAAAGGACACTTCAAAAGAAGAATTAGAATGTTGCACTGATAAAGTATTCCACTTTTGCAGAGAGTTATTCGCCATTGAAAAAGAAAGTGATTACAAACTCTCAGAGAGTAGATTGTTTGAAATCATAGCTGGTGATTTTGTCAAAAGTGGTGATAAATATGGCACTAACTCAATCACAATATTAAGAGAAATTACTGGCGATGAAAAAGAATTACTTCTAAACAGTGGCAATCGTAACAGTGGC
>JAKSHX010000148.1 GCA_024399155.1 archaeon | reverse complement strand
ACTTCTTTTGACTTTTGTAGAGTACAATAGAACTCATAGTCCGGATAGTCCATCTGATAGGTACGAAACACTGCTTTCAGACAACTTTCATCGAATGCTTTGTTATGAGCAACAAGTGGTAATCCCTCTATGAGTAGTTCCACCTGTTTCCAAACGTCAGGGAATACGGGTGCATTGTCCGTGTCTGCTGCGGTTAACCCATGCACTTGGGAACACCAGTAGTTGTAGTAGTTGGGTTCTGGATTGATTAGCGAATAGAACGTATCGACAATTTCTCCGTTTCGCACTATAACTATACCGACGCTGCAAACGCTGCTTCGTTCACAGTTGGCGGTCTCGAAATCTATTGCCGCAAAGTCTTTTATGCTCATTTACAATTTTCCATATTGAATTTTCTGAGATTCTCGGCAAGTGAAGATAAACTTTCATAAGCAGTCTTGTAAAATGCAAACTTCCATTTGTTTTCATCCACCATGTATGAAGTTAGTTCTTCCAAAGACATATCCATAAAGTACCGTGCTGTAGACTCGCTTATATTTAGTTGTTCAAACAACATAGTCTTTGCTTCCTCCACGCCATTAGACTTGCGAATAATTGCAATAATGTGCACAATAAAAGCGTCTTGTTCTTCTGGGGCAACATCATTGAGGTTTTTATAAATTGTTAAACCTTCTTGAACCTTCTCTATCATTTCCTCGATGTGCTCTTCTAAAAACATTGGGGATAGATATGTAATGTTTAATCCGTTTTCGGAGGATAAAACCTCCATAAGCTTTGATTTTTTGACTCCATAGTTTTCTATTATATTTGTTCCACATTCGTTTAATCTTTCCGGCTATTTCCTTGCGTAGCCACATAGGTTTAAGCACTTCCACATCTTCACCATTCCAAAGTATTTCCTGCTGAAAATCAAAGGTCGGTCGGATGTTCAGTTCAAAGATGCTGTATTCATCGGTTTGTTCTGTCTCACGTTGCGATTGATGCAACGGAAGGTCTCTCATATAATTGGCTTGAAGCAATATGATTCTCAATCTATTCTTTCAGCTTCAAGCATTGCTGAGTTTAGAGCGTTCGCTTTTTTAGGTCAATACCGAAATCATTCATATATAGTTGTGCCATCTGATCTCTGTATCTTGACGTGATAACAGGGTTCATCCCATTATTGGCAATCTGAACTGACATGCCTTTTCGCAGACGGACAGAGTTTATTTTTGCAGAACTATTGATTGATACTTTCCAAAGTGCCATAATAATTGGATTTTTAAGTTATATTAGCCATTTGCTATTTAATGCACTTGTCAATAATGATGGATCCACATTATCAATGTCCAATATGTAAATCGCTGCAAAGGTACAATTACAATGAGCCA
>JAKSHX010000147.1 GCA_024399155.1 archaeon | reverse complement strand
GGGCGTGCGGACATTTTTTTAGACTGTCACGCACATACTCCTTCTGTAATCTAGAGGACTAAGTCCTCCGAGTGTTGCTTTGATTCGTTCTTCACGATACCAATGCATATAATCATCAACTTCCTGGATAAACTCATCAATGGTGTATTCATCCCAGTTGTATCCATAAAACATCTCAACTTTGAGATGACCAAAGAAACCCTCACATGCTGAGTTATCTGGAGAGCATCCTTTCTGAGACATTGATCTCTTAAGACCGTATGCCTTTGTTAATTCAATCCATTCTGGCCAACGATAATGGCAACCTCTATCAGAATGGATAACAGGTTTTTCTTCAACATTTAGCGTTTTGAGAGCCTGCTTAAGCATAGTATTTACAAGTTCTGCATTTGGATGTGTTCCTATCGTCCATGTGACTGGCATACCATCAAAGCAGTCTATTATAGGTGACAAATATACTTTCCCTGCTTTAATAGAAAACTCTGTTATGTCTGTAAGCCACTTCTCATTTGGCTTATCAGCGTGAAAGTTTCTATTTATTTCATTAGGAACTGCAGGTGATATCTCACCTAAATATGAATTGTATTTACGACGCTTTTTATTCTTAACGATTAAACCTTCTTCTTTCATGATTCTACGAATCACTTTTTCAGAGAGGGTTATATTTTCATTCTTTAACAGAAGATATATTTTTCGATAACCAAATGTTCTTCTGTTTTTATAAAAAAGATATCTGATATGCTGGCGAATTGCAGCATATTTATCGCTTGTTTTTAGAACAGACTCCTGATAGTAATAGCTACTTTTTGAAATAGCTAGTCTACTACACAGTTTTGGCAGTGAATACTTATTCTTCAGGGCATCGATTATCACTGCCTTCTCTCTGTTCTTGAGAGCTGTTTGATCGAGCCCGGGGTCTTTTTTTAAGACATTAATTGTTTCCCTTAAGATATCGATATCCATCTGCATGTCTTCAATCTGAGCCTTGAGAGCTGCGATTTCAGCTGCAGAATCGCTATCAGGGATAGTTTTTTTAGTATCAGGTTTCTTCATAAAGGAAAGTGCTCCTTCCTTGGCATACTTCCGTTTCCAGTATTTAATAGCTGCGGGAGTATAACCGATATCTCTTGATACTGATTCTATACTTTCGCCGTCATAATAACAACGGCGAATAGCATCCATTTTTAAATCAAGTGAAGCATGTTTCCACTGTTTGCCTTGACGCTTGTATAAATCTGGATACCATTCTTTCCATAAGTAGAGCATACTTATAGAGGGATAACCTAGTAACTCTTTAACTTTGGCTGGTGATCCAGTCTTATCAAACAATAAAAGAGCGGCGGTAATCTGTTCTTTTGAATAACTCATAGTTT
>JAKSHX010000146.1 GCA_024399155.1 archaeon | reverse complement strand
TTTAAAGATGTTATGATTAAAAAAAACTTGGGAATCGTGATATTCTAATCTGACGGGATTAGGAGCCAGCGGAAGGTTCGTTTTTTGTGTGAGTAAACTTGGAAGCAAGGAGAAACTCGATTTAAAGATTAACCTAAACCGACCGCCGTAAAACAAAAATGCGGCTGGAAGAACCATTTCCAGACCGCGGATAGGAGTACGGTGTTTCACAACGCCCAAGTTTTATGCTCCTGATTCCAATTTTATAACTAAGGAGAAAAAATTGGAACAGCAGGAAAGAAGATTTGTAGGAATCGATCTTGGAAAAAGAACTTATGAGCTTAAGATCATAAATCCCAATGGAAAAGCGACAGGCTTCAAGGGAAAAACATCAATTCAAGGACGACAGGAATTATATTCAAAACTTCAAAAAACAGACAGAATAGCCATTGAAGTTTGTTCTCTCGCAATGATTATGGCTAAGGAGATGATTGAAAGAATCGGCTGTGAAGTTCTTGTTCTCAATGCAGGTTTGCTTCCAATAATTTATAAGTCAACTAAAAAAACAGACAAAGAGGACGCCCTTAAGCTGGCTAGACTCATGAAGACCCATGACAATGACGAATTGCCAGTCGTAACACTGCCAACAGAGGAAGAATTAAGGAGACGCAAGTTATTAACTGAATACAGACAGCTCAAGCAGAGCCGCACGAAGGAAATAAACAGACTTCATGCGGTATTTGTAAGCGCAGGAATAACCGAAATAAAGCGTAAGGATTTAGCCACCGCTAAATCAAGAGAAAATTGCATCCCTTTATTATCAGGAATAGACCGTCTACAGGCAGAACGGATTATAGAAATGCTGAATCTGGAAGAAAAACAAATAAAGATTCTTGATGATATTGTAAACAAAGAGTGTAAGGGTGATGAAGCTGTAAAAAAACTTGAAACAGTCCCTGGAGTAGGAAGACTCACTGCACTTGCATTCGTATCTTATATTGGCAATGGGGAAAGGTTTTCAAATGCCAGCCAAGTGGCAAATTGCATAGGCCTGGTTCCAAGAATAGACATTTCCTGCAGCATCAAGAGGTATGGAGGCATAACAAAAAGAGGTTGTAAACACCTGAGGCAATTACTAGTCCTGGCTTCATGGGCATTAGTAAAATCAAGGGAAGGCGGCGCACTGAAAGAAAAATTTGATTATATGGTTCAGGTACAGGGGAAAAATAAAAACAAGGCAATTATAGCTACAGCAAGAAAACTTGCTGAACTTTTATATACATTACTCAAGACTGATAAAACATATGAAGTTAGAATTTCTAATTCGATTCAGTCGCTAGTACAACAGGCATTAAGTGCATAATCTGGAATCAGGAGCTCTTTTTATTCTTGACATTAATCATAGGAA
>JAKSHX010000145.1 GCA_024399155.1 archaeon | reverse complement strand
TAAATCAATCCTATGTTTAAATCAACCCAAAACCGTTTTCTTTGCCCGGATTAACTTGTTTTAAGCGACTTCAGAAGTTTTCAACGCTTCTAAAGCCAAACCTGATATCTGTGAATCAGGAGGTGTAAATCTTCGTGGTTCATAAGTATCATTATTTTTTATTAAAGTATATATCAATTCTCCCAGTTTCCTAGCTATCGCAACAACAGCCTTCTTTTTGCTCTTTCCATTTCTCACCATATATTCATACTTATCCTTCAAAGCATTGCTTTCTTTCGATCTGATGATTACCCAGACCGACTGTACCAGCAGACTTCTTAAATACCCGTTCCCATGCTTTGAAATATGTCCGTACTTAATGATTGTACTTGAACAATCCACCTTTGGTGTAAATCCCAAATAGCTTCCCACATGTGCAGCATTCTGATATCTCTCTACCGGACCAACCACTGCTACATAACTCAAACCCACAACAGTCCCAACTCCATAAACTGACTTTGCAATCTGTGCAGGTTTGCTTTTTTCAACTTCTTTCTCCATTAAAACTTTCAACTCATCGCTCTGTTTTTCAAGGAGTTTAATTACCTCAACAAGTCTGTCCGCTTCTGTTCTTTCATAACCTGTGAGAAGCTTTATTTTTTCACTTCTTCGCTTTGAATATTTCAGATCATTTTTCTTTACATCAGTAAGTCCACAATGCTCAAATACAGCATGAAGTCTGTTTATCTTATTTACCCTTTCTTTCTGAAGACTTGAATATTCACTGATAATCTTTCTCTGTCTTTTCTGATCTTCTGTCGGAGGAAGAACAATAGGCATATCTTCTTCATCATGATTTTTGATGAATTTTGCAAGTTTCAGCGCATCTTCTTTGTCTGTTTTTTTATCCGTAAGGTAAATATCAAAAAGCTTTCTTGTACAAAGATTATAAATTTTGTTCCCAGTAAGCTTTTCAAATTCCTCAGTCATAATAAAAGCCATATTGCCCGCTTCTATGGCAATTGTATCTGTTGCCTTAAGCCGCGAATACAATTCTTTTCGGCTTTCCGGATCAGTTTTACCTGTCCAGCCTGTAATCTTTCCCTTCTCATCAATCAGGCGGATTACATAGCTCCTTTTGCCCAAATCAATACCAACAAATCGTGTTTCATGATTTACTTTCATCATGTCCTCCAGTGTTATATAATAAGGGCTGGGAAAACGATTTTGGTGGTGGTACACCGTTATCCTATTCGCGGTCTGGTTGCTTTGCTCCCAGCCGCATTTTAGTTTTTCGGCAGCAAGTTAAGAATTAATATTGTTAACAAGGTTCGTCTTAAGAAAAGATTTCCTTAATTGATTTGACAACCCTCTGCCTGCTTCTCAGTCCCGTCAGACTAAGAATACCTTCTTGATT
>JAKSHX010000144.1 GCA_024399155.1 archaeon | reverse complement strand
ATTTCTTCTTCGCTCATGCCAGCGGTTCCATTTCGATGTGCATTTTCATTTGCAGCCCGGAACGCCGCAAGAAGTCCAGTCGGATCCTCAATTTCATTTGATGGTGTGACCTTGACATCAAAGGGCAATCCTTTTTCAACAAGGGCTCGCTTGAAAAATACACGAATTGCAGTAGGGATGTCCATGCCGAGACTTTCGAACAATTCTGCGGCCTGGTTTTTCAAATCTTCATCCATTCGAATTTGTAATAACGACGTCGCCATATTTAACCTCATTATAGAATATATGATAATAGCATACATTTGTCAATGTATTGTAATCATAAAACACTTATTTTTATCGCAGTGTAAAAAAGGCAAAAAAAAACGCACCTATTCTTAAACCATATTGAAAATTTCTAGTTTTATAAGAGTTGCTTCGCCGCTTAATTAAAAACATCAACATGCCAAAATTCATACCACCGTTTTTATGGATGTTCCTCTGTTTTAGCCTGATGGGTTGTCTGCCTCCATCACACCTAATCCGCATTAACGAATCCCTGCCGAAAAATGCAACCATAGAAAAAGAATCCGTCGTTGTTTATGCACAAAGGGACTGCCCTGGGGATTGTCCTCTAAGCGACAAGGATGTGGAATGGCATAGCGCAACGATTTATAAAAATGTAAGGCAAATCCAATTTACACGATACGGGCGAATGACATGCGATCCCGATGAACTTTGGGAAGGATATCGCGGTTACAACTATTATGTAATTTGGTACAGAGAGGGAGTAGCCCATCGGGGAATACAAGCATATTGCGATGCAGAAAAAAAAGAGTTCGTTGTAAAGAACATTATTGACGAAACAACGCATGTAACTTTTCTGAAATCACGAGATGAATGGGTGGTTGAAGTAAAATGAAAGCCTTACTCTTATTAGCACTATTTCTTCTTGCTTCTTGTGGAGGGATCTTCAGCTCAGATTCATCGTCCTATGTAGATGTAGATAGGCTACCCCCAGAAATTGAGATTGAGCCGTTTTTTGTTGTTGTCGGTGATTTTCCTGAAGGAGTGTCCCCAAAGGATTTCCAGATTGTCGCTTACAAAAATACTCCTGCCAAAAGCGTCGTTCCTTACAAATATCATTTTGATTATAGATACGCATTAAAAACGGGAGGATTCGACTTTAAGAATCCAATACCCTCTTACGAAGTTCTTATAGACGAATTCGACCCGGCAACCGAAATTGTATGGTACAATAAAGGAGTTCCTTACCAAACCTTGAATATTGAATATACGATAAAGAAAGGGGATATCGTTTCCTTTAAAGCCTTTTGGAATGGAAAGCAAGAATTGTGCTTAAACAACTATATCGGAACCTCGGTTTCACGAATTTATATTCACATGCCAGACAACCGCC
>JAKSHX010000143.1 GCA_024399155.1 archaeon | reverse complement strand
TCAACCTTGTGTTCAGCAATCATCAGAAACGTAATACTTTATATGTTTTTTACGAGTTGATAGACTTGATATAGCGAATTTATCAGTTAGCATATTTTTTTTCAGTTAATATAAAAATCCTTTCTTCTGTTCCTTGACCAACGATTCGAGGCAATCCAATTCCTTAAATGTATATTGGTTAATCACTCGCTTGATTTCCTTTAAGGACGCCTCTTCGAATTGGACGCTTTCAGCCGGAACAGACGCACCTCGTTCAGGAATCCTTATACGGCACTTGCTTTCTATCGTATTTAACGTATCGTTCTTTTCTTCAAAAATGTCTAGCGCTATAATTTCCCCAGTTTCATCCTGAATCAAAGCATAAGTATCTCGATGATTGGGGTATCTACGATCTTCGCTTACATAAACGAATTTTACAGTTTCCTCTTTTGACATGGATACATAATAAGGAACGATTTTGTCAACATCAACTTCAAAGTACTTACCTAAATAATCGCTGTGCGACAACGAATAAAAAAAGTTTTGTTTTCTTACCCAGACATAAAAACGATAGGTATGCCCATGAAAACTTTGCATGATAAAATCTTTATCAACAAAAACTGCAATCTCCGTGTCACCGACATTTACCTTGTCTGCGTATGCTGAGAAAAAATACTCTGGAATAAGATTCCTCCAGAGTATAAATTCTACAACAAAAACAAGTGTTGCAATCGCAAGAATTATTTTAAAAGCAATCCATTTCACGAAGACAGCCTTCCCTAACTTTGTTGATAAACGCCCTTTGTGCGGCATCAATAAAGATAGATTCTAGCAAAGGGTTCATTGGGAAAAAATTATAGCTACGCACGCGTTTTTCAAAATTTTTCCAACCGCCATAGCTATTCACGAACATGCCGAAGCGGCCGTAAAGATCGTTTTCAAAATAATTTTCAACAGCAGTATGCAACGGCAGCCCTTGTCCAACCAAGGTCGAGATGTTCCGCGCGTCAACATCTGCGTAGAAGTCACTACGTCCAAAACTATGATTAAAACCATCAAGCTTTTCACCAATGCTAAGGTCCGCCAGTTTGTATAAACTGTCATTGCTAAACCACCCCTTACTACGCAAGTCCTTCAAATCTCGCGCAAAAGTAAACATGTCACCAGCCCAGCCAGCTAGATCAGGGCGTATATATTGGTGATTTTGAGGCCAGTCAAGATACTTGCTCAATGTCGCATGAAAATGGGAGACGTCAAAGGGCGCATTGACTTTTGGAAGTTCAAGTTTGCTAAACAAACCATCTTTAGAAAAATACCTAGGATAGCGCGGGTATTTCGTTCGTATTAAAGAATCCAAATGGTTGTTGGGAGAACCGGTGGTCAGGTCCCACTTCATCCCTTGATACCCGCCGTAATACCTCAACAAACGCATTTGTTCCAAAGC
>JAKSHX010000142.1 GCA_024399155.1 archaeon | reverse complement strand
GGGGCTTGTCCCCCATTCCGAGTTCATGGATTTAGCATAGATGAATTTGTCAAATTTAAGAACCGACCCTTTAGCGGTCGGTTCGAGGGTTAAGTTTTGATAAACATCATTCATCTTGCATTGGCATTCTTGGGTAATTAAAGGGGGGCTTGTCCCCCCTTAATTAGGCATTAAGGGTTTCAATGCACGATGTTTAAGGAGAAGCTCCACATTAACACTTCCCCTTTCTATGAATAACGAGTTCCTACATATCAAAAATTTTAGCTCAGGTGAAAAGCAATAAAACACCATCATAGCTAAATCCTTGTACGATTAAAACCCATATCCTTCAATATCTTATTATATTCTTCACGAGTTGTAAAGGATGGTGCATCTTCATCTCCAGTGCTGCCGGTTTCACCAGTTTCTCCAACATCACCGGAGTTTGAAGGATTGCGACCACCAGGAGTTGAACCGTCATTACTTGCTTCAATTTTAATTCTTCTTTCAGCCAGCTTTTCCATTAATTCCATATCAACATCACCGGACAATAGCTTATCAATTATCTCTTTATCCTGTGCGTTTTCATTATAGTTAAAGTTGTATTTGGCTTCGTACTCTTTTATTTTCCTTTCATTCTCAGCTTTTCTTAATTCAGATAATTCTTTTAGAATATCGTCTTTAGAATCTATAAATTCCTTATTTTCTTCAATAGCTTTTTTAATCTCATCGTATTTTTTAGATTCTTCTTTAAGATTGTTTATTTCATCCTGAAGCTTTCCAATCTCAGCATCTTTTCCTTGAAGCTTTTCTAAAAGCAAGCTGGTTGCGACATTAGCATCTTTGCTAGGTGCAGACTGAGGTTGTCCTTGTGGTGCAGGATTCGGATTTCCTGTTGCACCGGTCTCTCCAGTTATTTCAGAATTCAATAAGGTAATTTTTCTAGGGTTTTTAGTTACACCGACATCTATTAAGCTCATAGTATCAATTCCAAATGAATCTCCTTTATCTTTTAATAAGACATCAACTTTAGGAGATAGACCTTTTCCTTCCATATCCAGTTCATCGGGAACTTCAATGAATAGTTTTCCTTCCTCGTATTCAATATTATTTCCGATGCCCACATAGATATTGTCATGCTCTGAAGTTAGTGGAATTCCTCCTCTATAGTTTTCAGCTATTAGCTTTAGATCATCTTCGCTCCATATTACAGGTTTGTCAAGTCTATCATCCAGGTCGGAGTAGTCATAGGATCCGACTTCAAAAAGTTCATGTCTCATCATTATCACTTTTTATTATATTATTTATTATATATTTTATTACTTATTTTATATAAATATATATTATACTTCAACACCTGCATCAGTTACAAGCCTCTCACCAACAGGCTGTTCCTCTTCAAAGTTACTGAGATAATTCTTATAGATTTCATCACCTTCAGAAGACAATTCCATAATGTATCTTA
>JAKSHX010000141.1 GCA_024399155.1 archaeon | reverse complement strand
TATTGGTGTCCGCTAAACATAAATACACATGATAATACAGTCCGCAATGCCAATAAATACGGTGTTGCGGATTTGTTTTTTCGAAACCAAGCCCCCTAATCAAATAATGATAGCTGAATTGGTGGCTCTTTTGTCTGCTCAATTAGTTTTTCCCAGTCTTTATCCGGGTTGTTTAGGAAAGAATAACAGTTGATGTAGTACATGAGCGTAATCCTTATTATTGTAGCAAGTCCAGAGAAACTCCAAGATCTGTTTCTGACGCGCTTCTGGACAACCATAAGCAGCAGATTAGCGATAAGAGTCACCCAAATCTGTATCTTGATGGCATTGGCACTCTCTCCATAGAAGTATCTCAATGGAAAGTTCTGTTTCAGTTGCTTGAAGAGAAGTTCTATTTCCCATCTTTTCCTATAGATGTCCACTACGTCCTTAGCATCCATTTCCATATCGTTTGTCAAAAGATGGATAAGCTTAGTTCTTGTCTTCTTGATGTCTACGTAAGTGACGATTTTAGCATGATGAGTGATGGCTTTCTCCTTGTTTTCTTCTTTAGTAAACGTGACATATTGCTCTCGGTAAGCCATCTGCCCTTCGTCATTCATGTACATAATGTCCTTCTGGACAGTATACCTGAGGTTTTTCTTCAGCTTCGTTACGTAAGTGACTCCATTCTTTGTCAGCGTCTCAAATTTTTCATAGTCTATATAGGCTCTGTCCAGTGCCACTATATCCCCTTTGGAGTATTGCGAAGGCTGAAGCATAAAACTGTCATTTGTAGCTGCTGATGTAAACTTGATGTCAGACGGCACCCCCTCATTGGCATGTATGATTGTGTGGGCCTTGATTCCGCCCTTCTTTTTCCCCGTTTTAGGGTGTCTCCCCACGCCCTTAAAGATAAGGTTGGAGAACAGCGATATGGTTGTGGAATCTATTATTTGCAGTTTACTGAACCATTTGGGGGTCTGGAGCTTTCGGCTGTCCGATGAAAGTTCATCCTTGTAGGTCTGATACAGGTCTCTGTAGGTCTTTTCGAAGACTTGCTCGGATCTCCTGGCATTGGCATCTGATAATGTGCTGCGCCTGGGCAGTGCGGTTATACCAATGTGTGCCAGCTTGTGGGCTTCGGGATACATGGAAGCTGATATCTCTCGTAGCGAATCCAACCTCTTGATCACGGCATAAAGCATGACAAGGAGGTGTTGCCATGCGTCAAAGCTCTTTACATACTTTTCTGAACCGATATTTTTGCCAAATTCAAGAACTTTTCGCTTGTCAAGCAAATCTATTAACTGTCCATACATTGGCTGTCCGATAAAATGTGTACTTTTGCCCATCGTTAAAATGTTTTTGTGGTGAAAACAAATTAAACGAAAAGGCTGAATCTCTGCAAGGAAGATTCAGCCTAATTTTTTTTCCGTTCAAAAGAGTTTAGCGGACACCAATA
>JAKSHX010000140.1 GCA_024399155.1 archaeon | reverse complement strand
TGAAACCCGCTAATTGTCAATGGGGAATTATAAGAAGATTTTTGATACATAAAAATGAGTACACTTAATAAAGCTGTACTCATTTTGCTTTTTGAGAACAGCTCGAAAATAAACTATTTAGTGATTCTTATCAGTTTGCGTCCAAACTGTTTAAGTACTCATTTACACGAGCAAAATAGATTCTAAGAAATTTACTGCAGGCTGCAGTCATGCAGACATAGTAAGGTTTTCCTTCAGCTTTTTTGCGGCTTAGGAAGATATAAACGGGATCATCTACAAATCCTTTTTGTTGCAGCCCGGAAACGATCTGAAACAGAGTTTTGCGTAGTTCTGACGAGCCTCTTTTGGATATATGCCTTGTCCTTGCTTCAAATTTACCAGACTGGTATGGAGGGGCATCTAGCCCTGCGAATGCTATTAAGTTTGAGCGTTTGGGAAATCTGCGTATATCACCAATTTCAGCCATTAATTGTGGGCCAAGGGTTGTTCCTACACCATTAAAGCTCAGAACAACAGGATATTCAGGTAGTTGTGAAGCTAACCGTTCCATTTCTGCCTGTGTTTGCGCAATACGAATTCCGAGGTCCTGGGCATCTTCGGCAGCTGTTTGGACTAATTTTTTTGTATAGTCATTTTTAGGAAGTGTAGCGACACATTCTTTCGCATGTTGGTAGACAAGAACAGCTTTTTCACTACTTGGTTTATAACCAAGTTTCTTACACCATTCGTTGTAAACTTCTGTGAATTTCTTTTCTGAGAAGTTAGTAATATATTCGCAATGCCAAAAGCGATGTGCTGCATCAACCCACTTGGTGTGTCCATTAGGTCTTTTGGTACTTGGGAAGAAAGAATCTAATTCAGGACATGTTTGATCAAGCAGGGACATAAGATTGTTTTTTGCTGTAACGTATCTTTTTATGTATTGGTCATACTGTCTATTGCAGGCTTTTAGAAGTAATCTTGTCTCATCTTCTGTGGAATAAGATTGTAATGATTGCCAGTTTGTAAGTCCATAATTGGCTATTTTTACAGCATCAGCTTTATCTGTTTTGACTTTTCGTATTGAGTTATTAGAAAAATCATGGATTAGTTTTGCGTGAATAACGCTCACAAAGAATCCTTCATTATAAAGGAATTTAGCAATAGGCTGATAGTATTTTCCTGTATATTCCATTATAATTTTTGTATCGCCATCAAGTTTTCTTAAGGTGCTGGCGAGCGATTTTAAATCACTTGATGAGTGAGATAGTTCGAAGGGGCTGATAACGATTTCTCCAAGGGGACGCATGACTGCAATCGTGCTTTTTCCTTTGGAGATATCAATCCCAACAGCATTAACAGTTTCATTGATCATAGGCAACAGGCCTCCTTATAAATGTAGTGTAGTGGATAATCCATCTTTACCTGTTACCGATTCTATTTGCTTAGTGACACGAACGAACCCAT
>JAKSHX010000139.1 GCA_024399155.1 archaeon | reverse complement strand
ATTTTTGTCGGTTTTTATTTACCGAAAATTGCGGGTTCAAAGTTACCGATTACAGAAGGGGAAATTGATTTCCAAAATGCCATCAATAGTGCATTTCATGCACAGGAACTGTATAAATGGTTAATAGTCAGATGTCATCCTGATAGATTTGCGCCAAATGCAGAGTTGATGAGTACGGCAAATGAATTGTGTACAAGAATTACTAAAAACAAGAACAACCTCAAACAATTAGAGTTGCTTAAAATAGAGGCTGTGCAAAAATTAAAAATATCTACTAACAAATAATATTTAATTTATGAATGAAGGAGCAATTCTTGGTTTTTTTCTTAGAATTTTATTGACGGGTATATTTTACTCTGTAGGAAAAAAACGTAATATTGGTGGAGGATGGGCGGCTACTTTAGTTTTCTTTTTAGGACTAATCGGCATGATTATCGTATGGTGCAGTAAAAAGAAAGATAAAAGTGTTGAATTTACAGATGAAGGAAATGATATATGAAAATTATCGGTTGGATTTTAGTATCATTAGCAGCATTTGATCTTTTTGGATTTTTTGATTTGGCTATAAAAGGTTATGACGAGCCTGCTTCTACAGCTCTAACTGGAGTTTTTTTGTTTGGAGTGATTGGGTTATTCCTAATTTCGCAAGCAAAGAAAAAAGAGAAAAATAAAAAGGATAAGGAGAATTGGAAAAATAATAAAAATAAAAAAGTATGAATACGTTGTTTGTTTTACTATCGCGGTATAACAGTGCCGCAGATGCAATGTTTTTCGGTTTTTTATCTATGCTATTCACTATTTTTGTGGTATATCTATTTGGAAAGATGAAAGACGGAGTGAATAAGCTGAAAGACAAATTTGACGATAGTCATAAGAATTGGGAAAACATCAATAAGAATGACAAAGATTCGAATGGAGAATTATAGTGGTCCCAATTTTTTGACAGTTAGTTAATTGTTTTTATTTGCCGAGTCCGAGGCTGCTCTTGCCATCCTTGAAAACGACCTCCAGAGACCATCTCATAGAGTAAATTCTGTATGCATCCAGGAAATCAAGACTGGTGTTTGTCGTTATAAGTCCGTTCCAGTCAGCGTTCTTGCTTCGCTTTGTGAAGAAGAGTCGCACCTTGCGACCTGCGAAAACGACATCGGCAGTGATGTGGAAACATCCATACCGTTTGCTGTGCCTGCGCATCTTGGACTTGTTCAAAAGTTCTACGAGAGCCCTTGCCGTATAGTCCTTGCCATTGTACTGGTACTTGGTCTTGCCCATCTTTATCATGCCAAGGTAATGGCATTTGATGTGGCGAGAAGTTACGAACCTGATAATCTCAGCGCAGGCGAACCAACTGTCCGCGAGTAAGCAGCAACTGAAGCATCTGCAGCTGGGTGAACTTGCAGTTGAATTTGCTTCTCTTCCCAAAAAGCACTGATTCTGAAAATATATGTTATTACCCAGGACTTACGTCTTGGGCT
>JAKSHX010000014.1 GCA_024399155.1 archaeon | reverse complement strand
CCATTCTTTTTTCTGTATAGGTTTTATACATTTCACATTATGACGTGATTATGGAATTGGCATGGTTTATCATTTCAATCTCTGGTATGATGGAACCGTGTTGGGTCTACACTCTTAAAAAATCTAACACGTTCAAAAGTGTAGGATGGTCTGTCGCGACAATTATTCTATTAACTATCGATATTTACCTTCTATCACTTGCAATGCGAACTATTGGTGTCAGTATATCATATGCTGTCTGGACTGGCATTGGTTCAATTGGCACAATGGTTATAGGCGTATCCGTGTTCAAAGAGAAATTATCGCGTGTAGGGTTGGTATTTATTGTAATGATTATAGCTGGAATTGTCGGGTTAAACTTTACGGCGGGCAATGTTTAATGGATAAAAGGTGGGCCACCGTAGCAATAGCCGGTGTAATGGAGATTATATGGGCAATCGCCATGAACCACTCAAATGGTTTCACAATTTGGTACTTTAACCTTATTGTTGTTACATTTTTAATGTTGAGTACTGTTCTGCTCTCCAAATCATTGAAATCTGGTATTCCTACAGGTGCTGTATATGCTGTATGGACAGGTATAGGTACTATTGGGACGACAATTATTTCCATATTATTGAAAATTGAGACAGTGACAATATTGCGCCTGATTTTTATAGTTCTGATAGTCACAGGAATAACAGGACTGTATGCTGTATCTTTCAAATAGTTATAATATAGGCATAATTTGATTTTGCACTGCGTATCCTATTATAAGAAGGATGCCGAAATGCCAATTAAGCCTAAAACATGTTGGAACGAGCATAAAGCTTGCATGCTTGTCAATGTGTGCATTTTTACTATTTTTAATTAAAAGATATAAATCATACAGCGATAGCAATGCTATCAAAGATCCTAAAGGCGCATATCTTAAAACTACTACGATAATAAGTATTATGAAAGACACTGTACTCAGACAGAGGTATAATTTCATTCCACTCTTATAAGTCATACAACTTGTCAATGTTCTTACATTTGCCATCTTGTCGTCATGATAATCGCGCAGCTCGTTGCCAGCAAGAACACCAGTGATCATAAATGCATTAGGTAACCCCACTAAAAACACTTCTATCGAAAAAGGTTGTCCTGTTAAAATATAATACGTCCCCTGTGGCATTAAAACTCCAAACATGATAAAGCAGACTGGTTGTCCGAGCGCATGGTATTTGTATGCTACACCAAGAGTGTACATCACCGATCCAAAAATTCCAAGGACACCATAGATTGTTATCCACCACCCAATATGATAGATGAATATCATACCTATTAAGCAAACGGCAGCGATGCACGCCATTCCGGCATATAATACCTGCCTCTCAGTCATCAAGCCACTTACCAACTCGGGTGATCTTCTCTCATTTTCTTCTGTATCAATTCCTCTAATAAAATCCCCATATGTGTTGAATATATTGGCTGCAGATTGAAATAAAACAGCACCTACAATTGTGAGAATTAAAAGTGATATGTTGACAACATCAATTGGGATAGTGTTGAAGGCTATCACTCCTCCAATTAAAACGGGTACTATCGCGCCGTGGAGGGACCATGGTCTAAATAAATTATACCATCCTGCTTTTACTGACTTTATATTATGTTTTTTAGTCATTGTACTTGTTGGTAGAGAGGTTGAGAGTTATCGATGTTTATATGTTGTTGGTAAAAATCTTTATATTTTATATTAGTTCGCCGCATAATGGTTGTTAAGGATGCGCTAAAAAGTAGTGCCTTCATGATGACGTTTGCGATGGTCATTGCTCTCATTACCAATTTTAGTGGTGCATTTCCGTCAGAAGTACTGACAGCAAATCTGCGTTCTGAGTTAACGATTTGGACCCTTATAATTATGCTTACACTCTCTCTTTCTAGAATTCCGTTTAAAAATCTCAATCCAATTGTACATTGGAAATCCGTTTTAAGAGCAATTGTTCTTGGACTTCTTGTCGCCTCTATTATACCACTTCTTGGGTATTATATTCTTAAAGATACTGAGTTCGGTATACAGTCAATGGGCCTTATTTTCATTGCATCAACACCGTTCGCAGGTTCTGTCGTTCCATTGTCATACATTTTAAACGGTGATACAGAGCATGCGTCGAGGAGTATTATCATAATTTACATCCTTTCTATTATTTGGATCCCGTTTGTTATTTGGCTGACAATCGGCGAGACCGTAGATATGACTAACGTTATTATTGTCATTGCCAAGCTTATCTTTATTCCACTGGTGATCTCAAGATTGATAACAAGACTCAAAGTCAATAATAGCACGATGTCGGTGTTTCTCAACATATGTATTTTTTTCATGGTTTGGCTTTCGGTCGGTTCTACCACATTCAGCGGAGAATTGTATATCTTTATAGCGTTCGTTATCATCGCTGCATTGAGGTCTTTTGGGCTTGGTACAACCATTGAAATAACAGAGAAAAAAATCGGCATATGCTGGTCACAGAGAATTACCGATGTTTTAATGGCATCATATAAAAACAAAGGTATCGCGATTGCACTGTGTATGTCCGTGCTTGCGCCTACTGGCTACGCACCCACAGCAATGGTTGCCATAGCAACGTCAATACTTGTGGAGATTATGTGGGTTGTATTTATGAGTTCTATATTGTTCAATGAAAATAGAATGAAAATGGAGCTCAAAATCGAAAATTCGTTTTGACTTTTTTGTCACTATAGTTGTTTTAAAAACATTTTACAAAAACAATTTTTTAATTTTGATGTTGAATACGTTATAAAAAGATCTTTATTAGGAAATTGAAAGTGGTTACATTCCACCACTGTAAAGGGTTGTATTTTAAGATGTTTTATTTGGTTATCTTCGTAAACGTATATGTCGCACGAAGCGAACCGATGCGAGTGATTCGTGACGTATTAATTACTCGTTATTTCATAATCGGTGGCATCAACTATCTTCGTAAAGTTTTCTATTCGCTCAGATATTTTTTATTAACTAACTTCATGTTATTGTCAAAGTTGTACACTAACGGGACACCGGTTGGGATGTTCACTTTCGAGATACCATCGTCTGTGATATGTTCAATATATTTCACCAGTGCACGAAGTGAATTGCCATGGGCCACCACAAGAACTCTCATTCCCGTTTTGATTTTAGGCAAAATTTCCTCAATATAATAAGGAACAACGCGGTTCATTGTATCTGCAAGACATTCGGTTAAAGGCATCTGACTTTTATTTTCATACCTATACATCGGACTGAAAACAGGATTCCTTTCGTCGTCTTCTTTTAGTGGAGGTGGACGAATATCGTATGATCTTCTCCATTTCTCGACCTGCTCACTACCATATTTTGTAGATGTGTCGAATTTATTAAGACCTTGTAGCGCACCATAATGCCTCTCATTAAGCTTCCATGTTTTAATTACTGGCAACCACTCACGATCCAACACATCGAGAATGTAATTAAGGGTATGAATGGCTCTTTTAAGGTACGATGTATAACAAATATCAATGTCAAAATTTCCTGTTTTTAATAATCTTCCCGCTTCTATTGCTTCTTTTTTCCCATTTTCTGATAAATCTACATCTGTCCATCCAGTGAAAAGATTCTCCTTATTCCAAATGCTTTCTCCGTGTCTAACAAGTATGAGATTCATGATCGTTTCTCATTCAATATGATCATAAAAAGTTACTCATACGTCTTATTAAAAATAAATAAAAACAATAAATGACCGCGGCTGTGGAAGAAACTGCTCTCTTGCTGACAATGATGTCGATAATATTTACCGCCGGCATATGTTCAATTGCCTTCAGCAGAATGAAACTCTCTCCAATTATCGGTTATCTACTGGCAGGTATTCTGATAGTGAACGTTTTTAATTTAAAAATACCGAACAGTTCAGTATGGTTGCCGTAGAAGTTCTAAAAGACCTGGGTTTGGTAATACTGATGTTTGGTATAGGGATAGGGTTAAATATCGAAAAGATCAGAAAGTATGGCAAATTAGCTATTTTGGTTGCTATTATTTAATTGCCGATAATGGTTTTGAACGGTTACGCGTTTGGTATGATTTTCTTTAATCTAAATGCTACTGCTGCTTTAACGCTAGGTGCGATAATATCTGGATTGTCAATTGCTGTTGTTACATTGATTCTGAAAGCACATGGCGTAAAGCAAAATAGGCCAATACTATCATTCTCGTTACAATAATAGAGGATATTGGACAAGTACTGATCTTCTCAATGATTACCCCCATGTTTATTGGCTCGCAAGTTAATGTCGTCGATCTCGTGAGATTGATCATTACTATTGTTGTGTTCATGATTACTTTTCTTCATATTGGTATCAAATTTGTTCCTAAAATCCTCAATTGGGTTGGAAATAATACATCTACCGAAGTTCTCCTAGTCCTTTCTATCGGTCTTTGTTTCACTATGGTTTGGTTATCTGCACTTGTTGGGATGTCAATGGCAATTGGTGCATTCCTCACAGGAGTGATGGTATCACAGAGTAAGTTTAGCAAACATATCATTGAAAAAATTGAACCCATGAAGGAAGTTTTCATGGATGTGTTCTTTATCTCCGTAGGAATGAGTGTTTACATTCCAAGGATTTTTAAATAACTTGCCGATGGCGCTTGGAATTTTGATTGTATTTATAATTTCAAAATTCTTTACGGTGTTTCTCGGTTATTTTTATAGGGAATAAAGAGTTCGAAGAGGGATTTGTATCATCAGTGTTACTATTGGCAATGGATGAATTTGCCTTTATTATTTCTTCTGAAGCCTGCAAAAACACATAGTCACAGAAGGATTCTATACGTTAGTGATTGGTGGAGCCCTAATGTCCATGATAGTATTATCAATCATGTTAAGGGTGGTATACAAGGATACAGATGAAATAATAGATGGAGGTGTCAGTCATACTGGATACTTCATGTCTGGATTTTATAATGCAAGAAATGATATTTGCAATAAAATAGAGGCGTTACCAAATATCGATGATATCATCAGAAGAAATCTAAAAAACTCATGTGTGCGTTATTTTCATCATTATCATCGAAATAGTGTTTTCAGGTTTAATGACTCCGTGACAAATTTCGTCGCAGATATGATAAATTTTAAAGACCTCGACAATTACCATATAGTATACATCGGAGTGATGATGGTAAATCTCTTTCTTCTTGTCATTTCTATATATTGGCCGTAAATTGATCAAATTATTGATAAATTGCTAGTTGAAGAGGAAAAACCTATCACGAAACACGTCTTATGAAAATGAAGAGAATGTTATGTTAATTCACTACACTATTATGGATTTTCATTACTCTGGTACTTATATTCACTATCGATTTCATAATTGTGGTTGTAGTACCAGGACCTTTTGGTGCAGAAAAAAGTTCTCTTGTCGTCATACCAATAGCGTTAGTAATCTTTGTAATTGAATACATATTTTCAAAGAAGAGACAGAAACAAATTACACGGTGACCAGCAGTTTATTTTTTAATTTTGAAAGAAGTGATAGTGCTATTGACAGAGTGAATATGGCAATGACAGCTTCCACAGAGAAAAATATCCAATATACATCGTGTAATGAACCAATTGCTAACAATAACAATGCGGCCATAACATCTCTTGAGAGTGATGCACATAACGACATCTCTGGTTTTCGTAGCGAATAAAAAATGTATGATGCTACCTTAATTACCGCTATAAATGGCATAAGAAGAGCGTACACTCTTATCCCATATACAAGGTCCTCTCTGTACATTTTCATACTCTCGGAATATGTAAAAGCGATAGAAAAGTAATCTGCAAATAAAAATGAAATGATGGCAAAAATGATCGTACAGATTATTGATAGTTTCAATGAATATACAAATCCGATTTTTACTTTGTTGAAGTCTTTCGCTCCTATTGCCGCAGAACATATTGGCATTAAAGCAGTGCCCGCACCATGAGAAAAAACCGTCGCCAGCTTTACAAATTTCCATGGTAAGCTGTATACTGCAATAGATGCTATGTTCCCTATTACGTTAACAACGATGGCCTGATGTACTGACACCATCAGGGATGAGAGAATGTTCTCGGAGGATTTAGTTACACCTACCGTGAGGATATTTATTACCTCATCAAATTTGAATCTAAAATTTTTAAATGAAATCTTAATGTACATCTTTTTTCTTGCATACCAATGTAAGCCAATTGTTGTAGAGATCAATAACGAAATGCCTGTAGATATGCTTACACCGTATATTCCCAGATTTGCTACATGTACCATTATAGGATCTAAAACGATGCATATCAAAGCGTTAGATACCAATACGATCATCGATTTTTTTGCTGCACCTTCCGCCCTTAATATGCCTTCAATAACAGCATTCAGCATTATCATCGGAGTTGACAAAATAATTGGAAAGGCATATGCCCAACACTGTTCCGATATTCTAACTAAACCTACCCATTGAATTACAAATTCGACGAATAAAAACGCAACAGGAATAATGATAATTGATATGATCAGCGACAACATGATTGCTTGTGTCGCAATGCTGTTGGCCTTTTCTTTCTCTCCCTTTCCTAAAAATCTAGCAATAGACACAGATGCGCCGAGAGATACACCTATTGCAATACCTCGAATTATCCAAAGAAGTGGAAGCATTCCTAAAAATGCAGAACTAGGATCGGGACCGAGTCCTGAACACCAGAAGGCATCTACAAATGCATTCAGTTGGATGAAGATGTATGACACCATAATTGGGACCATAGTGACCGTAATGGCCTTTCTCGGGTCACCCAGCATTCTCTCGAGATCCGTGCTAGATTCTATCTAACCACCTCATCCAAGCAAGACATATTGAAATACCAACACTGTAGATATCTGTTATTCTTATAACCTCAGGTTTGAAGTAGCGATTGTTTACTTTGATCTATTTTACATGATCACTATAGTCATGAGTAAATCATGTACCACCTGTATAAAAATAAATTATTTTTTAGAGGCAGGTATTGAGTTAAGATGCGTTGTACTAGCACTTTTTGGTTAGAAATGTGATTTTTAAATATTTTAAACAAAAAAAATCTAATGAATTTTAGTAAGATAATACCAGTGGTCATTAAGAAAAAATGCAGACTACTCATTTTTTTTGCATAGTGTTTCCCATATGTTTTCGGAGGCAGAAAACACATCTGATACATCGAACGTAAGAATCTTACCATTATCGACGATGATATCTCCTTGACATAGTACAGTTTTAACGTTAAGACATGATGCAGAATACACGATATTGGAAACAATATTTTCCCGTACTATGGGTCTTAAATTGGGTGCTTTTCCATCGAGAATGACTATATCTGCAAATTTTCCGGCTTCTATAGAACCAAGTTTGTCTGCCATACCGATAGCTTTCGCGCTATTAATCGTAGAAAAGTCTAAAAGTTGTTGAGCCGAAGCGATAGTTGCATCCCACCTTGCTGATTTCTGCAACAGTCCTGTAATTTTCATTTCTGAAAACATATCTAAAGAGTTATTAGTGTTATTACTGTCCGTACCAATAGTAACATTTACTCCATTTGTGAGAAACTCAGGGACAGGTGCCACACTTCCAACAGCGAGTTTCATATTAGAAACAGAACACAAAGAAACGGACATGTTTGCTTCGCCCATAATTTTGACTTCGTTCATTGTCAGCCATGCCGAATGCGCAGCTATCATGTTAGGCGTAAGTGCACCAATTTTATGCATCCATTCGATAGGTCTAAAACCGGTTTTGTTCTTATGATTATTAACTTCCCATCTTGTTTCTGAAACATGAATGTTCAATGGCAGGCCTTTTTCATTGGAGAATTCTTTCGCTCTAAGACATGTCTCTTCTCCACATACATATACTCCTTGAAGCCCGATTCCTGGAATAATTTTTCTAACATTTTTGTGTGATTCACAGAAATGTTTGCAATTGTCTAGTGGATTTCCTTTTTGTGTAGTAAATTGTTCATCAAGGCAACACCAGCATAACACACCTCTGATTCCTGTTTCTTGAACCGCTTTCGCGATTACATCCTCTGAGTAATACATATCTACAAACGTCGTCGTACCGCCACGCATCATTTCGGCGCATCCTAATTTTGTTCCCATAGCAATATCGTAATCAGTTCTGTTTGAGTCTATCTTAAACACTTTATCTAAAAAATCTGAAAATGAAAGATCATCACAAATTCCTTTCAACGGTGCCATTGCAACATGAGTATGAGTGTTAATCATGCCTGGCATAACAATATCACCAGTAGCATCTATTTCTCTATCTGCGGTACCGTTATATTTTTTCCCCACTGATGCAATCCTATCCCCGTTAATGACAACGTCACCTTTGAGAATACTCCTTTTTTTATCCTGTGTGACGATCCATGCATCTCGAATGAGTGTAATCATACGCTGTTCACTGTGATTTTATATAATAAACGTACTGAAAAAGAAAAACGATATATTAAGACCCATATGGTAAACTAATGACAAAAATCATATTTCTTGGAACAGGTGGAGGAAGACATACCGCAATGTTCCAAGCGCGAAACACTGGGGGTTTTCTTATAGATACAGGAACTTCAAGAATTCATGTTGATCCTGGCCCAGGTGCTTTGACTAATATGCGCGAAATAGGATATGACCTTAGGACAACGGATGCAATAATAATGTCACACTGTCACCCAGATCATTGTTCCGATGCCCCGATAGCCATTGAGGGTATGACATTTGGTGGATGGAAAAAACGTGGTGAAATCTATGGAAGTGTAACCGTAATGGAAGGACAAGACGGTCTTGGACCGGCGATATCCAGTTATCATAAAGGATTGCCAAGAAAATGTTTTACTATCAGAGCCGGAGAAGAATATGAAATCGCCGGTCTTAAAACAAAAATTACAAAATCAAATCATAACGATCCAACAAATGTAGGTCTCATTTTCGAAATTGAACACTGTCTTTTTTCATATGTCAGTGATACTACTTATTCAGATGAAATTGCAGAACAATATGTAGGCACGAGAATACTTCTTCTTCCAATCACTGCACCGTTAGAGAATCATATTGAAGGGCATATGTGCTCAAATGATGCAATACCTTTTCTAAACATAGTAAAACCAGATTTGTGTATTTTTACACATCTTGGACTTACTGTCTTGAGAAAAGGGCCGTATGCTATGGCAAAAGCAGTTCAAGAAGCTACTGGCGTAAGAACGGTCGTTGGAGAAGATTTGATGACTCTTGACATCTCTGAACTTAAATTAGGTCATATGATTCCGTCTCGATCTAAATGGAATGATGTTTGGGATGTCTAATAATTTTGTCATTTTATGTAGCATTACACATCTTATGTGTACAAAAGAATTTTTGAAAACAGGAGAGTTAGCAGCTTAAAATATTAAAATTGAAGAGTACTCGTTAAAATGTTTTAAAACCGTTGTATAGATGATAAATTGTGTTTTCAACGTCGTTTGGCAACCATCCTAATATATTGAATAATTCCATGGGAAGAATATGAGCATAGAATCGGAGGTAATTCAGATAATTCGTCCCTCGAAAAAGACAGTGGAACGAATACATGAAATATCTAATTCATTAATGCTCGAAATCAATAATTATATCAAAAAAAATAATCTTGAAGTCAACGCTAGGTTTGTTGGTTCAATTCCCAAAGGAACATATCTTTCTGAATCTGATATTGATGTATTCTTAATGTTCCCAAAATCCACTCCAAAAGATGAAATGGTAAACATAGGACTGAAGATGGGTCGAGATATTATCCACGGTAAAGAATTCTACACAGATCATCCATACACTAGTGGAAGATATCACGACTTAGATGTTGATATGGTACCTTGCTATCATATAACGTCTGCAGAGGAAGTACTTACACCTGTTGACAGGTCACCATTCCACACTGACTATATTCTCTCAAAAGTAAACAGTGAACTTTGTGATGAAATACGTCTAATGAAGAAATTTATGAAGGGAATCGGTACATATGGTGCTGAATCTGACGTTAGAGGGTTCTCCGGGTATATGTGCGAGCTTATTACGATATACTATGGAGGATTTATAGATGCAATTATAGCAGCTTCAGAATGGAAAAAAGGTGTAACCATAGTTATTGAAAAAAGTGGCCCACCAATTGTTTCTCCTATAATACTCTATGACCCTGTAGACTCGAAAAGAAATGTGGCATCCGCCGTACATATTGATACGTTTGCGAGATTTATCTATGCTTGCAAATGTTATTTAAAAAATCCAACTAAAAATTTTTTCTTTCCCAATAAGAGGAAAACTCTTTCAAGAGAGGAGATCAAAAAGACAATATCCATCCACAAAACCAGACTCATAACAGTATCATTCAATAAACCATCAATCAACGAAGATAGTCTACACTCACAGGAGTGGAAGACGCAAAATGCTATAATAAAAAAACTTGACGCGTTCTCATTCAATGTCATAAAGGCTGTACACGGAGTACTCGACGACAGAATCACTATTGTATTTGAACTTGAGAAGGATGAATTGTCGGAATCTTACAAACACATTGGTCCGCCAGTATGGGTAAAATCATCAGAATCGTTTCTTTTAAAATGGAAAAAAAATGAATGCGGTGCACCATTCATTGATAATGGCTATTGGGCTGTTAACGCAAAGAGGTTATACTCTACTGCGGCAAAGATGCTTGAATGTGAAATTAAAATTGCAGGTATAGGTAAAGAAATAGACTTGAATACCATGATAATAACAGAACATAATGAAACTTTATCCAATGTAAATTCCACACTTTTGAGTGGGCTGCTTGATAACAGGCAGTGCTGGGAAATTTGAAAAACATATTGCTGTGGTCTTTACGAGGACTTAAGGGCATTCAATAAAATGGTGGATTTACAAACAAAATCCAAACACCGAGACCCAGTAATAAAAACATTATATCGTTTCCGATCACTGACTTCTTTTCCAGGAGATTTATATCAAGCCCAATAAGCTTGAGTAAAGGCCTAATAATAATGATACTTGAAAACAGAAGCACAAAGCCCGAACAAACTCCTGTTGGCCCGCTAAACATTTTCTGGATGTATGAACATATAATGCCGATCACAACTGCCATGGCCGCGACAATTAAGAGAACTTTTGTGCCGTAGATGTCCTTGCGTATAAATTCTTCCTCATCAAACTCTGGAGGTATGAACTCATACTCCTCTTCAATGTCTTTATTGATAATGCGCCTCTTCCTGGCCATTGGTATGGCTAACCCGTACCTTTAATATAAAATTATTGATAATATTGTTTAAAAAGACGTTGCTGAATTTTATAACGTTAATAACAATATTATAATTAAATATGGTAAAGATGATGAGAGGAAATGTAAACTTTTTATAAAAACCTCAAATGAAAATATAAATGTCAAAGAAATTAATCAAAAAAAATTTGGCATTTCTATTTTTAAATTACTTTAAATATAAACAAAGGAAACAATATAGGGGTTGGTGTGATTAGAATGACTAAAACTCTTGAAGATATACCAGGAGTAGGACCGGCAATTGCCGAAAAACTCCAAGAAGCTGGATATACAGATATGATGGCAATTGCTGTAGCGTCACCGAGTGAACTCGCAGAGAAGTGTGAGATTGGTGAAAAAAAGGCAATGGACATCATTGAAGGTGCCAAACTCTGCGCGGACATTGGAGGATTTGAAACCGGAGAATTGATATTGGAAAGACGTAAACAGATCACTAAACTTACCACAGGTTCTAAGGGGTTTGATGAACTTATTGGGGGAGGAGTAGAAAGCCAATCCATTATGGAATTCTTTGGTGAATTCGGAAGTAGTAAAACACAAATTTGTTTTCAATTAGCTGTTAATGCTACTCTTCCAGAGGAGAGAGGCGGTCTTGATTCTGATGTAATCATTATCGATTCGGAAAACACATTTAGACCTGAAAGAATTATTCAAATGGCTACGTATTTAGGTGTGGACCCACAGGAGACACTTAAAAGAATTCATGTCGCAAGGGCATTTAATTCACAACATCAAATACTCCTTGTAGAAAAGGCTATGGAACTCGCTAAAGAACTTAAGATCAGACTATTAATAGTGGATTCTTTGACTTCGCACTTCAGGGCCGAATATGTTGGAAGAGTATCACTGGCAGAAAGACAACAGATTCTAAATAGACATATGCACGACCTTCTGAATTTCGCCACATTGAACAACGCCGCTATCGTTGTTACCAACCAAGTAGCGGCGAAACCAGATGCATTTTTTGGAGACCCCACTAGGCCGATTGGGGGGCATATTGTAGGACATACAGCGACATTTCGTATTTATCTGCGTAAGGGTAAAGCAGGAAAGAGAATTGCCAGACTTATTGATTCACCTAACCTTCCGGAAGGTGAAACAGTCTTTATGGTTACCGAAGATGGTATTAAAGATTAAAATCTAATGGTGGGGGCATTATGCCCTTATTCTTTTTTGAATTGTCTGGCGAACACGATACCATGTGCGCAGCTGAGGCTGTAAGATGTATAGAGACAGAAACAGATTCCTTCTGCATCGTGGCGCAAGGGCCTGGATACATAATCGGATCTTTCGATGATAAATTTTCAATTCCGATAGCAAATCGTATATCTTTGACACGCTGTTTTGGGCATTACCTTGGATCTTTTGATGTCAATAATTTATTGAATGTGGATTCTATAAAAATTCCCGAAGGTAGTTTTGCCATCAGAGTAAAAAGGTTCAAAGGAATGATGAAAAGTATTGATTCTCAGGTTATTATTAAAAAATTAGGTGATATTTTATCAAAAAAAAATGATGTTGATCTTGAAAGGCCAGATCATGAAGTGCATATTCTCATTAGCGATCGTTTACATATTTTTTTGAATAATAATATGATAAATCGAAATATTTTCGAAACACGAAAAATTGGAAAGCGGCCGTTCTTCTCCCCAATATCAATCCACCCGAAGTATGCTAGAGCACTGATAAATCTTACAGGTGTAAAAAAAGGAGATACCATTCTCGACCCATTTTGTGGTACAGGAGGGATAGTAATAGAAGCTGGACTTATGGGTGTAAAAGTAATAGCGTCAGATTTTGACCCAAAAATGATTGCTGGCACTTTGGAAAATATGAATCACTATGGTCTTAACATGTATGATTACGATGTACTTGATGTATCAGACATCACAAAAAGATTTGACGATGTTGATGCAGTTGTTACAGATCCCCCGTATGGTAGGTCAACAAGCACAGGTGGTGAAAGTATTGAAAGTATCTATAAAAGAGCGATGATGTCGTTCAACGATATACTTAAACCTGGTGGATACGCGGGTGTAATTTTTCCTAATCCAATAGATGATTCAAGGTTGATATTACAACAGATGTTCATCCAAAAGGTACACGGCTCTCTCTCTAGGCATTATCATATCTTCGAAAAGAGAGCGTGATTTTCGATATTTATTTTATATACATAATATTTTGACTGCATTGTGAATGCATATCTGGAATTGTTCAGATTGGAAAATGGCATTATTGGCATTATCGGTCTCGTAGTCACAAGCTTTATAGCTGCGGGTACTGACATAGTCAATTACTGGCAATGTATCATACTAGGGTGTGCAACTGTAGCACTATTCATAGCAGGCGGGAATAGCTTAAACGATTGTATCGATAAGGAAATCGATAAAGTTTCTCATCCAAATAGACCGTTGCCATTAGAAAAAATTGCTGTCAAGAATGCATTATATCTCAGCATAACATGTCTCATTCTTTCGTTTATATTATCGATTGCGCAAAATCCTCAATCAACATCTATTGTGGGCATAGCCATCATCTTGATGATAATGTATGAGATTATTCTAAAACAGAGAGGATTTGTCGGTAACATTACTATAGCAATTCTTACCGGCATGGTCTTTCTTTTGGGAGGAAGCATTGTCGATCATGTAGAGAATAGTGTGGAAATTGCTGGCATGGCAATACTCGTAACAATTGGAAGAGAGATAACAAAGGATATTGAGGATATGGGTGGGGACGTCGGGAGACGTACTCTTCCAATGTCGATAGGTGTAAAAAATGCAAGTGTTGTAGCGGCGGTATTTTACATTGCTGGCCCGATTCTTAGCATTGTACCGATGATTAAAGGATGCAGTGGACTATATCTGTGTATTTTCTTCGCTGATGCAATGTTTATATATGCAGCCTTTATCATTTTTAATGACTCTCATAAATCACAAAAAATGGCTAAATATGCTATGGTAGTAGCACTTATAGTCTTTGCACTTGGAGCAATAAACCTATGACCATCGAACAGTATATTCTTGACAAAGTCAGAAATGGAAAAGTGCACATGACACTTTTTGACCCAGACAAACAATCTGTGGCCAAAGCGGCGGAAATGGCAGTGAAATGCAAGGAAGCTGGAACTGATGTAATTATGATTGGTGGTTCCACAGGTATTACAACTAAAAACGTCGATGAAACTGCCATCGCTATTAAGGAAAGAACTGGACTTCCTTGTATCTACTTTCCTGCAGGCCCTCACGCAATCTCTACCAAGTGCGATGCCATCTATTTTATGAGTATTGTTAACAGCACTGATCCTATCATGATAACTGGAGCGCATGCGTATGCAAGCCCATACATTAAAAAAATTGGTATCGAGCCGATTTCTATGGGATATATCATTGTTGAGCCAGGCATGACTGTCGGAAGGGTTGCCAAGGCCAATCTCATAAAAAGGGATGATACTAAAACAGCTGTGGGATATGCCCTTGCATGTCAATATTTTGGTATGAAATTTGTTTATTTAGAAGCGGGAAGTGGCGCAAATGAACCAGTTCCGCCAAAGATGATCGCAGATGTAAAAAAGGCAATTGACATTCCGCTTATAGTTGGAGGAGGAATTAGAACGCCAGAAGATGCTAGCGCTACAGCTAAAGCTGGAGCGGATGTTATCGTTACCGGTACTCTCGTAGAGCAAACAACTGACGAGTTTAAGATTAAGGACGTTATAGATGCGATCAAAAACCGGTCAGGACAATAAGACCATTAATTGTCAAAATTTTTTCTAAGATCGACTATCTTGCTCATTTTTGCAGCGTACTTGGTTGCTCCCACATCGACAAACTCTACGCGTGGAGCGTCGATAAGATCCTCTTTAATTCCTTGCTCAATTTCCATGATGTGACTTACAGCATCAATTATTTTCGTTTTCAGTTCGTCAGAGGGCTTATTAGTTTCTATCTCTAAGGTGAGAACATCCTTGTACTGTTCTTTTGTAATTTTAATTCGATAGTCAATTACCGATCTGTCTGCAAACATGCATTCATCGAATAATGCAGGGTAGACCTTATGTCCCATACCTATCTTAAATTGAAGGTCCATTCTTCCACTTGGTTTACTAAGCTTTCTGTTGAAGTGCATGCCACATTTGCATGGAGGTGCAATCATTGACACCATATCGTGAGTACGATACCTTATCAACACTGTACATTCTGCATTCAATGATGTAATAACTAATTCCCCAGTATGGCCGTCAGGAACGTGCTTTCCCGTATTAGGATCGATAATCTCGAACAGCATATTTGCTTCGTCGGTATGCATTCCATCTTGTTCGTCACATTCTACTGCACAAGCTAATCCAAACTCGGTCATACCCCATACATCAATAACTTTACATCCCCATGCATCTTCCAGGTTGTTTCTCATGCTTTCTGACAATGGTTCAGAAGTGGATATTATTTTTTTAATGCCAAGTTGTTTGAGGTTTTTGTTCTCCCTCATTAAAAACGTGATACGATAGATAAACGATGGCAAACCAATAATATACGTCGTTTTGGAATTCTTTATCATTTCATATTGCTTTTCAACGTCCATCTCTGAACAGATCGAAAATCCATATCCGAGAATCCGGCATGCTCCTGCCATTATCAAACTTGGGTCCCATGCTGTGACCAATGGAAACATTATGTGCAATGTGTCTCTGTCCTTCATCCCTATATTTTTTAATGCAGATGCAACAATATCGATTTTAGAAACTATGTCATTAGTTGTGTAGCCTATTGTTTTTCTGTGTCCAGTGGTACCAGTAGTAGTAAATTCAACTCTGAGCTTAGTTCTAGACACAGCAAAAAAATACATTGAATTTTCAGCGAGATCTGCAGGTTCTGTGAAAGGGATTTTTTCTAGATCATCCCATGTATTAATATCCTCTGGCCTTACCATGGCGTCCTTGAACTTATTCCTGTAATATGGTGAATTTTTCTCAGCATATCTCATTTGCTCTCTTACACGAAATATCTGATATTCGTCAAAATCTTCTCTGGTCACCTCATTAAGAACCTTTTTTCCAATATGTTCCTTCAATTCTTTATTTTGTTTGAAAGCCATACGGGCTTTAATGGCCATCCATTCTTCAAGTGGATGGCTGCAGTCTGATGGAATCATATTTGCTAGTAGTCTACGTCTGATAATGAATGCTTTCATCTCGTCTAAAATGCTCATATTTAGGTGACACCGTTATGGTAGTAGTTCTAGTACACTAATATTTGTATCGACTATAAGTGTCTCGCCATCATAAAATACTAGGATGCGTATTGGTTGACTAGAGGGATAAAGTGACATTGACACCAGAAATGGCAAGAGCGGGTGTAACTCCGCAATTACTTTCGTCTACGCATAGGTTTGTATGTCCTAGATGTGGTAAAGAATTTAGTCTTTTTCAGTCAAGAGCCATAGCCTGCAGAGCGTGCCATCAAGCTAATAAAAATTGTAAATTTGTAAGATGTGTTCATTGCGATGCGGAGTTTCCACTTAATGGATTTGTGGTCAACACAAAAGAGAAAGAAAGGTTTCTCTCGAGATATATGAATGGCGTAGTATCTAACTATCATAACAGCTTTGGGTATTACAGGAGATAATCCGAATCCCCAAATACGTCAATTTTTTATCAACGACAAAAGGTTCTTTTTCTATATAGTGTCGTGCCATCTGTCGATGTCAAGTTAAATAGGCAGAAAGGGACCAATTTGCCATCAAGTGTTACGGTATGGATGCAGCAACGTTCCCATCTTTCCGTTTCACCGGTCCACACATCTTGAAAAGCCATTGCTGATACTGTGAGGTAATGAGTCTTTGCTCGGTTGACGAAAGTCTTCCATGAACCATCATCAGTTTCATTTTCATGCTTTCCATCCATAGTATTTTCAATAAATCTCCAAAATTGTGAAACTTCTGTCCTTGTCTTGTCAGCTACGTTATCAGTTTTTGATGGTGGGCCGAGAGCCATAGTTGTTAGCGGAAACAATGAACGATCAGGAAGTACAATTGATAAAGACTTCATATCACAATGTACGTTCGAGCACGATGTAGGGATAAAATTATCGACCTTAAGCATTCCATTAGTTTGTTTCTCAATCTCACGCGCCAAATCGGGAAGAGTAATACGGTTTTTGTCTTGTGGTTCCGCAGGATAACGACCAAAATATGAAATTGGTTGGAAATGCACACCCTTCACAGTAGGAACTTTTGATGCTGCGTATCTGATAATATCCCCAACATGATAAAGATTAATGTCTGGAGACACAGTGACAACGAGCGTCACTCCTATCCCAACTTCTGAACAATTTTTAATTGCATTTTCTTTAATTTTGAATAAAGGTATACCGCGTGTCTTGGAGTAGATTTTATCATCTACACCATCAAATTGCATATAAAAATCATCAACGCCGGATTCCTTCAATTTTTTAAGATAGTCGATATCATTGGAGATTCGAACGGCATTTGTATTAATCTCGATGTGTTCAATTCCCATTTCTTTGGCCATTTTTACTATTTCTGGAAGATCATCTCTCACCGTTGGTTCCCCGCCAGAGATCTGAACAACCCTAGGACTATTCACATAATTTACAACTGTTTGAAACATGTCACGTATAGTTTCTATATCTGGATGAAAATTGTACCCGCACTCATTTGCAGTCGCGAAACATATCGGACAATTAAGATTACAATGGTTTGTTACTTCTACAACATTTAGACAAGAATGTTGCATATGTCTCTCACATAAGCCACAATCATTTGGACACCCATTAATCGTAGGCATTGCAAACTTTTCCAGCACCTTCGGGGTAGCCGAGAACTCATATAGATACTTATAATGCTTCGCACCTGACCAAATCTTGACCTTCCAAGTACCATGTTCCGGACAGGTCTTTGTAATATAGACGTCGTCGTTTTCTACTATCTTCTCTGCTTTTATTGTCCTCATGCATTCTGGACAAAGTGCGTTCGTCTCTCCGATTTTCTCCGACATGGATATCCTTAGGAAAAGAATACCTATCCCAAATATAATAATGACAGCTACGAAAAACGGGCGCTGACTGAAAAAGAAGATGGAAAAAGTTTGGAATCTGTGCTGAAAGTGCGCCTATGCTCTCTTTTGTTGGAATAATCCTTCAGCTGCCGTAAGTGCACCTACAGAAAGATACTCTTCAAACCAAGATTCACCCGAAACTGGTTCTGTGAGAGAAGGTCCAGATCTTGTTGCTCCCATGTATGTGAGATTCGTGTGTCCATTTTTCAATGGCTGATTATTCTTGCAATAGACCCAACCAGAATCCGTCTCACCCTCAAGAACAATATCAAGAATCTTCATCTTATGACTGTAAGCGGTCTGAACTTCTCCGGCCTCGTTGAAAACCGCGTAGACTGTAAGTTCGCCGATCTCTTTCTTTGCAATAAAAAGTTTTGACTCTTTATTGTAAATCTTGTCATCTCCGCATCCGTCAACGACTCCGATAACGTCCTTCTCTTTGAGTCCTCTCTTCTCGATGATCTCCTTTGCTGCTGCTGATATTGTAGCCATCTATCTCACCTCACCATGTCCCGTACGTACCGAAATCTCTAGCTGCCCTTGTAAGCGCAAGAAGCTGTCCAGGAATAGTGTACGGAGGAGTTTCACAGCTTGTACCTAGGATGTAACCTTTCTTTGCATCACGACCCTGAATAAGAGACTCTTTCGCTCTTTCATAAACTTTCTTAGGGTTCGCCTGAATCATGAGCTTTGTATCGACTGATCCCATAATTGTAGTGACATCCTGGAATTCTTCCTTAAGGACACTTGTTGGGAACTCTTTCTGCCCCATGTACCCAATATGCAAAACGTTGAATGGTGACCACACAAGGTTTTTCTTAAACACCTTATAATCTGTTTCATGGTTACCGCACAAGTGGTAGAAGACTTGTGGCCCTGCTCCTTTTCTAAAGCACTGATCGACGTAGTGATGCATTACTTTTGCAGAGAACTCCTCAACCATCTCATCCGAGAAAATATCGTTGTTGGCCAGAACTGACCCGACAATTAACATTGCCATTCCGTATGTATCAGATAGGAGGTCTGCACCATTGATAGATGTCTCAACATAAACATTCTGGAGTTTATGAGCAATGTCAGGTTCAGTGAATGTCCACATAATGAAATTTTCAACGCCACACATCTCTGCTCCGGCACCTGCAAGGTCGAAACCGTAAGATATTGGAACTAGTGTGTGAGGAAGATTCTTTTGAACGTATCCGTAGAGATTGTGGAATAATGTGTCTGTGTTTCCACCTTTGAGTTTCTCCTTAGAAATAGGCTCAAGCTTATCAACTTCTTCTGCCTCGCTAATGATAGGTCCGGTTGAAACTGGGGGTAACGTGTCTTTGTATTCTAACGTCACTCCGAGATCTCTAAGCCATGGAAGTGAGAAAAACCAGTGCGTAACTGGCAAAAGGTCAAACAACTCTGAAATGTATCCTACTGTATGGATACCGAGTTCAGGCTTCTCGTAGAAATCTCTAATCGTGAAACCACAATGCACAGCAGCGTTCGACAGGATAATAGGATCCACGTCGATTCTGTCATGGAAGTTATCCACGAAAGGACTTGCAAACCTCTTGGCAGCATTTGCATGCCACCCCTTGAGGTCATTTGTCGGGAATAATTCTTCATAACCCATAACGATCCCATGGTGTGTACAAGTTATACTGTATATATAAGTTGTCTATAAAAAAATGTAACTTTGTTCCATTTATTACTGTTTAATATTGAATAATTTAGATTATGTTTCATTATTTGAATTAATTTGAAATTTTGTTACAAAATAAATAAAATACAGGTATCTAGCGATTCGATCGATAGACGTGCAAATACGTTCGCTTTCTTAAAAAGAAAAATGTGATTAACGGTACTTGCTATATTTGTCTATTAATCTGCAGATATTATCAAATTCATCTTTAGTGAGATATCCATCATCAAAATACGTCTTTGCAAAATTTTTTGCTTCTTTTGTAAATTGACGTGATGCTTTGGCAATCAACGATGCAAGAAAAGCTGACGCTTTAGACTCACTCATTTGAGATTTGGACAAAATTTCATTCATATCATATTTAAATGGCGCGAGTTTACGCGCATTTAGCATTGATTGTTTTCTAGTGGACTCCCTCGTCTTCAGTTTTCCTTTCCGCGAATTTGGCGATGATGCCGATTTCCCTAAAATGCTGCCTGGTATGGAGGAACCATCCCTACTAACCGACAATTTCCTCGTAGAATTCTTGTAAACTACCAAGTGTAAAGCTCCAATGTCACTGACCTCATATTATTATTTAAATGATTTGGGTAACAGGTAATATAAAAGGAAATTTATTCTTTAATAAATACGACTTAACGTTTTGGCTCATTAATAGGAAAATATAACAAACAATGATTAACGCGATC
>JAKSHX010000138.1 GCA_024399155.1 archaeon | reverse complement strand
AATTTTAATGTTCAGTTAATATTAATCGATTTTTTCTGTAAGAAAATAAATATAGTATAGTGACATAATATTTTGGGAGGAATACCTTATGAAAAGATTTATGTCACTATTTTTAATTTTGTGCTCTATTATGATGTTATTTGGAGGACATACAAATGCTTATGCCAGTGAGCTTACTACACCATCGGGGCTTGCTTATAGCAACATTGAAAATGAGATGGATCAATTTATGGAGCAATACGCGGCGGGACTTGTTTCCTGTGAGATTGCCGTATTTGATCAAAATGGAATTATTACAAGTAAATACTATGGATTTTCAGATATAGAAAATAATGTATATGCGGATGCAACTACCGTATATGATTGGGGGAGCTGTAGTAAGATTTTGATTTGGGTTTCTGTAATGCAGCAGGTGGAGCGAGGAAATATTGATTTAGATACGGATATTCGTGAGTATTTGCCTGAAGGATTCTTGACCAAGCTCCAATATGAGGATGAGAAAATTACCATGATGAATCTTATGAATCATAATGCAGGCTTTCAGGAAAGTTTTTATGAGAATCAATCATGCGATAAGGAGGAGATATACAACAACCTAGAGGAGGCACTTAGAGCTTGTGAATGCTATCAGGCATATCATGTGGGAGAGTATACAGCGTACTCTAATTACGGAGCAGCACTGGCAGCATTTATAGTAGAGCGTGTGAGTGGGCAAGATTATAGAGATTATGTAAGAGATAATATTTTTAAGCCTCTTAACATGGAACATACTTCTATTGATCCTCTTATAACAGATAATAGTTATGTAAAAGAAAAAAGAGAAGAATTAAAATGTTATTATCGTGGAGCGAATTCGAAATATGACGAGGACTATGGCATTTGTCATTCATGGGTGCAATTATATCCTGCAGGTTCTGTCATTGGAACCTTAGAGGATTTTGCAGTATTTGGTCAGGCACTTGCTTCAAAGGACTGTGTTTTATTTGAACAGAAAAGTACTTGGGAGGAAATGTTATCTCCAACCTCTTTTTATGGAAACACGGATATCGCAAAAAATTGTCATGGTTTATGGACTACAGAGTACAAGGTGCAGGTTGTAGGGCATTCTGGAAATACAGGGGGCTGTACATCTAATTTGATGTTTGATCCTGTCAGTGGACTTGGTATTGTTGTTATGACAAATGAACCAGGAGAGACCTTGTTTAATTTTGAGATTCCGAGCTTATTATTTGGAGAAATAACTGATCGCGAGGAATATAAGGATGGCTATATCAGCGATGATAAAGATGTGAGTGGAATATATTTTTCACAGAGAACCATTGATCAGGGATCTGTTAGCTTCGCTAAATATTTCGGACAGATTTTTTCACTTAATAAAAACGAGGATGGAAACTACAATTTTGCATATGGTAGTTTCATCATTGATCCAGATGTCAAGCTTTATAAGCTTGCGAATAATCAGTATTTACTAGATCGAAA
>JAKSHX010000137.1 GCA_024399155.1 archaeon | reverse complement strand
ATTTCAAATGCAATTTTTTTCACATCTTCAGGAAGAAGTGTTTCAAAGTATTTCATGGCTCCAACCATATAACAAGACATCATCATGGTGATGGCTGGATCAACGCTTTCAGGATTGTGGGTGCTGTTAAAAACTTCTTGCTTACGGTCTACATCATTTTTGATGTTTTCTGTTAAGGTTGCATCTTTGTCTACAGCAAAACTTGTAATTGCGAAGTATTTGATGAGCCCAAGTTTTGCGGCAAATTTTTCAAATAGTTCATACTCGTCGCCATCATGGTAATCAAGCAATGAATTTTCGAATTCACCAAACATTTCGTGGGCGTTGTTAAGCATGTTGGACGATGAGCCAAAATTGGCGATAAAGTCCATGCCATACAAACGCTTTAACATTAAAGACTGTCCAAGAATGAGCAACTTATTTGTATCCTTGATAAACTGCGGAAACTCCTGGACATTTGCAGTTTGTTTTACAGAGCCAAGATTGGACTGTTCCATATTGAATAAAGACATCAACTGCAATGGTCTGAATTCTGTTTTTGCAAAAATTCGTTCTTCAACGAACATGTCCAATGGGCTGTTCATCAGTTGTAGCGATAAACCCTGGAAAAGACTTTTTGCAAGATTCTGTATGTCGGCTTGGGAATATGTTCTCTTGAGCCCGTCAAAGTGGCGCTTGTATTCTTGCATGAATAAGTCAAAATTATTCTGTGAAGAGCCAATGACTTTCAATGCGCCAGCCTGCTTTGCTCGCAGCATCATGTCAAGATGAGTTAGTTCATGGAGAATGTAGTGCTGGTAGAGTTTGTCTTTTTTGTAAAGAACGAGATGATAATCCCTTTTGTAGAAATCAGCAAATTGCAATTTTGCCAATGTGTCAAGATCATCTTTTTGTTGGAATTTGATTGTAATGTTGAAATCATTTTCCAATTTGCGTGCGACATCAAAGACCATAGATTCATAATCTGTTGATTCGCATATATCTCTAGCGATGGTCAAAAAAAGTTTGAGAAGTTCATTTCTAACAGCCGGATCTTCAGCTCTGTTCTTGCCTTTTTTGACTCCTGCTGCAGCATATTTAAAGGCTTCTTGCAAATTATCTTTTTTGTAATGGGCTAAAGCCAAACCGTAGTAGCTGTTGATGTAGGTGTCGTCTATCTCAAGAGCCTTTTCTAGATATAAAATACCTTTGCTGTATTCACTTTTTGCCAGGAATGTTCCTGCAACGTTGTTCAATGCAATGGCGTTATCGGGATAATACTCTAAAACCTTGTTGTAGTATGTTTCAGCAACGTTTGACTTATCTTTATCTTTCGCAAAGATGTTCCCCATTAGGATTAGAGCCCACATATTCTTTGGGTCTAAACGTAGAGCTTCGAGAACGGTATTCTCAGCCTTTTCAGTATCTCCGTTTTGAAAGTAAATTTGCCCTAGCAGTCTATGCGATTCGGAATGGGTAGGACATGCTTTGATTCCTTTCAAAAGCAAATCTTTTGCAGCGTCAAAACGCCCC
>JAKSHX010000136.1 GCA_024399155.1 archaeon | reverse complement strand
ATTATTATATTTCTTTTTCATTTAAGAAATTATAAAATAAATATTATGTTATAAAGGTTTACTTAAATCAAAAAATAAAAAAACGAAATGGAGATTGGGGATTGGGGATTTGGCGAAATCCCCAATCTCCAATCCCCAATCCCAATCCCAATCCCCATTTCTTAATAAGTGTTAAAATGTCCTTTTTATACTTAATTTATAATTCATTTTAATTTATTTTTACATATAATCCTTATTCACCATATAAATATTTTTTCTGTTCATCAGTCAAAACATCAATTTTCTTTCCTAAGAAGTTCAACTTTTTAATGGCGACTTCTCTATCAACCTCTGCTGGTACATCAATGATCTTCTCCTTAATAGTACTTCCCTTTTCCACCAAGTACTTAACAGACAAAGCTTGAATAGCAAAGCTCATATCCATAATTTCCGCGGGATGTCCATCTCCACAGGCTAAGTTCACCAGTCTTCCTTCCCCAAGAACACACAATGTATTTCCATTAGACAATGTATACCCCATAATATTTTTTCTCATTGGTTTTTTTTCAACGGCAATTTCACCAAGCCTCTTCACATCCACTTCACAGTCAAAATGTCCTGCATTGCAAAGAATTGCTCCATCTTTCATGACCATGAAATCAGTCTCAGTGATTATCTTGCAGCATCCTGTAACAGTGATAAAGAGGTCACCAACTTTTGCTGCTTCATGCATAGGCATAACATCAAATCCATCCATAACAGCCTCAATTGCCTTGACAGGGTCTATCTCAGTTACAATTACCCTTGCCCCCAGGCCTTTGGCTCTCATGCATGTGCCCTTACCACACCAACCATATCCAGCAACAACTACTACTTTACCACAAACGATCAAATTTGTAGTCCTATTTATTCCGTCCCAGACTGACTGTCCAGTTCCGTATCTATTATCAAAGAAATGTTTGCATTGGGCGTTGTTTACCCGGATCATTGGGAATTTCAATTCACCTCTTCTGGCCATGTTTTCCAAACGGAAAATTCCAGTTGTTGTCTCTTCACAACCACCGATTACGTTTGGAATTAAATCTTTTAATTCAGTGTGAATCATGTTAACCAAGTCACCACCATCGTCTATGATGATATTAGGACCATTTTTCAGGACATTTCTGATGTGCTGTGAGTATTCCTCTGGGGTACTGTTGTACCAGGCGTGGACTTCAAGACCTTCATGAACCAAAGCAGCGGCTACGTCGTCCTGGGTGGAGAGGGGGTTGGAACCTGTGACGTACATCTCTGCACCCCCTGCCTTAAGGACTTCGCAAAGAAATGCTGTTTTTGCCTCGAGGTGGACTGATAGGGCGATTTTCTTACCTAAAAAGGGCTTGGTCTTTTTGAACTCCTCTTCGAGGGTACGTAAAAGGTCGCAGTATTTTCGAACCCAGGCGATTTTCTGGAAGCCGGATTCATATATACTTGGATCTCGGATTTCACTTTTATTTGTAGTTTCCATGAAATTAGATAAATTTATTTATTTAAAATATT
>JAKSHX010000135.1 GCA_024399155.1 archaeon | reverse complement strand
TTTGTTGAATTGTCCCTTTTTTTTGAGATGTGATTTTGCAACCTAAATGGGACAATCTAACAAAATCTTCAAAAAAATCGCGCATACGCTTGCGTATATAAAAAATATTGTGTATCTTTGCATGATTTTTCGGTTTTACGGAAAAGTAAAATGCAAAATGAATATAAAATTTATTTTTAAAATTAACAACTTTAAAAACAAATCAAACAAAAATTTAACTAACAATTTTTTATTAACAATTTAAAATTTTTACAAAAAAATGAAAAAGAAATTTTTTAGTCTGTTTGCTGCGTTGGCATTGGCTGTAACAGCTTCCGCGCAGCTTGAGTTCGGCAAAGAGTACAATCAGGCCGATTTTAATGATCCGTCAACTACAGTTGAAAAGTATTTAGCAAAGTGGTACACCAATGATAAAGGGTCGGATCCACGTGTTCGTTTAGAAGGAAATTTTCTTCCGGTGGCCAACTGGGAGAAAAAGTATGTGACTATCGCCCTTGAGAGCGGTGCTCCTGCTACTTTGGATTTTGATTATGCTTGTTGGAGTGCTTTAGCTTCCGGTACTTTGTTTTTCCGTATTGAGGAATCGACCGATTTAGTCAATTGGACAAACCTTAAAGAATATGGTAAACCTGCAAATCTGAATGTATGGCACGAGGTTCGTGACCTTAAATTGTCGGAAGGTACACGTTACGTTCGTTTGACCTATTCTGCCAATTACGAAGGTGATTATAGGAAGATTAAAGTTAACGCCATTAACCAAGAAGCCAAACTCGAGGTTGTGTTAGACAAAGCCGGTATTGATTTTGGCAAGGCTGATTCGTCGGAAACAGCGGTTGATTCCACCTTTACCGTTAATTGGGAGAACTTGGGTAATGTGAACGCTTTCTTTGCTGATGGCGAGAACGTAGAGGGTATCTTCTCTGTTGACCCTGCTACTATCAGCACTGACTTCGGCAATGGTACGGCTCAAGTTACCGTATCGGCTAATCCTAAAGGTGCACAACCCGGTGTTTATGCTGCTAACTTAACGATTCGCGGTACCTACTCGGATGAGATTGACTATCGTGAGCGCATTATTCCTTTGAAGTTAGTCGTTACCGGCAATCAAGCCATTACTTGGTATGATAGTGAGGAAGATTCTACGGAAGTACATTTGTGCGTTCTGCCTACTCCTTTCATTGAACCTGCTATCATCTCGACAGGTCTTGATTTGGCTTACACTACTTCGGACGAGAACATTATCGGTATTGACGAATCCGGTTTACCGGTTGCTAAGGATACGGTTGGTACAGCTTATGTAACGGTTATGCAAGAGGGAACGGATATCTACTATCCGGCTCAATTGACTCGTCTCTTCATTGTTCACGATACCACGGAGTTTGATACGATTTTTGCTACGATTTGCGACAACGAGCCTTTCTATATCGGTGAGCAATCTTGGACTCCGAAGCAAGATACGGTTATTGATACTGACACTACTACTTTCTATGGAAGTAAAATGCGCATCCATGCAAATGTAACCGTTAATCC
>JAKSHX010000134.1 GCA_024399155.1 archaeon | reverse complement strand
AAATCCATCAGATTAACAACAAGATATCCATAAACATTATTATGGACACCATCAACGCAATGTCTCAAGCCGGACAAGTTATTATTCTTTCAGACGGCAAGGTTAGATGGATTGAATGATATACATTAAAGTACACGGCAATCGTAACAGCAGAGTTCTTGCGGCTTGCGATGAGGATGTTTTAGGAAAAGTTTTTGAGGGCAACGGTGTCAAATTGACAGTATCTAAAAATTTTTACGGTGGCGAACTTGTTTCTGAAAAGATTTTTGTTGAATACATGAAGTCATCCACAACCATGAATTTTGTCGGTAAAAAAACTATTTTTCTTGCAGTGAAAAATGGATACGTCTCCAAGGATTGTGTTGTTAAGATTGGTAACGCTGAACATGCACAGGCAGTGAAATTGTGATGTTTTGCGTCAAATGTGGAAAAGATGATGTGAAGACGATCAACGGTCTTTGCTTTAAATGTTTTTTGAATGATCGAGAAATAATCAATATGCCACATCACATTGACCTTATGAAATGTGCCAATTGTGAAGAGTATTTAATAAACAACAAATGGGTAAAAAAAACCAAAAATTTGGCAATAGAAGAGATTGCATTGGAAACAGTCGAAACAATTTCACACGGAGAAATAGTTTCTGCAGAAACCCATGTAGAAAAACAGGAAGATAAAACATTCGTCGTACATGTACAAGCAAATGTAAACGTTAGTGGAACAATAGTTACAGGTAAAGATAACACAATAGTGCGTCTAAAAAATACCGTCTGCAAAAGATGTTCTCGACAATTAGGAAATTATTATGAAGCGATCATGCAGATCCGTATAGATGAAAATAATATTGACAATGGATTATTGGAAGAAGTCGTCAAAAAGATAAAGGCATCCGTAGAGAAGCAGGCGAAGATCAATCGTTTATTGTTTATTAGCAATATACGGATGGTCTCAGGAGGTGCAGATATTTTCCTGTCATCAATTTCGCTAGGGAAAAGTCTCACTAGAAATTTATCGGATATATATGGGGCAGAAATTAAGGAATCCGCGTCTTTGGTCGGTGTCGTAGACAGTCAAGAAACATATAGAGTAACATTTCTTTTGAGATTCCCAGCGCATCGCGTTGGCGACATCATTCAGTTCAAAGATAAATTTTGTAAACTTATTGCTATAAATAAAAATGGTGGGAAAATAATAAATTTACATAATTTTATAGAGACATCAATTAAAAAGTTAGAACTTTTTAATGCAAAGATAGTGGTCAAGGCTAAAGATATTAAACAGGCTATGGTGGTTTCATCATCACTAGGAGAGTTGCAAGTTGTACATCCCATAACGTATGTAACTAAAGATATTCGTGTTCCGCAGGATATCAAGGTTAATGATACAGTTAGCGTAGTAGATATTGAAAGCGAATTGTTATATGTTCCATAACCGCTGAATATTTATTATAACTCATTTACATAGGAGATGATGGCCATTCCGGAAACAATTGATACAATTGTTGAAAAACTTTTATGTTTGGCGAGTACCAGGTT
>JAKSHX010000133.1 GCA_024399155.1 archaeon | reverse complement strand
AAACCTCATCATGACCCGACACAACAGTCCGAAAGCACCATGACATCCATCAACCTGATCAAAACAGGAAATTCCCTCTCCCAAACACGAGAGCCGCAGCTGTCTATACTCGCATGAGATTAAGATCCGTAACCGGCTATCTCAATACAGGACAACAGCAAATTTCTTTTAGAATTCTCCTCAGACGGGAGTTAACCAGTGTCTTAAAACACTCCAACCGAAACATATCCTCATCCATCACCTTAGGCCCCCTCTGCTTCTTAATGAAATGAGTGTTCTGAAGAGCCACCCAGACATTTTCAATAACAAATGAAACCAGGGCAAACAGATACCTGATAACCGGATTCCGGGTACTTGTCCTGGGTTTAACATCATTTCGAATACGATATGTTGCCTCAATCGAGAAACGGTGTTCATACATTTTAGAGACCTTCTTTGCACTCCATAAAACACCATAATAAGCAAAGAGATACTTTTTCGTAACCTTCTCTCCTTTTTTAACAACACGTTTTACTATCACGCCCATTTTAACCGGGACTGGATTGCCCCAACGATGCTTTCCTCTTACTTCATAAGAGATGGTTTGTGTTTTCTTTACCGAATCAACAATCGTTTGAATCCTCCCGCGCTTAAGAGGCATCGGACATACAAAGGGAATGTTCCGTGATTCAAGATAAGCGAAGACATCTTTCCCGTAAAAACCTCCGTCCATGTAGATAACTTTAGGTCTGATTTTGTGTTTATCTAACACGGTAAGCATGAGTTGTACATACTCTAAATTGGTATGTTCTTTCTTCAGGGGAAGTGCTGCCAGGATGAATTTCTCATTCCTGTTTACAATTGACAGAGTGGCATATGCATAGAACTTATGGGTTGATTTCTTCCTTTGTGCATCATTAATGTAAGCACGATTTTCATCAGTCCGGTCCCCATAATAAGGATCATAGGTATAGTCTATGGCTATCTCATATTCCTTTGATTTGGGCAGATGTTTTTTTGCTGTTTCCCAAAGGAGGGGGTAACTCGCTTCTATGAGTTCCCCCATGGTGAACTTGTTAAGATGATGATACAAAGCAGTGTCACTGAGAAACTTCTGATTCGTTTTTCGACCCGAATGGACAGATTGACGATTAATTGCGAGTGAAATGAGTTGTTCGAAAAAGAGTTTCGGAGTGAAGCTGCCATTTATCCGAATGGGGAGATTGTGAAGGAAGGGGGTAACAATCTGATTCAGACACGTGGTTCCTGTGAGGTAATTTACCTCTGTTTTTGGGTTGTTTTTGGGATAAACGACCATATTTTGTCGTCGTGTAAGTATAAATACCTGCCGTTATGCAAACTCTTGCGCAAAAAAATTAGGGCTGGTTAGAGATTATGGTGTGGTAAAAAAATTAGTGAAGTACTGTAAAAGCAGCTCCCCGCAGGGCTCTTCCACCTGGCTTACGGAAACATCTACTCCGACACCCACATCAACCCCCACACCGGCAGTGACCCCTGCACCTGAGGTCCCCACAGTAAAGCCGATTGCAACGGAGACGCCG
>JAKSHX010000132.1 GCA_024399155.1 archaeon | reverse complement strand
GAATTCTCACCTGTATTATGTGATACTAAATATGATGAAGTACCTGAATTAGATGTACTTATTGTAGAAGGTGGAATCAGAAACGAAGAAAACAGAGAATTAGCTGAAATGTTAAGAGAAAAAGCTGGACTCGTTATCGCTTACGGTACTTGTGCTGCTTACGGTGGTATTCCTGGTCTCGGAAACTTATTCACTGTTGATGAATTAACTCAAGAAGCTTACGTTGACTCTCCAAGTACTTACAATGATGAAGGTGTCATCCCTTACGATGATGTACCTGCTTTAGAAAGTAGAGTAAGACCTCTTGGCGAAGTTATTGATGTAGATTTAATGATTCCTGGTTGCCCTCCTAAATCTGATGTTGTAGCTGCAGCTATTCTTGCATTATTAAAAGGAGAAGGTATCGAATTACCAACCACTAACCTTTGTGATGTATGTCCTAGAGAAAAACCACCTGCTGGACTTGCTATGGACTTCATTAAAAGACAATTTGAAGTTGGTAAACCAGAAGATGACTTATGTTTAATTGCTCAAGGTTTAGTATGTATGGGACCTGCAACTGTATCCTTATGTGGTGCACAATGCCCATCTATTGCTATCCCATGTAGAGGTTGTTATGGACCTACTGCAAAAGTTAAAGATGCTGGTGCAAAAATGATTTCTGCGATTGCATCTGACTACGGTGTTAACGAAGATAAAACCGTTGACCCTGAACAAGTAGCTGATCAATTAGATGATATTGTAGGTACTTTCTACACTTACACCTTACCAGCTGCTTTAGTTCCTGCTAAAATGCAAAAAGGAGGAGAATAAATATGGTTAAACTTACTATGGAACCTGTAACTCGTATTGAAGGTCACGCAAAAATTACCGTACACCTTGACGAAGCAGGAAATGTAGAAGACACTAGATTACACGTTATGGAATTCAGAGGATTCGAAAAGTTCTTACAAGGACGTCCTGCTGAAGAAGCACCACGTATAGTACCAAGAATCTGTGGTATTTGTGATGTACAACACCACTTAGCAGCTGCAAAAGCTGTAGACCAAATCTACGGTTTCAAAGATGATGAAATCTTACCTGCTGCTTACAACATGAGAGAATTAATGAACTGGGGTTCATACATGCACTCTCACGCACTTCACTTCTACTTCTTAGCTGCTCCTGATTTAATCATTCCTGACGGAACCAGAAAAACCAGAAACGTTTTCCAAGTAATTAAAGACATGCCTGAAGTAGCATTACAAGCTATTAAAATCAGAAGAAACGGTTTAGACATTGTTTCCGCAACTGGTGGTCGTCCTATTCACCCAACTTCTTCTACTCCTGGTGGTATTTCCACTGAATTAGATGCTGATACTCAAGCTGACTTACTTGCTAAAGCTAAAGAAAACGTAGAATTAGCTCAAGCAACTATTGACTTAGCTGTTCCAGTATTAGAAGAAAAAATTGACTTAGTTTCCACTTTAGGTTACTTCGGTGACACCCGTCACTGTGGTATCGTAAATGATGGTGTCTGGGATGTTTATAACGGTGATGTAAGAAT
>JAKSHX010000131.1 GCA_024399155.1 archaeon | reverse complement strand
TGCTTTGTACGGTTTTAGGTTTACTCGTTTACGGGAATCGTTTATTAATAATCGTATATTGTTGACTTGTTTCCTAAAAAGGTTGACTATGTTCCTAAAAAGGTTGACGATTAGAGATGCGAGGAGCATCTCGCCCCACCCGGTCTAAGGGTAAACAACTAAAAATCGAGGCAATTAGCCGAGCCCTAAATTTTTCAAAAAAAATATCATTCATCGTTTTTTGTGTCATAATATTCCTCTCTGTTGTACCAACGCGCAGCCGGAGTAATGGTAGGGTCGTTCATATAAATCGACATTGGAGTGGCATTTTGTAAACTCATATGAGGACGCACATTATTATATATGTCGATACATTTGCTGATTTGTTCAGTAGCCTCATTGATGTCTGTCATGAGTGGTAATTGGTAAATCCATTCCGTCTTTAGAATACCATTCACTCGTTCGGCCAAACCATTATCTGTGGGGTTATAATCCTCGCACATACTGATACGGATATGGTGGTCGCGCAGCATAAGCGTATAAGCATCGCTGGCATATTGTATACCTCTATCAGAGTGGTGCGTTGTGCCGCACAAGTTCCCTCCTCCAGCGTTAGTAATCGCTTGCTCCAAAGCTTGGATAGTATATTTAGCCTCCAGTGTTGGCGAAACCGCAAAACCGATAATTGCCCGCGAGTAATAATCCGTCACTAGATGCAAGTAACATGTGTTTCCTCCAAGTAGCACTATGTACGTTATATCTGCCACCCAAAGCACGTTAATGTGCGATATATCCAAGTCCTTTGTACAGTTAGGATACTTGAAATACAGGTGATTAGAGTTGGTCGTGTGCCGCGGACGACGTGGCGGGATTATCAGATGATGCCGACGCATCAAATCTAAAAAATTATCCCTTGCATAGCCGCGTCTCTCACCAAAAATACTACACACAATGTCGTATAATTTAAGACAACCAATAAGGGGCATCAGTTCTCGATAATAGGCTACAACAGTGAGTACTTGTCGCTCCCAATCGTAGTCACTAATGGTTTGCCGTTTGTGCTTATAGTAAGCCTGTTTCGACTTGCCAAACAGTCCGCATAGAGTTTCAATCGTTACCTCTCGATACTCCATGCTCAGGCTGTCTACTGTTTGGCACCACCTTTTTTTAATAGATCAATGCCATCTTCTTTTTTTACAATCTCAATGAGACGCTCATAAGCAATCACACGTAAGCGCTCCAACTCTAAACTTTTTTGAAGGGAAAGCACTTGCTGCTGTAGTTCCTGAATGGTTGGTTGATTGTCTTGCATTATTAGACCGTTTTTTGTTTCCGGCTGCAAAGATACAACTTTTTTTTCATTCTCGCAAGAGGCTTCAAGCCACCTGTACAAATTACAATGAGGAATATTCCACTTCTTAGCTGTTGCCTTAGAGTGACTTCCGTTCGCATAATAATCACTCAAAACTTGAAGTTTGAATGACTCAGAATAATGGTTTCTAATTTTACTCATAAATTTGAAATCTTAAAAATTGTACATTTTTTGATTCCGTATGAGTAAACCTTATTCCGTATAAGACA
>JAKSHX010000130.1 GCA_024399155.1 archaeon | reverse complement strand
TACGGCATGACCATTCATTCTGTGATGCACATCCTCCTTGAGCTGGTTCTTCTCCGCTTGGTTCTTCTGGTTCTGGCTCAGGAGTAGGATCACTTGGTTCTGGTTCAGGAGTAGGCTCTGGTTCAGGAGTAGGCTCTGGTCCAGGTGTAGGATCATAAATGGTTGGATGATGAATGTGTGCTCTGAGGTCTGTTTCATCCATAGGAGGACTAATAAGTTAAATAATAATGTCTTACTAATATCTGGCAACAACAACAATTCCTCCATTTCCGCATTTGCAAACTCCGAATCCGGCAGATGTTACTTCGTCATAAACCATTTGAGCAAAGTGTTTAATTTCCTTTCCGTTTTTGGATACGGCCTTGTCGAAGTCATAGTTGACTTTTTCAGCATCTAAAAATAAATTAATAAAATATTTTACAGAATAATTCAGTGGCTTTTCCTGGAGTCCATTCCCAAATTCCAGCCATTGATTCTCCTTTAACTCCTTCTTCATGTTCGAATCCAGTGAACCATGGTTCTCCTTCTCCATTCTTAGCACAGACTTTGTCAGCCCATTCTTGAGCAGCTTTGGCAAGAGTAGCATTGTAAGCAATCTTAGGAGTGTTCCATGATAAAGCTCTCTTGTCATTAGTGGCTGCAATTTCTCCTTTGTTGAATTCTCCGACTTCTCCTTCAGGGTATTCATCTCCTTGGGGTTCTTCGGATGGTTCTTCTGGTTCTGGGGTTGGTTCAGGTGTTGGTTCTTCTCCTTCTGGTCTAAGGTTCTTAACACATCTGGTATATTGTCCATAGTAGTTTCCAGCAGGGCTAAAAATAATTAATAATAAATAACTTACTAATAGTTTCCTACAATGATCCACCATCCATTTTCTGCTTTACAAATACCAAATCCAGCAGAAGTAGTTTCACTCCAAACGACTTGAGTGAAATGTCCAGTGACTGCTCCATTAATACCAGTTCCTTTTTCATAGTCATAATCAGCTCCTTCTGCATCTAAAAATGAATTAATAATAATAAACTTACACCAATCATCAGCAGCAGCTCCTCCAACTGGATCTCTTCCCCAGGATCCATATAAGTTTTCTCCAAGAACAGTTCCATTGAGTCTGCAGTCAGAGTGTCCCCAATTGAGGTTTGATTGACTTGCAGGGTTCTTAGCACAAAGACTGTCGGCATATTGCTGGGCTCTGGTAACCAAGGTTCCATTCAATTTAAGATCTGGAGTGTCTACATGTTTTCTTCTGTATTCGTTGTGTCTTGCGATTTCTTTCATGTTGTAATCATCAGTGTCAATGGCACAACTGATAACAGCAATCAAAGCAACTAAAACGAACTTGTTCATTTTATCTGTATATTTTTTTATTTTTCTGATTATGCATCCTGGATACACTCAGGAAAATGAATAATTATTTTTTAGCAAAAAATAAATTAATTTTACTATAGTATTATTAATATATATACTTTTATTATGAATTAATATAAATAATAGAAGATTAAATGATATTAATAAAAGTATTGGGGATTGGGGATTGGGGATTGGGGATTGGGGATTGGGCCC
>JAKSHX010000129.1 GCA_024399155.1 archaeon | reverse complement strand
TAGACGTCTGCTATTGGTATTTTTTTCGGCCTTGTGGTAAACTCATATTCTTACAGTGATGACCCTCTCATGTCTAACGGGGTATAGATGCTCTATCCCTAAATTCCTTCGTCCCATCTGTCTATAAGTGAGTGTCAGTTATGCTTTCATACCGAGTCATTGCTCTGATGGAGTAAATTCCGACTGACTACCGGCTCTTTATTTAACGAAGCAAATGATTGCTTTTTAAGAAAATGCTTGATTTGTTTAGATTACATTCCTGAATGACGCCTGTTCAGAAGTGTTTTTTAGTTAACCTTTAACTAACTATTTGAATTGTAATTGGTTTTTGGAACACGCATAATTCAACGTTAACCGTTGTTTCATGCTGCTTTGATAATGTTTCTTTTAATGTCGTTCATCATCTTGTTAGGATCATATTCAACATTATTCTTAAGTACTACGAAAAGAATTCTGATGAGCTTACAGCTGATTGCTATTATTGACTGTTTTTTCTTCAGAGGATTGTCTTCTCGTGTGGTGTAGTAATGATGCAGCTCTGCAAATTCGGGGTTCTTCGCGACCAGAGGCATCGCTGCCTGGAACAGTATCTTTCTTAACAGTGCTCGCCCACGCTTACTAATCATTGTCTTGCCTTTATTCTTGCCTGAGCTGCATTCTCTGAGTCCAAGGCCTGCAAGCTTCTGAATCTGCTTAGGTGAATCGAATCTGTTAATATCTCCGATTTCTGCCAGAAAACATGCTATTGTAATGATTCCTACACCCTTTATCTTTTCTGCTTTTTCAACAGCCGGAATACTGCGGCATAATGCTATCATTCTTGCTTCTATTTCTTCAAGATTAGCCTTCAGCCTTTCATATGTCTCCAGTATCATTGCTATTGTTATTCTTGCGGAATCAAGTCCTTCTGTAACTCCGACACTACGTTCAGCAGCCTCACACAAGCTCCTGGCTCTATTCATACCGACTGCTCGCAATTTCATGTCTCTCCAGATTTTATTGATTCCTTCGGCTCCGGTTTCTTTCACATCACATGGCAGTGGCGTCTGTTTCATTACTGCTATGCTACTTTTCGCTGTTATGTCGCCGAATACTTTTTTATACTCTGGGAAGTACTTATCCTCCCATTTGTGTATCTGATTTTTGGCACTGTTTACGTCCTTCAGAAGCCTTTCTCTGTAACCACATAATTCTCTTAATTCTGCGTAAATCTCTTCAGGGATATATGGTTCGAGATATCTTCCGTCTCGTACAAGTCCTGCTATTGTTTTGGGATCCTTCTGATCCGTTTTGGTCTGGATGTTGTCATCCAGTTCCTTTGAACACTTTACATGAAATGGATTCACAAGAACGAGCTTCATTCCTGCTTTCTTCAGATACTCGCCAAGATTAAACCAATAGTGTCCTGTCGGCTCTATTCCAACTATTACTTTGGTTTTATGATGATTCTTCATTATTTTTGATGCCCAGTCATTAAACTTTTCAAAGCCTTCTGCGTCATTCGTGAAAGCCAGCGCTGTCTTTACATAGCTCTTTTTTACCAAGCTGTTGCTTTCTGCCCACAGTTCTATGCCTCTCCAGTCAAATCCT
>JAKSHX010000013.1 GCA_024399155.1 archaeon | reverse complement strand
GATTACAAGATATGGATCCTGGAAGCTTTGAAGTTTCTATGGATGAGACTTCTTCGAATGAATACTGTGCTTAAACTTCCGAATATAACGACAGACAACATCATATCTAAAGGATACACTTCGCAAGAGGCTTGTGAAATAATACGGGCGATTGACGAATACGGTCATCCAGAGTCTGGAATGTACCTAAGAATTATACAGGATGCAATAAGACGTATTCTTCCTGATGAAAATATTGATTTGGGTCTTTCATGGGATCTTGGAGAGGCATATAACAGAGGAAAAGAAGAGGAAGTTTTTACTATCTATGACTTTAATAAAGAAGACAAAGTTTTGGCGTATCTTGACGAACTTGATGTGGATATACGTGGTGTTCCGATGAGTGAGCTTATAAAAAGAGGAGAAAAGGACGGTATCACCGCTGAAGAAATTGAAGAAATCTCTAAGAATCTTATGAATAAAAGCATGATATACGAACCCAATCTTGGATATTTGAAAAAGATTTAAATCTGGTTCTGACCCGTTAATTCGCTACAGCATCAGTAATTTACGTTTAATGCGATATGGTATTCAATAGGTAAGGGAGTACCCAACAGTATTACAGGTATGTATTGAACTAATATCGTTGCAATAAAGTAGTTGTAGTCAAAAATTTACGATGTTAATTTCTTTGGCCAGATAGTTTAAATTATCACAAATTTCTATCAACCAACTGTAATGAATGATAAATTGAGTGTATTCCTAACAGGGCAATAAACGCTATTTTGTTTCTCCTAGGTGTTGCATGTGTTGAGTAAGAAGTCTTTTACGTACACTAGAATGGATATTTCTAATTACATTCTTAGAACTGTGCAGTACTCACTTAAACACAGATATTTACATGGATTGCTGTTAGTTTTTACTTTGAATTTGTGCGTGATTGCCGTAAACACTGTTTCATAAAATGCGCGGTTGTGATGTGCAATGCACGTGACGGAGTGCATGCATTATAGACAAATAATTTGAGTTAAAGTTTCGATTCAAAATCCTCAATTTCCATTTGAAAATCAGCAGGATCTTTAATATCCCCCCTCGCAAGAAGAACTTCTCTTGTAAGGATCCAATAAATGCACGCAAGTGCACGTCTTCCCTTGTTATTGGTAGGTATAACAAGGTCAACGTTTCTAGTCTCATTGTTAGCATCACACATAGCAATGATCGGAATTCTGATGTCGAGTGCTTCTTTAAGCGCCTGTTTATCTGCGGCTGGATCAGTACAAAGGATTATCTCAGGCTCAACAAACGCCTCACTCATAGGATTGGTAAGTGTTCCGGGAACGAATCTTCCCGCGAATGCTGGTGCTCCTATAGCTTTGGAGAATTCTCTTGCTGGTTTTTGTCCGTATTGCCTCGAAGATACGACAAGGATCCGTTTTGGATCAAATCTGGCAAGAAATTTTGCAGTCACTCTAATCCTGTCATCTGTCTTTTTGACATCAATTACGTACAATCCATCTTGTCTAACTTTGTATATAAAATCCTTCATATCAGCACTCTTTTGCTGTGTACCGATATGTACGCCAGACGTAAGATAAATGTCCTCATCAACCAAAAGATTGGCATTTTCCACTTCAGCCATGTATAAACCTCATTCTCTAATAACCGTTATAGGAATCATTTCCTTATCAAACTCTAGCATGGCTATGTCAATAGGGTCCGACATATCAGCCGGGTAATTCACAAGAATTGGTGCACCATATGAAATCTGAAGGGCCCTTGCACCAACGATCCTCGCTTTTTCAAATCTAGTGTATTTCATCAGTTCACCAGTTCACCATATCAGAGTGGCTTGGGTATTAGGGTATTAGTTATAAAAGTTGTGTATCTTTGTAGCTTTGTACTATCAATGTAATGAGGTTTGTGGTTATAGTATTAAATATAAAACTTTCAACAGCCGTATTTTATTTATCAAAAATCAGACAGAATTGGCAAATGATAATATTACTCTCTATAATATCGATGGTTGTATGGTTGATGAATACACGATCTGTATAGCGGCATTTTTTCGTAACAAGGGGAAGAGCGTCGTCACAGAAAATGAATTTCTTATGACCATATCTATGGACCTCCGTTGGATGTCTTATAGTTCTGCAAAATTGATGTTAACAAAACTTTTAGATGAAAAAATTCTTAAAAGAAAAGGGGACGCGCTTATTCCAACATTCAAAATTGAAGATATTAATGTGCCTGTTGCGTACAAGCCGTCACAGCATCTTATGTCACTATTGAAAGCTTCAACCGTTAAAAATTCCCTGGTGGATGATGATCTGTTGTCTATTATGATTTCTGAAGCCGTGAAAATAGGAATGAGAAAGGAAGACTTCATGAACGAATCAAAGTCTATCATCGAAAAATTAAACATTGATACATTGGTTGCGGGTCTGATAATTCTCAGAGATAAGGGTTTAAACATTGTTTCACTGACTGATAAGGTCAGAAGTGCGCTAACAGATAGTTATTTGTGAATTGTCATTGAATTTGAAAACTCAGTAATGTATCGCTCTATAGGTTGTTTAGATTTGGTAGCGCTCATATATTCCAATTTAAATCTTTCTTGAGTTCATTATGGCTAAAGATGTTGTAAACCCGTTTATTGCGGTTTAATCTACAATAATTTTTAGTATTTGGAGTGCGGATGTGAGCTCATTGGTAATATTTTCGATCATGAATAATTGAACATATTTCATCAAGCGAGTTGATCAACGTTCATTCTTTTTTTATAAAGTCACCGAGGCTCATTCTTGCAGACTGACTATTATAGATGCTTCCTCCTGATGATACCATTTCAGTGAGTTTAATATTCAAAACTTTTTCAAGTTTTTTTATGAGTTTATCATCTGGAATAAGATCGTTAGCTTCTACCTTTGCAAGTATACCCTTCTTTTCAAGTATGGATGCAGCAAATTGCTCAATGTCAATTCCTTTGGCTATACGTGCTTTCTTAATAACTCCACCGTAATCATCAATCAATTTAACAGTTTCTGATTCACGATAAATATCTTTGACCCGCATTCTTTGTTGACGTTTCTGAAGCCTTTGATCGATAATTTGTGCATTGGATGTAGAATTTGAAGAGATTTTCGACTGTTTTATCCTGTTGTCATCGCCGAACTTAGCACAATTTTGACACACGTTAAGTCTCGAACCTTCTACAAATACGTACTTTGTGAACGGAGCATCTTTTCCGCACATTTCACAAATCATGATTTATACTTTAAGCGTACATTGTATTAATGATTATGGAGATTATAACAGCTTTGTGCAGCGCTCATGGGTTGCATTAATGTTCAATATTTAGTATTGCTATTATATAACATGACATATTAGACTAACTGTAGGTGCATCATGGATAGTAATCAGGATGATGAAATAACATTAGAACTCAAAGCGAGAATAATCTCGCTAGAGAGTAAAAATGCCAAACTCATGATGGAACTTCAAAATGCCGAAAATAGTAAACAAAGTTTAGAAAGTGAACTGTTTAAGTTACAAAAAGAATTTAGTCGCATTAGAACAGAATTAGATAGGTTAAGAAGTCCTCCGCTTATTGTTGGTATTCTAAAAGATGTACTTCCGGATAATCGTGTGGTCGTAAAAAGCTCTACTGGCCCTGATTTCATTGTATCGGTGTCTACTTACTGTCGCTTCGAAGAACTTGTACCAGGATGCAGGGTCTCAATGAATAAACAGTCCTTATCGGTAATGGATGTGCTTCCATCGTCTCTCGATCCCGTAGTTACAGGGGCGGAGATTATTGAAAAACCAGCAATAACGTATGATGATATTGGAGGATTAAAACAACAGATGCTCGAACTTCGTGAAGCAGTTGAAGATCCGCTACTCAGACCTGAACTTTATAAGAAAGTGGGCATTGATCCTCCAAAAGGCATTTTGCTTGTGGGTCCTCCAGGCACCGGAAAAACATTGATGGCCAAGGCTGTTGCCAATGCCACACATGCAACATTTATCAGATTAGTAGGTTCGGAATTGGTTCAAAAATACATCGGAGAAGGTGCAAGACTTGTAAGAGAATTATTTGAACTTGCTAATAAAAAAGCACCTAGTATTGTATTCATTGATGAATTGGATTCTGTAGGTGCAAAAAGGTTAGACGTTTCAACATCTGGAGATAGAGAGGTCCAAAGAACGCTTATGCAACTTCTCTCAGAATTGGACGGATTTACGCCTATGAGTAATGTTAAAATCATCGGTGCAACGAACAGACCGGATATTTTAGATGATGCGTTACTCAGACCGGGAAGATTTGATCGTATTATCGAGATTGGTCTTCCAGACGAGGATGGACGTACAGAAATATTCAAGATTCATGTATCTCACATGAATATAAGTGATGATATAAATCCAAGGAAATTGTCCGAGATCACTGACGGCTCGTCTGGGGCGGAAATCAAATCAATCTGTACTGAAGCTGGTATGCTTGCCATCAGAGATAATCGTGATGTAGTCAATATGGACGATTTTCTTAAAGCGAAAACAAAAGTCTTAGAGACCAGCAGAAACAAAGTCAAACAAGCTCCTGCCCTGATGTTTGGATGAGCATGAAGGGTGGAGTTAATTTCCATTCGTTTTATTTTCAAACAACCGAGATAACCTGCCTAGTCATCGTCGTTGTCGATTTCTTCGTCAATACTATCATCTTCACCAGCAAAAAATTCTAACTGCATTACGGCATATATTCTGTCGAATCCCAAATTTTGTATGGATGATGCTGCGTACATCTGCCCGAAGAGACCAACGCCCTCAATAGCTTTGAAAAGTTCTGCACTCACGACCGTCTGGGAATTGGTGGTGTTTAGAATATCGTCATACAAAAGATCTAGGTTATCATACCATGATAATAACTTATCAATCTCTTTTTTTTCTAAAACGTCAATTTTGGTAAGAATATTTATCATCGGTAGTTCAAGTCTAAACTGTACAAGTGAAGCAAGAACCGTACTAGATATGAATCCATTAGGTGTTTTACAAATCATTGGATCGTATAGGTACATAACCATGGAGTCATTTTTTCCAAAAGATTCTATAATAACTTTAGACGATTCCCTAAACGCAAAAAGTTCAAGCTGTCCTGGTGTGTCTACCAATGCGTAAGTGTCATCAAAATCAGCAACTGCATCCACTATTTTTTGAATATTCACAGCCATAAGATCGGCTGCGACAATCTGTGCACCATTTGGTCCAAGATTGTATTTGGCCATAACTTCATCGATGGCAATCCAATCTCTGATATCAACGTTAGCCTTATAGGGTAACGTATCGACCCCAGGGTCGAGATTGATTGCTATGACGCTAATACCAGCATCATTTAGCCATTCCATATATGCATTAATTAACGTACTTTTTCCGCTTCCAGCTGTACCTACAAAATAAATAAATTTCATACATATCACAGATGTGGTGTAACGGTATTGCAACTGTTTTCTTATGCGTGTAATTTGTTATTTAAACCGTTAAAATTTAAATTTATCACGAATCCTAGTTTTTTTTGTTGTAGGTGTTTTTGTGAGCTCGTCAAGTTTTTTAAGATATTCTTTCTCCAAGTCGGAGACTTTGGTAGGCACGTTGATTTTCACGCGTGCAAATAAATCCCCACGATGAGTGGTGTTAATTTCCGGAATACCTTTGCCTGAAATTCTGAGAACAGTACCAACTTGTGTTCCTGCTGGAATTTTCAGAACCACAGATTCTCCATCTAACGTTTTAACTTGAGCCTCTCCACCCAGCACAAGTTTGGGGTATGTAGTGGTCACATCAGTCCAAAGGTTTACACCATTTCTTTCAAACATAGGATCTCCTTTTACGTGCACAATGACGTATAGGTCTCCAGCCGGTCCACCATTGTATCCAGCGTCTCCAGCTCCAGAAACTTTTATTCTGTTTAGCCCGGATTCCTCATCTATGCCGGGAGGGATTCTTATGTTGATCTTGGCAGTTTTCTTTACGCGCCCTTGACCGTGGCACTTTGAGCATTTATCTTTCGCGACCTTTCCTTTTCCTCCACATGTTGGACATTCGGAAACAGTAGACATCTGTCCAAAAGGTGTCCTTCTAACCATTTGAACTTGTCCTCTGCCTTCACATTGACGGCATGTATCTGTTCGTCCATTCTTCGCTCCTGTACCTTTGCAATCTGGACAATTAACAGTATGAGGCACAGATACCTCTACTTCTTTGCCTACGAGTACATCTTTAAGCGTGATCTCAACATCGTACCTTAGAGATTCCCCTGAACGAGGCCCCCCATACCTCTGTCTTTTTCCGCCTCCGAAAAACGAACCTAACAGATCGTCAAAAATATCACTGATGTCGTCCTGATGTGTGAAATCATCCCATGTAAACCTGCCACCACTAAATTGACTGTTTACGCCAGCATGTCCGTATTGATCGTACATCTGACGTTTGTTAACATCCGAAAGGACCTCATAGGCTTCTGAAATCTCTTTGAATTTCTCCTCAGCAACTTCTTTTGACTCTTTAGAGACATCGGGATGATATTGTCGCGCCATTTTGCGGTAAGCGCTTTTTATCTCGTCCTGTGAAGCATTTTTAGAGACTCCTAAAACCTCATAGTAATCCCTTGGCATGTTAAATTCACTGGTCATCCACTATCTTGTAATCAGCGTCAACAAAGTCTCCATCTTTTTTTGTAGAGGACTCCTGACTCTGTTGTTGTGCATGTGCATCTGGACCGGATCCTGCCTGTGTCCCACTCTGCGCTTGTTGCTGATAAATTTTTTGAGTGATTGGTTCCATCATTTTAAACAGGTCGTCCATTTTTTTCTTTATCTCTTCAACATTACCGTTTTTAATAACGTTTTCGAGATCTGACGTTGCTGCCTCGATTTTAGTCCTTTCTTCATTAGAGACTTTGTCCCCAAGTTCTTCAAGCGATTTCCTTACAGTATATATGGCAGTCTCTGCCTGATTCTTGACTTCAATCTCTTCACGTTTCTTTTTATCAGCATCAGCAAATTGCTCAGCCTGCTTAACCATTTGGTCGATCTCATCCTTGGACAATTTGTTGGATGACGCTATGGTAATCTTCTGCTCTTTTCCAGTTCCTTTATCTTTTGCTGTCACGTTAATAATACCGTTGGCATCAATATCGAATGTTACCTCAATCTGTGGTACTCCGCGACGTGCTGGTGGTATCCCATCAAGGATAAACTTTCCGAGGGATGTGTTATCAGACGCCATCTCTCTCTCACCCTGGATAACGTGAATCTCAACCGATGGTTGATTGTCTTGCGCTGTTGAAAATATCTGTGACTTCCTGGTAGGAATCGTAGTATTTCTATCAATCAACTTGGTAGCAATTCCACCGAGTGTCTCAATTCCCAGGGATAAGGGTGTAACATCCAACAAGAGGACGTCTTTAATATCTCCTGACAGAACTGCTCCCTGAATTGCTGCACCCATAGATACACATTCCATAGGATCAATTCCACGCTGAATTTTAGGCCCAACAATGTTCTCCACGAAATTCTGGACTATGGGCATCCTTGTGGGCCCTCCGACCATAATGATCTTATTAATTCCATCTACTGACAATGAAGCATCACTGATTGCTTGAGTAATAGATTGCTTGCAACGTGCGACAATGGGTTCGACGATTTCTTCAAGTTTCGCTCTCGTGATAGTCTTTACCAAATGTTTTGGACCGGTCGCATCAGAAGTGATAAACGGAAGATTAATCTCAGTCTGCATTGTCGTAGATAGTTCGATTTTCGCCTTTTCACATGCTTCACGGACTCTCCAAAACGCCATGTTATCGTTATTTAGGTTAATTCCAGTCTCTTTCTGAAACTCATTTAACACATACTTAGTGAGAGCTTCATCCATATCAGACCCCCCAAGCTTTGTATCTCCAGATGTAGATAACACCTCAAAAACTCCGTCGCTAAAATCCATAATCGTGACGTCTAGGGTACCTCCACCAAGGTCGAATACCAAAATTTTTTGCGATGTTTTTCCTTTGTCAAGGCCATACGCAAGCGCGGCCGCTGTTGGTTCATTTATGATACGTACAACATCAAGGCCCGCAATAGCTCCTGCATCTTTGGTCGCTTGTCTCTGGTTATCGTTAAAATATGCGGGTACGGTGATGACTGCTTTGTCAATTACCTCTCCTGTGTAAGATTCAGCATCCCTTTTAATCTTCTGCAAAATAAATGCGGATATTTGCTGTGGAGTGTACTCCTTGTCAAGTGCCTTAACCTTGTCACTGGTGCCCATTTTTCTCTTAACATTTTTGATAGTACCGTTAGGATTGGTAACAGCTTGTCTTCTTGCAGGTTCTCCAACGAGCAATTGCCCATCCTGTGTAAAAGCCACATAAGATGGAAATGCCTTTCCACCAATGCTTGTTCCTTCCGCACTCGAGATCATTGTTGGCTTTCCACCTTCCATAACAGAGGCAGCAGAATTGCTCGTTCCCAAATCTATTCCGATAATTCTAGACATCTTCACTCGCCTTCTATTTCTTCTTCTCTCTTTTTGGTCACTTTGACTTTAGAATACCTCAGCACTTTATTCCCGATACGATACCCCTTTTGCAATACTTCCGCGATGTCTCCGTCGGTATCTGCCTCGACTACACATAACGCTTCGTGACAGCTAGGGTCGAATTTTCCATCGGTCGAAATTTCTGTCAATCCCTTAGATTCTAGAATCTTCATGAGATTTTGACGGATTCCCTTGACTCCTGTTACGAAATCATTCTTCTCATCAGCATTGACAAGAGCGCGATCGAAGTCGTCTTTTATGGTTAGCAATTCGGTAATGAGATTCGCGGTGGCAAACGTTCTGAACTCTTCATTTTCACGCAATGTTCTCTTGCGAAAGTTATCGAAATCTGCCTGCACTCTTTGGGCCATATGTAGATACTCATCTACTTTATTTTCGGCTTCTTTGAGTTTCTCTTGAATCTCCGTGCAAGGGTCTTCTTTTGTGTCAAGCTCCTTATCTTCTTTTTTAGACTTTACAGTCATACATTCACTCGTTTGAACTAGCTAAAGTTAAGGTGAGGGTTTAAACCCCCATTTACAGTATTTTTAATCATCCATTGGAGGCATTCCGCCACCCATGCCACCGCCCGGAGGCCCAGCAGGTGCGGGCATACTACGGGATGCAATAACGTCATCGATCCTGAGAATCATCACCGCCGCATCAGTTGCGGAATTGATGGCTTGTTTACCGATTCTGTAAGGCTCGATAACATTGAGCTTCGTCATGTCTTCAACCTTTCCGGAGAATGGATTCAAGCCGGCGTATATGTTGCCTTCTTTGTGCTGTTTTCTCATTTCAATCAAAATATTGATGGGATCGAGACCTGCATTTTCTGCCAGGGTTGTAGGTATGATCTCCATAGCCGACGCAAATGCATCGATGGCGATCTGTTCTCTGCCACCAACAGATTGAGCATAGTTCCTAAGTCTCATTGCGATTTCAACAGCTGTAGATCCTCCACCTGTAACCATCATTCCGTCTTCAATCGCTACTTTAGTAACTGACCACGCATCGATAAGTGATCTCTCAATTTCATCTACGATGTGTTTGGTTCCTCCTCTAATGAGAATGGATACCGATTTTGTAGATTTGAGTCCATTGACAAATGTCATTCCTTCATCCTGGACTTTTCTTACTTCTACTAATTCTGCTTCTCCAATATCTGATTTTTCGAGTTCTGATATTTTATTGACAATGTTACCGCCAGTGGATGCTGCAAGTTTTTCCATATCTGACTTTTTAACACGCCTTGCAGCGTATATTCCTTCCTTGGCAAGGAAGTGCTGTGCCAGATCGTCAATTCCTTTCTGGCAGAAAACAACGTTAGCGCCAACGGATTTGACCTTATCGACCATCCTCCTTAGCATATTCTCTTCTTCCATGAGGAACTCGTTGAGTTTACTTGGATCTCTGATTTCAATCTTCGCTTCAATCTCAGTCTTTTTAACTTCGAATGCTGCATCGATCAGTGCAATCTTAGCGTTCTCTATCTTCTTTGGCATCGCAGAATGTACGGGTTCTTTATCGATTATTAACCCTTTAACAAGCTCGGTGTCCTCCATGGATGCCCCGGTTTTTTTGACAGTTTGAATGTTTTTGAGATCTGCAGTGTACTTTCCATCTTTTTCTTCAATAATTGTCTTAACTGCATCAACGACGAGACCTGAGAAGAAGCTTTTTGAGGAACTTATCTGCTTACTGTTCATTGATGTTTCTGCAATCCGCTTTAGGGTCTCAGTGTCCTTAATCGTCACCTTTTTAGAAACATCTGTGAGAATTCTTTGAGCCTCAGCGTTGGCAAGCCTGTATCCACTGGCGATAACTGTGGGGTGGACATTAGCATCGACCATATCAATCGCTTTTTTTAGAAGTTCGCCGGCAATAACAACAGACGTTGTGGTTCCATCACCAACCTCCGCATCTTGTGTTTTAGCAACCTCTACCAACATTTTTGCTGCTGGGTGTTGAACATCAATTTCTTTAAGAATTGTTACTCCATCATTCGTGATTACAACGTCTCCCATTGAATCGACGAGCATTTTGTCCATACCTCTGGGTCCGAGACTGCTTCTTACTGCATCAGAAATTACTCTGGCAGCAGCGATATTGTTGAATTGGGCGTCCTTGCCCTTGTCTCTCTTAGTACCCTCTTTCAGAATCAAGATTGGCGTATTACCCATTCCCATATTTTATCCCTCCAATTACGGATTACTTATTTTCTTAAAGTTTGTTCTTCTATATAAGTGTTTGTAAATTATATATTTTTGATCTCTATCCTGATAAGCATCTATAATACATAGAAAACACTGTCAATATCGGCACAGACGTGGTGACATATGGATTCGCTTCCATTCGGGATTGAAGGTTACAGACTTATTAAGGCTTCTAAAAAAGATAGAATGTATGTAATTGAATGTGTGGAAGAAACGTTGCTTCCATCTGTTAGTAGCAACGAGAGAGAAATGTCTGAGCTGTGGATAAATTCTACATTAGAACGTGTTGATCATTTGATGGATGTCGATGATGGCAATGAATCTTTCATCCTGAAAAGTGGCTATGAAAAAGTTGGATTTATATGGATGTCTCATGGCGTAGATCAATTCACTACCGATCCTGTAGGATATCTTAATGGGATATTTGTTAGAAAGGATCTCAGACGTAATGGCATTGGCACTGAACTTATGAAATCCGCTTATAAGTGGTGTTCACTATATGGTTACATCACAATAACTCTGAACGTTGGGGTTCCAAATATAGACGCTATGGCATTCTATAACAATATGGGATTTAAGCCACAGAGTGTTGTAATGAATAAAACATTTAGATAATTTTGATGGGATGCGTGTGTTATTTCGTAATTGTTGATTTATGTAAGTCTGTGGTATTTCGGGCTGTTTAAAAGTAATAATGTGGGTATTCTAAATGCCTATCGATTGTGGGATTCATAAATCGATATTCAAAGTTAGACAAGTTGAGTAGAGGTATATAGGGAATATATCAGATAAGAGATAGTAAGTTGCAGGTTAAGGTCTTTTAATCATGTAACCTCCTCTGGGAGTTGTATAAAGAAGTATGTAGGAGAAGGACAAAGAATTGAAGACACTCTCTCGCTCCGCACGCCTGTTCCGATGCCAGACGTTCCGAGATCGTGAAAATAAACAAATCAACTTTACATGGTAAAAGTAGGAGACGAATGATATTTGATACACGTTATAACGCATCTTGGAAGCATATCAGAGGGGTTATAGCCTGATATTTACAAATTCCAAGTGAAGTTAGAATGTAACATGAATATCGAAGTAGACTATATGATGTGATGACCGGTTGATGATATTTTTAATCAAAAATCTTTGATGTGCATCTTCAGAAGTATGGTTACCTGATACGGTTAAATATTGTTTGTAACGAATACACTTTACTATCAATAATTAGTTACAGAGGTCAAATTTTCCCGTTATTTTATTTTCTTGTGCATGTGGATGAATGAACCATATTCGGCTTCTGGCAAAATTGACGTATAGACGTTATAATCATTTATTAGCTACTGTACAAACGCTAATAGTTTATATCGCCTTACATTTTTTATTTGAATATGGGCGAAAAGCACATTTTCACTCTCAGAAAGATTGCTTTACTAGGAGGAATTGATGGCTATGTCGCAATATCGTCGCGTGAGTTGAGTGACATATTAGGGGTGAGTCAACAATCAGCATCTAAAAAAATTTTGGAACTTCTGGATGAAAAGCTTATCGTCCGTAATTTAGGTGCTAAAAAACAACGCATTAAAATTACGGATAAGGGAATTAAAGAACTTAAGAAAGTGTACAATGAATATCATCACATATTTGAGCTCGACGATCATGTAATAATACATGGCAGGGTCACTAATGGGATGGGTGAGGGAGGGCATTATATTTGCCAACCTCAATATATGCAACAGTTCAAAAAAATACTCGGTTTTAGTCCGTTTGAAGGTACATTCAATCTTGCAATAGACGAAGACGATATTGACAAATTTGAAATTATTAAAGGTTCTCCGGGGTATCGCATCAATGGTTTTGTAGACAAATGTATAAGTTTTGGAAACGTTGTTGCGTATAAGGCAAAAATTCACAATATGAGTTGCGCTGTAGTTATTCCTGAAAAATCACATTATAAAGAAATTATCGAGATTATCTGTCAGTATCATCTTAGAAGAACACTTGGTCTAAACAACGGTGACAGAATTGCCGTTAAAGTAGAAATTTAAAAGGAATAGGGCACGGGCTGTTCGTTTGTTATAGAAACTTTTTCATTACAGAACGGAAAACACATAGCCCGTCCCCTTCTTCGGAGTTATATCCACGAGTCCAGTCAGGATGTGTAAATCTAGTAAGAACACGTTCAGGATGAGGCATCATTCCTAACACATTTCCAATCGAGTTGCATATTCCCGCAATATCTGACAGAGAACCGTTTGGATTCCATGGGTATTTCGCGTTTTCTCCGTTTTCTCCAACATAACGGAATACAATCTGATCGTTCTCTACCAGTTTATCAACAAACTTAGGATCCATACTCAATAATTTTCCTTCAGCATGGGCTGAAGGAATCATCAAAATTTTTTTCTTTGGTATATCCGATGTGAAGATACACTTTCCTCGATTATCATTTCTCAAAAAAGTTGGACGACATTCAAATCTTGATGAATCATTTCTATATAAGACGGCAGTAGATTTTGAAGACATCGTTTCGTTCAATGCAGGTAAAAGACTTAACTCTACCAAGGTCTGAAATCCGTTACACACCCCAATTACAGGCTTTTCTGATTCTACAAATTTTTTAATTTGTGGCCCTATTGTCGATTTGATTCTCGCAGCAAAGATTGCGCCTCCTCTAACGTAATCTCCTGCGGAAAATCCTCCTGGAAATGCAAGAATGTCGTAATCTTCAATATTTCTCTTAAGACTTGAAGAAGTTTGTCCAATAAGTTGCTTCAAATGAACTTTTTCAGGTGATGCCCCAACCATTTTGAATGCTTGATACATATCGTCTTCGCAACTGGTTCCCTCAATTCTGAGTACACAGACTTTCACATCTTCATTCTTCATTCTGCGTTACCCCCCATAAGATTCCAGATGGGATCGTTCCATGTCGACCTCATTTCGTCGACTGTTAAGTTAATATCAGTATCTTTTACAGTGAGTTTGTCACCGCCGGTTTTCCCTATGTATATAGCATCTGAATCCATGATTTTTTTGAAAGCCTCGACATCTTTTTCCTCGACCTCGGCAATCCAACGTGTATTACTCTCTGAAAACAACTTTCTTTCAATACACAGGTCTCCAATTTCAGATAAATCGATCTTTGCACCTATCTGTCCGGATATACACATCTCTGCTATCGCGATAATAAGACCGCCATCAGAGCAATCATGGCAACTTCTTATCAATGATTTGTCAAAAGTTTTGAGCATCTTATCCATGAGTCTTTTTAAATTCTTGGAATCGACGTCTGGCACATCTCCTTTCTCCCCTCCGAACTTACGGAAAAATAATGATGCCCCCATCTCATCTTTCGTTTTTCCAATGATAAATAATTTGTTTCCTTCATTCTTGATGTCAGCGGTTACCGCCTTTCTAATGTCATCTATAAGTCCGCAAATGAGTATCATTGGTGTAGGAAGGATGTGCTCTCCACCAGGTGTTTCGTTATATAAACTGACATTGCCTGATGGGATCGGCAATTGCAGGTCGTTACATATTTCACCTAATCCCCTAACAGCTTCTCTAAACTCTCCGAATCTTTCGGGGTTTTCTGGGTTGCCAAAATTTAGACAATCTGTTAGTGCATCCGGTTTCGCTCCGACAGCGATTATGTTCCTGCATGCCTCGTCTACGCATGCTTTTCCTCCGTTATAGGGATTTTCTTCAGTAAACCATGGATTGCATCCAACAGCCACAGCTAGTCCTTTATATCTTCCAGGTACCGGCATCAAAACTGATGCATCCCCTGGGCCAGTATGATTTATTTTGCCAACCATTGGATGAATAACTGTAGATGCCCGTACTTCGTGATCATATTGACGGATTGCCCATTCCTTTGATGCTATATTAATGTCCGAAAGCAATGTCTTTATTGTATCGTTTGTTATTTTTACATGAGGGAATTTTTCATCTATTTTCGTGGATATTTTGGGTTTGATGTGTGGCCTATTATAAACTGGGCCACTGGTCAGGAATTCTGAATTCATATCGAAAATTAGTTCACCTTTCCAGAAAATTCGGATGTGCGCGGTATCTGTAGTTTTGGCTATGGGTGTAGCATTAACGTCCCACATGTCAAATATTTCTAGCACTTTTTGAACGTTTTCAGGTCTACATGTAATCATCATACGTTCTTGCGATTCGGAAATCCAAATTTCCCATGGTGTGAGATTATTTTCCTTTAACGGCACTTTATCGAGATTGACATCTGCACCACATCCACCTACACCAAATGCCATTTCCCCAATAACACAACTCAGACCCCCTCCTCCCAAGTCTTTCATACCCGTTATAAGACTTTTTTGATTTGCCTCCAGGCATGCATGAATCGTTGGTTCTTTAACTATAGGATCTCCAAACGGAACTGCTCCTTTAGAATCCTTGTCTGATGTCGAAGTAAGATTTGTAGAAGCAAATGTGACACCATGAATGCCATCACGTCCAGTGAGTCCTCCCAATAATATCATAACATCCCCTGGTCCACTGGCATAATTTGACAATAGCTCTTCCCTTTTTACTATTCCAAGACAGCCTACATTAACCAAACAATTGCCATTATATCTGTCGTCAAAAAAGAACCCGCCTGATATCGTCGGGATGCCAACACAGTTCCCATAATCTCTAATTCCCGATACTACACCATTAACAAGATAATGGGGGTGTTTGATTCCTTTCGGTATCTTTTTACATGTGTTTATATAACCAAAACATAGCGGGTCTACGAGACCTATAGGTTGTGCTCCCATACAAACTACGTCTCTTAAGATCCCTCCAATACCTGTTGCAGCGCCGCCGTATGGCTCTATAGCGGAAGGATGATTATGTGATTCTATTCTCAGTGCATACCCATAATCATCATCAAAAACCATCACTCCTGCATCTCCTCTTGAAAGAACATTTGGGTTATCTATTGAAAAAATAAACTCTTTTAAAGTTAATTTGGAACTTTTGTAACAACAGTGCTCACTCCATGCCTGTCCTAGAGATTGTAATTCTATATCTGTAGGATTCCTGCCCTTCTTTTTGAAATGCGCAACAATCATTCTCATTTCTTCTAGTGATAGACTCAATCCCATTTCTGATGATATACACATTAATTCATCATCTGTGGCTGATAAAATGTTAACATCATATAGAGAATAAGGGACATTACGCCTGATCATGAGCTTGTCTGTTAGCAAACAATCATCTCACAGTAACTTTAAAGTCTTGAATCACAGAATTGGCCAAAAGTTTCGTACACATTTCCTCACCAGACTTTATTGCCTCTTCTGGAGATGCGTCTAACTCTACATCAAAAACTTTAATGGATTTAACCGATCGAACCCCTGAAAATCCCAATAACTTTAAAGTTTTCATTACATTTTTGCCTTCTGGATCGACAATTCCTTTTTTGAGTTCAATTCTAATTTCGACTGTGACCATTGCACGCGCATTCAAATAACGCTGATTTAACGTTATTGGTTAAAATAACTGAAATTTGACGTTTTTACTGTATTTACATTGTTTATGATAACTTAAATAGAACTTTTAAAAATGTCATGTTTTTGTAGATGGCATTTTTAAGATGAATGGTCTATAACATGGTGTTATCGATATTCATCAAAAATCCACGTTCGCGATATAATAATCTCTAGTTGTGCTTATTAGATATCTCTTGTGTCGGGACGATAAGATAGTGTAATTTTTAGCAAAACAATTACTATAAACAATAGGGATAATGGCGATGTATGTCGTTTAGAGAAAACGAATTTGTTTACCTTGTTGATGAAAAAAATAAAAAACATTGGGTTAAGGTGACATACTCTATGCTTAGAATTCCGTCACTGGGAACGTTTGATGGATCTAGGTTTAAACATCTTGACGATGGTTTCGAGGTTACTATCGCAGGAAAAAGATTTAGTGTATTTAGGCCAGGTACTATTGATCTTGTAACTTCACTGGATAGGGGGACACAAATCATCACCCCAAAGGATATAGCTTCAATACTGTTTTATTGCGACATTAAAACTGGAGATACAATTCTAGAAATAGGTGCAGGTTCTGGAAGTCTTACTACTGCCTTAACAAGCGCTGTTGCCCCGGATGGAAAGGTACATACAGTAGAGATTAGAAAAGAAAATATATCCAACACACAAAAAAATCTTAAACGTACTGGGTTGGATAAGTATTGGTCTTATCAAATTGGAGATGCGAAAAGTACAAAGGTAGATATCGTTGCAGATGCACTTATTATGGATGTGCCTGATCCGGAAAATATGTTAGATAACATTCTTCCATGTCTTAGGTCAGGAGGAAGAATTTGTTCTTATATCCCGAATACCAACCAGGTTGAATCAATTGTAAACGCACTTCGTGACAGAAATTTTAGTGATGTGTTTTCCATTGAGATTATACAGAGGACTATGGAAGTCCATTGTGGAGGTGTAAGACCTTCCTATGAAATGCTCAGTCATACTGGATATTTAGTATACGGAAGAAAAAAGCTTAACTGTCTTCAGAAACAGACACACCCATTGATGCCTTGATAAAAACTGTAGAAACGACATAAAACTAGGATAAAATCAAGATCGGATAGTCTCGCGTGAATATAGTGGTTTTACATATTAGATAAACTAAGGTTAGAATCGCTGACAAAAATAGCGCTCCAGATTTAAATCAACCTTTATAGAATATTTATTGGGTTATTTCTAATATAGATGATTTTAACATTCAAAAAATTAAATCTGAATGTCAAAATTCATGAAATTGGGCTTTCACGCATACTGACGAATGCGTTCCATGCCGGATTTATATCACTGATATTGTGTCTAATTATACAGGATAAAAAAAGTTGATGACGATTTACATTGTCCGTGCGGCATATGCTGAGGTCTTAGTTTTTTTTCCGCATATTATACATTCGCCGTCATAACTCTCGGAAAAGTAGGGAGTCCCCAATATCTTGATATTGTTATCATCTTCAAATTTATGTCCACACTCTGGACATCCACACCACCCAAACCTATAAACCATCAATTTTGAGTCTTCTTCATCTTTAGGGATGTCACTAGTAGTCTTGAGATCGAAAATCGCATCATTATGAAATTTCCAGGCTTTGTCATTCATGGATCTTGTAATGTCTGCTAAGATCGATTTGATTTCAGGTATAAGTGATGATGCGTTGATTGTTCCCCTCTCCCCGTTGTCTCTTCTAACAAATGTTACTACATTGTTATCTATGTCACGAGCTCCCAATTCTAATCTAAGCGGTACACCTTTAATTTCCCAGTCATAATATTTGCTGCCTGGACGATCATTCCTATTGTCGAGTTTTGTACGAATATTTGCCATCTCGAGTTCGTTCTTTATTTTAACGGTTGCTTCGGATATTTCCTTCTTATTATTCTTTCCAAAAATTGGAATTATAACAACTTCAAAGGGTGCAATTAGTGGTGGTAAACATAACCCCTTATCGTCGCCGTGTACACTAATCACAACTCCAAGAAGTCTTTCAGACATTCCGTAAGTAGTTTGATGGACATACTTATGTTCTCCGTTTTCATCTTCATACATGATATTGTATGGCTCAGAAAAATTTGTCCTATAATGGTGCACCGATCCGATTTGAAGAACCTTATGGTTTGGCATAACTGTATCGATACCTACTGTGTAGTAAGCACCTGGGAACTTATCCCAATCGGTACGCTTAAGGAGACAATAAGGGATACATAATTTGTTTGCGATATCCTTAACAATTTCGAGGTCTTCTTCTATTTGCTTTTGCGCGTCTTTTTCTGTGTCATGGCATGTATGTGATTCAAAGAAATGTATTTCCCTCATTCTGATAAATGGACGAGTCTGTTTGGTCTCGTATCTGAATGTGTTCACGATCTGATAAATCTTTAATGGAAGGTCCTGATGTGACCTTATCCAAAGGGAAAATATCGGATACATTGCGGTCTCGCTTGTTGGTCTAATAACGAGTTTCACATCCAATTCATCTAGTCCGGCATGTGTAACCCAATAAACCTCTGAATCGAACCCTTTGATGTGATCTTTTTCCTTTTTAAATTCTGTTTCTGGAATGAGCAAAGGAAAGGAAACTTCACAGTGGTTTGTAGCGTCCAATTTTTCCCTGATATATCGGTCGATGAATGTCATTATCTTCCAACCATACGGCATCCAAACATTCATACCTTTAATTGGATATCTTTTGTCTGATAATTGCGCCTTCTCGACGATGTCAAGATACCACTCGTTATAATTGTTCAGTCTAGACAATTCACCACTCCTTAAGAGACCTGGCGATAATTTTTGCAACTGAGATCTTTGAAACTTTACTTGCAATTGTGTTAGCTGAAAGAACTGCGTCTAAATTACTTCCTTCAAGTCTGTCAAGCGTATTATTGACAAATATACCATGGGTGCATGCAACCATAACTGACTTAGCTCCAGCTTCCTTTAATTGTCTCGTTGCAGTAACTATGGTCCCACCGGTGGAAATCATATCATCTACGATCAGTATATTTTTACCCGTACAATCTAAATTAACCGGCTTAATGCGTACATCGGTACCTGAAATCCTAATTTTTTCTAAATAATCGTATGGTACGCCTAGCCTTTCTCCAACGCTTCTGGCACGGGCTTTTGCACCTATATCAGGAGCAAATACGATATCGATGTTCTTATCTCTAAAATATTCTGCTATTGCCTCGGCTGCCTTTAAATCTTTATATGGAAGACCAAAATGTTTCAGTGTATCTTCTTTATGTATATCTATGGTTACCACTCGATCGCACCCCATTGCTAAACATTTTGAAATCACCTTTGCACTTTCGGGCTCACCGAGTTTAAAAATTTTATCCTGTCTTGCGTATCCAAAATAGGGAATTACTAATGTCACTGATTTGGCACCAAGGCCCCTTACGGCATCCTCAATCAAGAGCATCTCGATTAGATTTTCATCCGGATAAGTATTTTGAACGATGATAACATCGTCATTCAGTGTAAGAGCGTTGACTCTCGAATAACATTCCCCGTCAGGAAATTTTTGTGTATCTGCTTTTATGAAATCACATTGGAGATTCTCTGCGATTTCCTGAGCTAAATCCGTAGATGATGACCCAGCAACGACTATCATGATACCTTGCCATCTTATAGACTTTAATTATATTTAGTATAGTTTCGAAGGTAGTCAAAAATCAGTAATATTAACATTTTACGCATCAAGTGCACTATAAATGCAGATATTGAAATAGATCTAGGGTGGGGTATACAATTATTTTGAATATTGTGTGGAACATCATAACGATTATGATGTGACATATTTTGAAACACATGATATCTTTTCTAAGTTTTATAATAAAAATTATATTCTAAGATGTATCAAAACTGACAAAATTTAACATTGTGTAATTTTTACGACATATAAGCTTAAAATCGACCTAATTTAAAAAAAGAAATTAATAAATTTTGAATAAATTTGTTTAAAAAGATAATGTCAAAAAAGAACATTTATCTCCAGATTTACTTTCAAAGATTTGAGTATAAAGTTTGAGTCTCTTTAATCTCATATTGAATCGCGTTTTATTGGAAACGTTTAGTATGAAAAATTATACAATTTGCTAGGATTAGAGGCAGCTCAACATAATATGGGCATGCCACTTACAAATCAAAAATTAATAAACCTATATTAAGTCAAAATTGATATGATAGTCATGTGGAATCGATTATCGACATAAAAAATTGAATAAGGCATTGGAGGAAACTGATTGAATACTATTATTACTGATGCTAAAATTAATAAGTATCTTGATACAACCAAAAAAGCACTTGAAAAACTTGTGGTTGTAGCACCAGAACATTCTTTTTCAAGAAGAATGGCTGATGACTTCCTTAACATGGCGTTATCTTATTACAATGACGCCAAACATTTTTGTGAAAACGGGGATTTTGTTACTGCCTTTGCTGCAGTGAACTATGCATACGGTTGGATAGACTGTGGTGCTAGGATTGGGTTGTGGGATGTAGACCAAGACGATCAATTATTCACACTCTATGAATAGCCTGTTTAAAAACCAAGTATCATTTTAGTAGGTGTCTTCTCAATGTTTTTCTTGTTTATTTTTTAAGTCTTAATTTTAATAGGTTCAAAAAATATTTGACTGGATTACTGATGGCTTTTAATTTGGGCTATAAATTTTTCTTAAACATCTGGCAAATTTGCTTTGATAGATTATGAATATAACCTATCTGAGTCTGATA
>JAKSHX010000128.1 GCA_024399155.1 archaeon | reverse complement strand
AAACCCCAAACCCCAAACCCCAAACCCCAAACCCCAAACCCCAAATAAATAATTTTTTTTTTATTTTTAAAAACTGAAAAAAGAGCTTTTAGAATATGTAATCAAAATTTCTAAAAAAATGTTCATCACTCGGCAGCAGCTTCAGCTTCTCCTTCAGCTTCACCTTCTCCTTCAGCGGCTTCAGCTTCTTCATCACCTTCAGCTTCATCTTCAGCTGTGGCTTCTTAGTATTATTGATATTCGCTGACTAAGTCATTCATGTTTGATTCAGCTTCACTGAATTCCATTTCGTCCATACCTTCACCAGTATACCAGTGTAAGAAAGCCTTTCTTCTGAACATAGCAGAGAATTAATCAGCAACTCTCTTGAACATTTCTTAGATGGAGGTTGAGTTACCAATGAAAGTAACTGACATCTTTAATCCTCTTGGTGGTATATCACAGATAGCTGATTTGATGTTATTTGGAATCCATTCAACGAAATAAGAAGAGTTCTTATTTTATAAGTTCAACATTTATTCGTCGACTTCTTTGGTTGATAATCTTCCTCTGAACATGGCAGAAGCGGTTAAATATCTTCCGTGTCTTGGATCAGAAGCGCACATCATATTCTTAGAGTCGAACATTTATTATGTTAATTCTGGAACTGTTAAGTTTCTGTATACTTAGCTTCCTCTGCTGGTTAATGGGGCGAAACCAATCATGAAGAAGTGTAATCTTGGGAATGGAACTAAGTTAGTAGCTAACTTTCTTAAGTCAGAGTTTAATTAACCTGGGAATCTTAAGCAGCAAGTTACACCGCTCATAGCAGCTGATACTAAATGGTTTAAGTCACCATAAGTTGGGGTCTTTAGCTTTAAGGTCTTGAAGCAGATGTCATAAAGAGCTTCGTTATCGATAACTTATACTTCATCGGTGTTTTCTACTAATTAGTGGACTGATAAGGTGGCGTTGTAAGGTTCAACAACTGTATCAGATACCTTTGGAGATGGGAAAACAGAGAAAGTTTCCATTATTCTATCTGGGTATTCTTCTCTGATCTTGGTGATTAATAAAGTACCCATACCAGATCCAGTACCACCACCTAATGAGTGGCATACTTAGAATCCTTATAGGCAGTCACATCCTTCAGCTTCTTTTCTGACTACATCTAATACACCATCAATTAATTCAGCACCTTCAGTGTAGTGTCCTTTGGCCCAGTTGTTACCAGCACCGCTTTATCCGAATATCAAGTTATCAGGCTTGAATAATTATCCGTATGGTCCAGCTCTAACACTGTCGATTGTGCCTGGTTCTAAGTCTAATAGGATAGCTCTTGGAACATATCTTCCTCCAGTAGCTTCATTAAAGTATACTTCAATTCTTTCTAATTATAGATCTGAATCACCGTGATAAGCTCCAGTTGGATCAATACCGTGTTCATCAGAAATGACTTCCCAGAATTTGGAACCAATTTGGTTACCGCATTAACCGGCTTAAATATGTACTATTTCTCTCATTGATTTATTATATTTCCAATAAATAAAATTTGCACACAAAATCAAAAAAAAAAAATATTTGTAAGGGGTTTGGGGTTTGGGGTTTGGGGTTTGGGGTTTGGGGTTTGGG
>JAKSHX010000127.1 GCA_024399155.1 archaeon | reverse complement strand
TTATTTATTGAACTTTATGTTTGCAGTGTCTATGATTTTGTCTATATATCCAACAAGGTAAAACGGAATATTGATTAATCTGAATGGTTTGTTGTTGGGTGCAGGTGTGGTAATATCCTGAACTGAGAACTCTCCACTCCAGATTCTCACGGCTGTGACATCGTTGTCGCTCAGGTTAACGAAACTATGTAACGATCGGAGATGGGTATTGTTACCTGCTTTTACCTCAATCGGGATAATCCTGCCATTATGCTGCATTATGAAATCAACCTCGGCACTTGCACCTTTTTTGGGCTCTATAACAAATTGAGTGGGTTTATTCACTGAATTGGATACTCCCCCACCCCCCTGCCCCCTCCCTAAGGAGGGGAATACCTTATAGGTAATGCCTTGTTACCCAGGGTTTACACCGTAGGCTGATTTATGTCGCGCCTACAGCGCTTTGAGTTTGCATACAAAGTTACTTCACGAAACGTTTTAGAGCCATTATTTGTACCTTTGCAGCCAGTTTGAGGGAGGTCTCAATAAAAGGAGGAATATAACAGATGGGACAGATACCCCTCAGAGACGGAGCGGGCTCCGTCTTTACAGGGGTTAGCGTGTAGTTATATAGAAGCCCAAAACTATCACATAGTAAGGTCAAGTCCTATGCTCCATGGTTAAACCCGAAAGAGACGACTTTACAATGGCTTTTTTCACACGAAACGTTAGAGCCAAAGCGGCTCTATAACGTTTTGAGTGGGTAAGTTCGCTTAAGTGGTTAGCAAGGTGCAACTCGGCAAAAGAATTGTTATTGAGTCTTAGTTCTTATAGAACGCTGCGCTTTTATAGATGTTATAGAAGATGCATTAGCGGGATGGCTTAGCTGACGCACGCCACAGAAATGCGTTTTTTTGATATTGCTATGATAACAGGGCTTCCGCCCTGCCCTGGACTATGCCGCTCCTTCGGAGCTTGTTTGTAGAGATAACGCTATCCACACGAAACGTTATAGAGCCAAACTTTTTTGCCTGTAGGGTGGGGACGGTAATTTAACATTTAAGGATAGAGATACCCCCAGGTTTTAAGGTGAAATTATTGAAATTATTGAAATCGGGATGATTTTATGGTACGGTTGGGCTTGCTCTTTTCTTGCTCTTTTGCTTTGTGGAGATGAACCGAAAGAGACGTGATAGCCTTTTTGTGGAGATGGGGCTAAATTTTAACATTTGAAGTCCGTTTGGAGAGGGTTTTTGGAATGACGTGCCATTCTTTCTGTTTTTGCATGAGATTTTCTGTTTTCGGGAGGGAAATTGGGCGAAAATTGGGTGTCATTGTCTGCCCAACATATTCCCCAATCTTTACAGCTTGCTTGTGGTGTAGTAGTACGTATCAGGTAATCAAAGGTTTCGCTTGAGGTGACTTTTTGACGATTTCAATAATTTCAATAATTTCACCTAAAAAGTTGACCCCCTACTTTCCAAAAAAGATAGTATATTATACATATAAGGTGAGTTCTATAAATTCACCGTTTAAGATTTAAGATGGTAAATATAAGTAATAACTATACTTTTTGGTGTTTTTGAAGTTTCTTTTGGCATCTTGCTGATTTGCTTTGCAGACCTGTCCTAACCTCGGC
>JAKSHX010000126.1 GCA_024399155.1 archaeon | reverse complement strand
CCTTTTATTTTAAGTAATTACGCTATTTTTTCTAACTTGCGAAACTTGAATTTATTTATCTTCATTCAACATATACCGATAAAAATCCCTTATATAACACTTCGTTTTGTTTTTTCACAATTAATGAATCTGCCATACATTTTCCACTACAATTATTACATTTTTTATCTCCAACATAATAATAGTAAGTTCCATTTTGAAAAACATAACAATGACGCAAACTGTCATAATATCCATTACGGATAACAATATCGGGAGAACCGCCAGCATCTACCTTCCACGATGAATATACAAAACTTCCATCCATCGTTTCTCTGACCTTTATTCTGTACGTTTTTGTTACAAAATCATATGTTCTTATTTGTTTAACTGAGTTCCCCTTCATATACCAAAAGGCAATAAATCCGATAAAAAATAAAACCAACAATACAATAACAACTACCATTCCTTGCCGTTTGTTATCACTAAAAAAACGATTTAGCCTTTGTCTTAACTGAAATAGATTTTGGTACTCCTCGCAATTTTTGAAACTTGGCAAATTGCTATATTCAAAAAACGTCTTGCCCCCCATCGTCACTTTCCCATCTTCTATTTTCAAATCAATGTCAGCAAAATACTGTTTCAGCTCAAACTGGATATACGTGAGGAATTTGAGTTTCAAGGCATCCATTGTATTGAAGTTGCTGAAGGTGAAGTTGTTGAACTTTTCAGGAAACATCTCTTTTGCCATCAGGTCATCATAAACCCCTTTCACATCAGGATATTTTTCAAGTTCCTTGACATCGCTATATTTGAACAGTACATCGACACGTTTCGGATTCTTCCCCTCTTTTGCCCTCTGCAAGGCATAATCCAACTCCTCTTTTGTGTATTTACCCACCTTTGTGTCAAACATCACGACGCAACGCACACACTCGTCAATCGCCTGATTATATTCATCCTGTTTGCTTCCTCCGTTCAACCCAGACTCAACAAACTCCCACTCAACCGGAATGACGGTAATCCCCTTATCACACCAGATGTTATTGACTTCAGTAGCAAACCCTGCCAAAGCCTCCCTTTCGGCACTTAACTCGCATGACGACGAGATGAAAATCTTGATTGTCTTGTTTTCCATAACAAATTATCATTTTCTGACGACTGCGCAAAGCATCAATTCACGTCTATCCGAAGTATGGTTCAACCATCTAAAGAGCAAACAGTTATACAAGCAATACGCATAGTATTCACCATAGCAGGAATGGCAAATAATCAGCAATGCCAGACAACTTTCATACCAAGCACAAAGATACAAATTTATTTTGGTTCGGGCAAGGATTGACCCCAGATTTTTTGGTGAAATTATTGGATAAATCAGGCTGCATCTCAGCAAATGAACAAGTTTTTTTTCTTTGCATTCGATTTGCACTGATTTTGAAATTATTGAAATCGTTCGGTGACACCCCGGAGGGTCAGGAGAAGTCCCTCTTGCCTCAGAATTGACTCCTAATTTTTAGTAATATTATTGAAGTTGTTAAAATCGTCGATAACACACTGGAGGGTCGAAGGGACAGGTTCGCTGACCCATTTGTGTCACCAAAAAAGGGTTGGTGAACCTGCCCATCTGCCCTTTTTATGGTACGGTAGGGCTTGGTCTTTTCTTGCTCTTTTGCATTGTTAGTTTTTGGGGGTATCTGAGGCTGTTTGTG
>JAKSHX010000125.1 GCA_024399155.1 archaeon | reverse complement strand
GCGTTACGATAGTTACGGTCGTTACGGTAAAACACCGCACGGCAGTTTATCGTCGCAATCGTCGCCGACCGTCGCGGTTCTTTTCTCAATAAGCTGAAATTCAATGAATCTTCCGTTATGGGTATGTACATTTTTGTAGTCAATACCATGGTCATAACGAAGCTTTGAAGCGTTGATATTAAGCTTCAATGTCAGCTTATTCGGCTTTATATCAACACCTGAAAGTGCCGCAAGTTCGGTCGCGCTGCCGCTCCATTTGCCGCTGTTTCTGATAACTATATCGGCAATATTCTGCAATAACGGATCGGGCGGTTCTTTGTAAATATCAGTCTCAAATTCTTCCGATTCCCATATCAGAGTTTCAGGATTTTTTCTGATTTTAATTCGCGTATCGGGTTGATCTCGTCCCGTAATATTGAGTATTGCATTAAGACTTGTGCGACTTTCTTTAACCAGAACCATAGAAGAATCAGCCGCAGCCATAAGAGCTTTTGTTCCAGTAATATCATTCTGAGGGTCTTTATCATCTTTCATTTTCTTTGTATGATGAACAAGTAAAAGACACAAAGAATTGTCATCGGCAATCTTTTTTAACTGCGAAATAAACTCATAATCCTTTGAATAACTGTAGTTATCGGTAACTCCTCCGCGTACCTTTTGCATGGTGTCAATAATGATTAAATTGGTACCCGGATGACCTCTTACAAAGTCGTTCAACTGATTTTCAAGGTGGGCGGTTATCGTGCTTGCGGTGATTGAAAAATACAGATCGGAGGTATTTTCTTCGCCGTACATTTTGAACATCCTTTTCTGTATTCTGGAGTATTGGTCTTCAAGAGCAAGATACAAAACAGTTCCTTTTGAAACCGCTTTATTCCAGAATTCTTTTCCCGTTGCAACATGAAAAGCAATCTGCGAAACGAGAAAGCTTTTGCCGATTTTTGAATCACCTGCAAGAACGCAAAGTCCGGGATACAGGAAATCTTCAATAACGGCAGGCTGACTCTGATACACCGTTTCATACATCTCTGACATAGAAACAGTCTGCAATTTATTGGGGTCAGAAGCCCTGTTCATTTCTCTGATTGCTTCGAGCAGTTTATCTTGTTTAGATTTATTTTCGTCCATAATTATCACCTTTCTTTCTTTTGATTTTTAAGATTATTTATGTGCCGCTTTCCGTTTTCGGAGCGGGACTTTTTTGTTTTTGCCGACGGTGTTTTACGGAAAAGAAAAGATATGTTTTTCATTTTCACAGCAGCCCGAAGGTAGAGAGGTTTGCTTTCATCATTGATGATAAAAACGGCAGAGGGTTCTTCTTCGGACAGTTTCAGAATATCGGTGTTCAGCTTTTTATCGAAGCTGTCAATCTGAATTTCGTCATCACCGATTTTGTAAAACAGGTGGCATTCTTTCGTCTTTCTCGGAATAAAATCACTTCCTTTAAAATTTTTCAGATTTTTTCAACAAGCCGATTTTTGGCATTTTTTCTTCGGCTCGGTTCCGTTGTTTTGTACCGTTATCAAACAGATTTTGAGTAATCAATACACGCTTCATACTCAATCCTCATATCAGATAAAGGTACATTTTGCCGTTTAACCCGAATGTGTTTTCTGCAGGTAATCCGCATATTTCTATGGGTACTGTGCAGTCCGCAGTCGTTTCAGACCGGGGCGCTCGCTTGCTTTTGCAAGGTCATGGCGGTTTATTTACAT
>JAKSHX010000124.1 GCA_024399155.1 archaeon | reverse complement strand
TATGATCCGGTAAAAAAGCAGTCAAGACCGAAAAGAAAATATTTAGGAGTAGAAGATCCGGTAACCGGTGAACTTATTCCATCAACAAGAAAGCCTGGAAGAAAGCCAAAATCTGAAACAGAAGAAGTAAAAGTGGAAACAGCAACAGTAACAGAAGAAACAGATTATGAAATAATAGCAAAGAATCTACAGGAAGAAAATGAAGTAAAGGATAAACAAATAAAAGATCTTGAGAATAAGATAGCAGTTCTGGAAGCGAAACTTGAAAGAATACGAGAAATAGCAAAGGAAATACTAAAATAAAATGTAACCGGAGAAGGCCATGAATGAACAGTTTTCAGTCATATCGCAGCTGCAATATGAAAATAAAAATCTAAAAGAGAAAGTAAAAACATTTGAAAACGGAAGCAGATTTTTAAAAATACAGGATGACTATCGACGAGTATGCGGAGGATATGAAAGAGAACTGCAAAGACTGAGAAGAGAGGTAGAAAAAGTACGTCAGGAAGGAATAAAGACAAGAGACAAGTGGTATGAAGTAAGTTGCGACACATGGAATGAATTTATCAAAGAAACCAGCAAGTACGAAGATAACATGCAGAAGCTGCGAATGGAAAACTGGGAACTGTACAAAACATATGACGATAAAATAGAAGAATTAAAAAGAAAGCATAAGGAAGAAACAGAAGAAAAAGATGCGATAATAGAAGCACTTACCGCAGAAATCAAGCACCTGAAAGCAGTACAGGACAGAGACGGAACAAATACATCTGTTCCAACTTCTCAAACGCCAATAGGAAAAACCAAAGTCATACCAAACGGGAGAGAAAATACAGGATGTTGTAAAGGCGGTGTAACAGGTCACGTTAAGACAGAAATGGCTGTACCTGAAGAAGATGAAATCACTGATACTGAAGAACATTTACTTGAAGAAGATGATGTATGTCCGAAGTGCAAAAACGAAGACTTTGAATTCACAGGAGAAACAGTAGACAGATATGAAACTGAAGTAGAAGTAAAGGTGAAAAAAGTAAAGCATGTTTTCTACGTTTACGTATGCAATGTGTGTGGTCAGAAAGTAATATGCCGAACTCCACCTGAAAAAAGAACAAAAAGCAGATACGGAGCAAATGTACAGGCATTAATACTGGTTTTGCTAAATGTGATGAATTCATCAATTAACAAAGTTCCGAGATTTCTGGAGGGAGTATCAAACGGGGAAATAAAACCATGTGAAGGATATGTAGCAAAGGTACAGGCCCGAGCAGCAAAACATCTTACCGAATTTCATGACGACTTGCGGAGAAGAATGCTTAGACAAGGACTGCTATACTGGGATGATACGGTTGTTTTTGCTGATACCAAAAGAATATGTCTCAGATTTTACGGAGATGAAAGAATAGCATTTTATGTTGCACATGATCATAAAGATATGGAAGGACTTCTTAAAGACGGGATACTTGAAAACCTGTCAAAGGAAACCAAAGTGATGCATGATCATAATCGTGTAAATTACAATGAAAAATTCGTATTTCAGAACCTTGAATGCGTAGCTCATTTACAGAGAGCACTTCAGAAAATTGCAGATGAAACAGATCATCAGATTTTACTGAAAATCAAGGAGATGATTTCATCGACAATAAAGGATCGAAAAAAATTAATTGAAAAAGGCATTGAGAAATTTGATGATAAATACCTGGCTGATTTCGATGAAAAACTTTCAGAATATATTTC
>JAKSHX010000123.1 GCA_024399155.1 archaeon | reverse complement strand
AAAATGGAAGACGGTTATTAGACATCCGATTAAGAAAAAATAAAAATTCTAATTTGTCGAGCTACTTAGATGAAAAAATTTTTTGAAAAAAGCATTGACTCCGACGTTACGTAATAGTTTATACTGAAGTCACCAAGTTAAGAGAGGAAATAATAATGATGACAGTGCATGAAGTGAGTAAGCTTGCCGGAGTGAGTATACGCACTCTACAATATTATGACAAGATCGGTCTTTTACATCCGACGGGATATACCGATGCAGGCTACAGACTGTATGACGATACAGATTTGGAGCGCCTTCAACATATTCTGCTGTTTAAGGAATTGGAGTTTCCTCTGAAAGACATTAAGGCAATTATCAATAGTCCTGATTTTGATAGAAGTAAAGCTTTAGAACAGCAAATAGAGTTGCTAAGGCTTAAGAAGGAACATATTGAGAACTTGATGAACTTTGCACTTGGAATCAAAATGTTAGGAGTGAAACATATGGATTTTAAGGCTTTTGATAGAAGCAAACTGGACGAATATTCCAGACAGGCAAAGGAATTGTATGGCAATATGCCAGAATACAAGGAGATGGAAGAAAAGCAAAAGAATCGAACTGAAGAGGACGAGCGAATTATAGCAGATAGATTTATGCTTCTGTTTAAAGAAGCTGGCGAGATGAAGAATATAGATCCGGCTTCTGCTGATGCTCAGAATCTTGTAAAGAGAATACAGGACTATATTACAGAAAACTTTTATACATGCACAAATAAGATTTTGCGCGGATTAGGGAAAATGTATTCAGGCGGTGGAGACTTTACAACGAATATCGATTCATATGGCGGAGAAGGTACAGCCATCTTCGTAGCAAATGCGATAGAAATTTATTGTGATAATGCAGAGTAAAATCTGAATTTTTCTCTCTACGAAGCGTAGGTTGTTATTGCAATGATAAAGGAATATCCTTAGCGTTGTAAGGAGGCGATACATATGAATCAATATGTGACCGGCGCAATGATCAGGCGCTTAAGGGAAAGCAAAAACATGACTCAGCAGCAGCTTGCTGAGAAACTGAACGTTTCAGACAAAGCAATATCAAAATGGGAAACAAGTCGCAGCTATCCGGATATTTCTCTTGTAGAGCCGCTGGCGGATGCATTGGGTGTTTCTGTAATTGAATTGTTTTCCGGCGAAAATGTGGTAAACACAAATAAGTCGTTTAATATGCTTCGGATGAAGTTCCATGTGTGCCCAATCTGCGGAAACATCGTATGCAGTACCGGAGAAACGATAGTCAGTTGCTGTGGTATTGTGCTTCCTGCGCTGGAGCCGGAAACGGAAGATGATGATCATCATCTGAGTGTTGAAAAAGTTGAGGATGAATACTATATAACCATTCAGCATGAGATGAGCAAGAAGCATTATATTTCCTTTATTGTAGCCATGAAAGATGACGGATATGAAATAAAGAAATTATATGCGGAAGGCAATGCCGAAGCTCGATTCAAAATCAACAGGACGAAATACTTACTATATTACTGCAATAGGCATGGATTATTTAAGGTGCTTGTGCGATAAATTTCAGTTCTACTGTTAATCATGGCCTTTGCGCCTGATTGTATATTAATCGCAAAGATAAAAACGCAACGTGTGCATATGCATGCCAGAACCGGTAGGTAGCCCGGCCGTCACGAGTATTCGTGATAAGCAACCTGCCCCTCCGGGTTGTCCGTTCTTTGCTCATAATAATGATTAGGGAGGGAT
>JAKSHX010000122.1 GCA_024399155.1 archaeon | reverse complement strand
ATCTATCTCAAGCAGCATTAGCTGAACAAATAGGTTGTGATGAGCGTACAATACTAAATATTGAAAATGACCGTGGTAATCCCAAGTTCGAAGTATTGTGCCAGATCATCGCTTATTTACACATTCCTGCAGACCGTATTTTCCACCCTGACACTGCTACGGACGGGCTGAAAAAACAAAAACTGTTACTGATGCTACAGGAATGTGATGAACAAGAGGCAGACGAGATTCTTCCAGCAATTGAATACCTCTTAGCACTCATACATAAAAGAGGTAATTCAAACGAGTAAAGGAACCAGCTAATCCGTTGTGATTCTGGTTCTTTTCTTTTTGTTGTCATCTCTAAATCTTACCCTTGTAATATTTCAATTATTACACAAGTAAGATTTCAAGTCAATATGTTTTTTCTGAAATTGACAACCACATGAATAACGTCTATAATATATTTATTACAGCCGTAAGATTTAAGGAGGGATTTAAAATGAACGATTTACCACAGATTTCTGAAGCTGAATTTGAAGTTATGAAAATCGTATGGAAACATGCGCCGATCAGTACCAATGAAATAACAGATAAATTATTACAGACCACAAGCTGGAGTCCTAAGACGATACAGACTTTAATCAAACGTCTCGTAACAAAAGGCGTTCTGACTTATGAAAAACAAAGCCGAGTGTTTGTTTATACCCCAGTCGTGAAGGAAAGCGAATACATCGGCCAGGAAAGCAACTCTTTTCTGGAACGATACTATGACGGGGATATCACTGCCATGCTGTCTGCCTATATAGAAAATGACAGACTGTCTGAAACAGAAATAGACACTCTACGTTCCCTTCTTTCCAAGAGGTCAAAAAAAGGAGGAAATTAACGTGGCTAATTTTATGATACGCTTTTTAATATGCAATGTATTTATCAGCGGTATCATCGGAATTCTTTTGATAGCCAAGCGGATATTCAAAAACAACCTGTCCAGCCGGATGCAGTATAATCTGTGGTTCCTGCTCCTTGGGTTGCTGGCAGTTCCCTTTATACCGTTCCGTCTCATCGGATTTCCACAAATCTTCTCGTGGCTTGGTAGCTTAAGAAGCTCCCCTGCTTCTGGTACCGCAACCGCTATGGGGGAAGCTGTGGGAATTCATCCGACCGGAAATACAGACTGGATGAATGATTTCGCACTTTCTGTAAATAGCGAAACACCATCCATTGCCGGATACATATTGTTGGGGATATGGATTGTAGGCATTTTTACAATGATTATACTAGTGTTCAAATCCTCGCTCCGCCTACGCACTTTGGAGAAATCTGCCCTTCCCCTTCAGAACCCGGAAGTTCGCATACTATATCATCGATGTTTGGAGGAAATGGGAATTCACAGAAATATCCCTGTTTACAGTACTGCATTTTTGAAATCCCCGATTATTGTGGGACTTTTGAAACCGTGTATTTATCTGCCGATTCATCTGATCTCTGATTACAACGAATCCGATATGCGATATATGCTGTTGCACGAACTGCAGCACTATAAGCACAAAGATGCTGTTGCCAGTTATCTGATGAATCTTGCTGGGGTAGTATATTGGTTCAATCCTCTTGTGTGGTACGCACTGAAAGAAATGCGTAATGACAGAGAGGTTGCCTGTGACACTTCCGTTTTGAAAATGCTTGAAGAGGATGCTTACGAAGATTATGGCAATACACTGATTAACTTTGCAGAGAAGGTTTCACTTACTCCTTTTCCGTTTGCCGCCGGCCTTGGTGGAAACATGGAGCA
>JAKSHX010000121.1 GCA_024399155.1 archaeon | reverse complement strand
TTTTAGGTTTACTCGTTTACGGGAATCGTTTCTTAATAATCGTATATTGTTGACTTGTTTACTAAAAAGGTTGACGATATGAGATGCGAGGAGCATCTCGGTCTACCCGACCTGAGGGTAAACAACTAAAAATCGAGGCGATTAGCCGAGCCCTAAATTTTTCAAAAAAAATATCATCCATCGTTTTTTGTGTCATAATATTCCTCTTTATTGTACCAACGCGCAGCCGGAGTAATGGCAGGATCATTCCTATAAATTGACATTGGAGTAGCATTCTGTAGGCTCATATGAGGACGCACATTATTATATATGTCGATATATTTACTAATTTGTTCGGTAGCCTCATTGATGTCTGTCATGAGTGGCAATTGATAAATACATTCCGTTTTTAATATGCCGTTTACTCGTTCCGCCAAACCATTGTCAGTAGGGTTATAATCCTCGCACATACTGATGCGGATATGATGGTTGCGCAGCATCAGTGTGTAAGCATCGCTGGCATATTGTATACCTCTATCAGAATGGTGCGTTGTGCCACACAAGTTCCCTCCTCCGGCATTAGCGATAGCTTGCTCCAAAGCTTGGACGGTATACTTAGCCTCCAGTGTTGGCGACACCACGAAACCGATAATCGCTCGCGAGTAATAATCCGTCACTAAATGCAAGTAACATGTGTTTCCTCCAAGTAGTGCAATGTACGTTATATCTGCCACCCAAAGCACGTTAATGTGCGATATATCCAAGTCCTTTGTACAGTTAGGATACTTGAAATACAGGTGATTAGAGTTGGTCGTGTGCCGCGGACGACGTGGCGGGATTATCAGATGATGCCGACGCATCAAATCTAAAAAATTATCCCTTGCATAGCCGCGTCTCTCACCAAAAATACTACACACAATGTCGTATAATTTAAGACAACCAATAAGGGGCATCAGTTCTCGATAATAGGCTACAACAGTGAGTACTTGTCGCTCCCAATCGTAGTCACTAATGGTTTGCCGTTTGTGCTTATAGTAAGCCTGTTTCGACTTGCCAAACAGTCCGCATAGAGTTTCAATCGTTACCTCTCGATACTCCATGCTCAGGCTGTCTACTGTTTGGCACCACCTTTTTTTAGCAGGTCAATGCCATCTTCTTTTTTTACAATCTCAATGAGGCGTTCATAAGCAGTAACACGTAAACGCTCAAACTCTAGACTCTTTTGAAGGTTTGCTACTTGCTGTTGTAGTTCCTGAATGGTTGATTGATTGTCTTGCATTAGTGGATCGTTTTTCGTTTCCGGCTGCAAAGATACAACTTTTTTTTCATTCGTGCAAGAGGCTTTAATCCATCGACCCAAACTCCCCTGCGTAACATTCCATTTTTTACACGTTGCCCGAAAAGGACTTCCGTTAGCATAATAATCACTCAAAACTTGAAGCTTAAATGACTCTGAATAATTGTTTTTTGTTTTACTCATAAATCTGAAATCTTAAAAATAGTACATTTTTTGATTCCGTATGAGTAAACCTTATTCCGTATAAGACAAATGGTGGGTGACGAGTGTTTCATCGGTATTTTAACTATCCTTTTGGGTCGAGGGTCAGTCGAGGGTCGGCCGACACTCTCTCGACACTCTCGCTCCCCTCTTTCAACTGTTTTGGGTGGCGATGGTGGCGATACTTTTCAAAACTCTATACACACATACGCGCGGGTGGGGGTTATAAAACCATCGCCACCCTCGCCACCTCGCCACCCCAAAAAACAACCATCGCAACCCGGAGGCTACGATGGAAGAGAAGTTGTATTTAAC
>JAKSHX010000120.1 GCA_024399155.1 archaeon | reverse complement strand
GAAGAAGATGATTTGAACAATATGTTTGTCACCTGTACTCATGATTACATTTTGTTTATTACCAATCGTGGTCGTTTATACTGGCTAAAAGGATACAATGTTCCAGAGGGTAGTAGATATGCTAAAGGCAAACCTATAGTAAATATGGTTCCTGGACTGGAAGAAGGAGAAAAGGTTGTCAATACGATCACTACAGCAAGCTTCCCTCATGATAGATATCTTTTATTCTGTACGAGAGGAGGACTAGTCAAGAAGACAGCACTTTCCATGTACAGTAACGTCAGAAAAAAGGGTATAAAAGCTATTAAACTTAATGAGAATGATGAAGTAATTAGTATCGGAATAACAGATGGAAACGATGAAATTATTGTTGCAACAAATAAAGGAAAAGCTGTAAGGTTTAGTGAATCTGAGTTGCGATCAATGGGAAGAAACACTACTGGTGTGAAAGGTGTTAAGCTCATTAATGATAACATTGCGGTAGGAATGGCAATTGTTAAACAAGATGACATGATTCTTACGGTGTCTGAAAATGGTTTTGGTAAGATTTCTAATGTTAACGAATATCGTAAGACCCATCGCGGAAGTCAAGGTGTTATCACCATTAAGACTACAGACAGAAATGGGCCAGTGATTGCGGTGAAGAAAGTTCATTTAACAGATGAATTAATAGTAACCAGTAAGCAAGGAAAGGTTTTACGCACCCGTGTGTCTGATATCCGTGTCACTGGACGTAATGTTGCCGGTGTGAAAATTATGGATATGCGCAACAACGACAAAATCGTTGCACTGCAATCTATAACACAAACTGATGATGAGGTGAATACGGATCCAGAGAGTTAAATCCAACACTCTTATGCCTCCAGAAACATTATGACAACTTACGACAACTACAGATGTGCGTTACACGTACAATGATAAACCCATCTGATCCTTCCCTCCATCCAGATACACGTCATATATTTAAAAATCAGATTATGTATCTCTACAAGATTAGAATCAAGGTATTTACTTAATTAACCGTCAATGTTATAAACAGTATATGCATGAAGGAAATCGTGCCGCGATAACTCAGTTGGGAGAGTGCATGACTGAAGATCATGAAGTCGCTGGTTCAAGTCCGGCTCGCGGCACCATATCCCAGGTTCATATCTGAAAATTACAAATGTTACAGTGTGTTTACGTTATAAAACCGAAGCCGAAACTCACCAAAATCAGTTACAGTACATTTTTAAGTGCTTATCATCGACCCTGAGTTTTATAACAACATTAAAGTTTTAACCAAAAATATTTTCAAATAATGTCCAGACTGTTGATAATATTGGATTTTTAGTCAATAATGTTCATAGAGAATATTCTCAGGAGCGAATAACACACCTTTTCCGTTGATAACTTTTCCGACAATTTTTGCATTTTTATTTTCGCTCGCAATTGCTTCGGCATCATCAGCAGGTGCGATTATAACAAACCCCATACCCATATTAAATGTTTGATAAATTTCTCTCGTTGTAATGTTTCCAAGTTCTTGAATTTTTTTGAAGAGTGGGGCCGGTACGATGGGATCGTCGATGATATACTGGCATGACTGGTTCATGCGTAAAATATTTCTAAGACCCCCTCCCGTGATATTAACTAATCCATGTACGTTATGATTTTTGAGAATTCCCAGTACTTGTTTAACATAAATTTCGGTAGGTATGAGAAGTTCCATTCCTATTGTTCTAGAAAGACCTGAAATCTTAGCAGTCATAGTATATCCTGCATTTTCAAAAACTTTTCTTGCGAGGGTAAGACCATTAGA
>JAKSHX010000119.1 GCA_024399155.1 archaeon | reverse complement strand
AACTAAAGGATTGACAGGTAATTTGGTGTGATGCTATTATTACAGACATAAATAAAAAGAAAGAGCACGTTAAGTGTAAGGTGGAGAAATGGAAATTAGATAGTTTGGTTTAAGTTAACACGTTGATTTTTAGGTCCTGCTGATAGTGGGCTGTTGTGTACGCTTAAATTAGATTATCGCATCCGTTTTATCTCTACTTTATCGTTAAGATATATAGAGTTTATTTTTGCGGGTCTATTTTGCGTATGCAGGATAGGCCTTTTTTGTTTGGCAGGCGAAGGAGGTATATATGGCACAAATAAATGTAAATAATCTCACCTTCGCGTATGAAGGAAGTTTGGATAATGTTTTTGAAAATACATCTTTTACGGTTGATACAAATTGGAGGTTAGGCTTTATCGGAAGAAATGGTAAGGGAAAAACCACCTTCCTCAATTTACTAATGGGAAAGTATGAGTATAATGGAAGTATCAGCACTACGACTGTATTTGATTACTTCCCATATGTTACCTTACCTGGTGATATGGCAAAACCTGCATATGAACTTATGGAAAATTGGAAGCCTGGGTTGGAGGATTGGAAGGTCATGTATGAACTTCCAAAACTGGCGGTTGATGCAGAACTTTTATATCGTCCTTTTAATACTTTGAGTTTTGGAGAGCGTACTAAAATAATGCTGGCGGTGCTATTTTCCGGTGAAAATGATTTTTTGTTGATTGATGAACCCACAAATCATTTGGATAAAGAGGCCAGAGAAATAGTAAAAAATTATCTTAAAACCAAGAAGGGTTTTATTCTGGTATCGCATGACAGAGATGTGCTTGACGCATGCATTGACCATGTGCTGGTTCTTAATCGTGCTTCCATCGAAATTCAGGCAGGTAACTTCAGTTCCTGGTGGGAGAATAAAGAAAAGGCAGATATCAATGCCAGAGCCGAGAATGAAAAGCACATTAAAGAAATCGGAAAACTTGAGGCGGCAGCTGACAGGGCGAGTAGATGGGCAGAAAAAAATGAGAATACCAAGATAGGATTTGATCCAATTAAAGAGCATGACAGATTTAAGAATACCAGATGTTTTATTGGCGCCAAAACCAAGAAAATGCAAAAGCGAGTGAAGGCTTACGAAGGAAGGATTAATAGGGAAATTGAGGAAAAAGAGGGACTTCTTAATGATATCGAAGAAGTGACCGACCTTAAACTTATGCCACTAAAGTATCACAAAGAACGTTTGGCATTTGGACGGGATTATTCGCTTAAATATAAGGATGCAGATGGATGTGTATTTAATAGTCTGACGTTTGAAATTAATAATGGCGATCGTGTGGTTATTGATGGCGAGAACGGATCCGGCAAATCAAGTCTGATCAAAGCCATTTTGGATATGAGTTGCAAAGCAGCAAAAGAGACTTTGAATTATGAATGGGAAGGAATCCTTGAAATTCCCGGAAACCTCATTATTTCTTATATTAACCAGGATACATCTTACTTAAAGGGCTTTCTTAAGGATTACTGTGAATCAGAATGTCTTGATTACACACTTCTTTTGTCATTACTCCGTCAATTGGGTTTTGAGAGAGTCCAGTTTGCAAAGCCTATGGAACAGTATTCAGAGGGGCAGAAGAAAAAAGTCTTAATAGCGGCAAGTTTACTCACATCAGCACACCTATATATCTGGGATGAGCCCCTTAATTATATAGATGTATTTACGAGAATGCAGGTAGAGAAACTTATTGAAACTTATAAACCGACTATGCTTTTTGTGGAGCATGATGTGAGATTTAAGGAAAAGATTGCTACAAAAA
>JAKSHX010000012.1 GCA_024399155.1 archaeon | reverse complement strand
AAAAGAGCGCGAACGCAGCCAGAAGATCATCGAGGAGAAGGACCGTGCGTTGAGCGAACAGGCCCGCAAGATTGCGGAACTCGAGGCACGGCTGGCCAAACTTCAAAAGTAATACAATGAGGTCCCCTGTGGGACCTTTTTTTGATGGTTCCGAAGGATGTCCGGCAATACTGAACTGTTCAGATGTTCACGGCCCAAATCCCTTGCAACCATAAAAGTGAGGTTTTCGCACCACTCCTAAAATAGAAGCCTTGTAACATTTTCGTAATTTTCTAACTTTGGTCTAAACAATCATACTTAATTGGACTTATAGGATGCAAAAGGCCTTGGATAATCTTGCTGCTTTGCTTGCTGCCGGGGAATCGGCGACGGTCGAGTTCAAGACCTCCTTTAACCAGGAGGCTATCGAGGCTATTTGCGCTTTTGCCAATAAACATGGCTGAGCGAAATCAAGAGCAAGACCGAACCGGCTCTAATCCCTGAGGTAGATACCCTTGAGTACAAAGGCAAGACTCTGGTTGCATTCATTGTCCGCGAGAATGCCATAAAGCCTGTTTCTGTGCAGGGACGCTATTTTGTTCGCCACGAAAACAGCAACCATGTAATGTCTTTGACTGAAATCAGTGACAGCGTTTTGCAAACGCAGAACTCCAGTTGGGACTATGTGTTGGATGAGTCCGGCTCTTTGGAAGACATCTCCCTTGAAAAAGTGTCCGAAAGTATCGCAAGGATCAATGCCCGTGGGCACAAGATTCCCACGGATCCGATGGATTTTTTGCGCAAGAACCGCCTAATGCGCGATGGAAAGCTGACCTTTGCTGCTCAGATGCTTTTTGCCAAGGATTGGCATGTCAATACCGCGGTGCAGATGGGGCGCTTCATCGACCCCATACACATAAAGGATCGCGACGAAGCCCATGGTGACCTGGTGACGCAGGTGGATCAACTGTTCGGCTTTGTGAAAAAGCATATAAACTGTGCCGTCGTGATAAGCGGAAAACCCGAAAACGACCTCGTCTGGGATTACCCGCTAGAAGCCATCCGCGAAATCATTCTGAACATGGTTGTCCATAGGGATTACCGCGCGGCATCGGAATCCTGCATCAAGATTTTTGACGACCGTATTGAGTTCTTCAATCCGGGCTCGCTCCTTGATGATATGACAGTCGAAGACCTGCTGAACAATTCCTACCTATCGACCTTGCGGAACAAGGCTATTGCCAACCACTTCCATGAACTGGGAGAAATTGAAAAGTATGGCTCCGGCGTGACTCGCGTTTTGCAAATGTTCCGCGAGGCTGGGAACCCAGAGCTGAAAATTGAGGCGACGGGCACAGGCGTGAAGGTGACGGCTTTTGCTCTGGGAGTGAAAGTAGCGGATAAAGCGGATAAAATAGCGGATAAAATAGCGGATAAAACTGCTCTCACTACATCTGAGAAAAAGGTTCTAGCCGTGGTTAACGAAGTCAATGGGTGTGGAATTTCTCTCATTATGGAAAAGACCGGCTTTTCAAATAGCTATATTCGCAAGAATCTAGCCCTGCTGGTTGAAAAGAAATTGGTTGAACGCCGTGGCAGTAAAAAAACTGGCGGGTATTTTGTAGTGTAAGTTGTAAAGTCCAGCCTCGCTTTTGAGAATGGGCTTTTTTTGTATGTCCAACAATACCAAACTATTCAAATGTTCATCAATATTCCTCGAAAGGTGTGATTTTCGCACCACTCCCAAAATAAAAACCTTGTAACATTTCTGTAATTTTCTAAATTATACTCCAAATTGGAATACCCTTCGCCTGCGAAGCTTCCGTGGGTACGCCGTGTCGTTCTAAGAAACACCCCTGCGTTACCCTGAGGATGCCACCCCCTGTGTCATCCTGAGGAGCGCAGCGACGAAGGATCCAGCGTTTAAGGACTTAAAGATGAATATCGCAATCGTCGGTACTGGCTATGTGGGCCTTGTAAGTGGCACCTGTTAGAACCATTCTGGATTGCAATCGAATTTAAAAACAAAAAAGGAAAAAAGAACCATGGAAATCAAAGAATTTATTGAAAAGTTTGCTGAAATGTTGGAAATCGAAGATGTTGATTCTTTGACTCCAGAAACCGAATTCCGTGATTTGGATGAATGGTCTTCCATTTCCGTAATGGAATTCATTGCACTGGCTGATGATGAGTTTGGAAAGCAGGTTGGTGATGTTCACATTAAGCCTTGCCAGACTATTCAAGATCTCTATAACCTTGTGAAGGCATAATTAAAATGGCTGTTATGAAGTTTAATGGTATTGGCATCACTGCTATGGCAGGTGCCGTGCCTAAGCATGTTATTGAAAATCTAAAATATACAGAACACTTTCCTCCTGAAATGGTTAAGGAAGTTGTGGAAAAAGTAGGCATTTACGAACGCCGCTTTGCAGATGAAAATACATGCTCTAGTGACCTTTGCTTTGCTGCTGCGCAGAAGTTGATTATCGATAATAATATTGATCGAGATGAAATTGACTTGTTGGTCTTTATTTCACAGACTGCAGATTATCGTATGCCTGCGACTTCAATCACTTTGCAACATCGCCTTGGCTTGAAAAATTCTTGCATAGCCTTTGATGTTAATTTAGGCTGCTCCGCGTTCCTTTATGGTATGTCTGTCGTGTATAGCATGATGCAGACCGGAGCCATCAGAAAGGCTTTGATTCTGGATGGTGAAACAAGAAGTAAAGTGTATGGACCGCGTGATAGACGTTCTGCGTTTATTTTTGGCGACGCTGGTGTTGCTGCCTTAGTTGAACGGAATGAAAAATTTGGTGATGCCTATCTATCGCTAAATTCCGATGGCTCTCGAGCTGACTTGATTATGATTAAGGCTGGTGGTTATCGCCACATGTCAACTCCTGAAACTTTGAAAGAACGCGTTATTGACGAGTATGGCAATATGCGTAGTGATGAGCAGGGGTACATGAAGGGCGGTGACGTATTTAATTTCGTGATTCGCGAAATTCCACGTGATATCAAGAACACGCTTGCCGCTTCGAATCTTACGGCGGATCAGATGGATTACATTGTGTTCCATCAGGCAAACAACTTCATCAATTCTTATATAGCTAAGAAAATGAAGCTTGATGTCGATAAGATTCCACACACTATTGAAAAGTACGGCAACACTTCTAGTGTTAGTGTTCCGCTTACAATTGTGAGTGAACTGAAGGGAAAGCTTGATGGCAAGAAAACTTTGTTGATGAGCGCCTTTGGTGTTGGTATGACTTGGGCATCCGGTGTGGTTCCTTTTGTTGACACCAAGATTAGCGATATCGTTGAAGTCGAAAACGGATTGCCTTGTGATGAAAGCCTTCGTCGTGATTATACTCCGATTGAAGGTGCTTCTGAAGAATCCTCTACAAAACCACAGAAAGAAGACTAAGTGGGGTAGCTAAATGTTCAATCCCTTTTCTCTAGAAAATAAAGTGATTCTGGTAACAGGTGCATCTAGCGGCATTGGTCGCCAGTGCGCCATTGATTGTTCTAAAATGGGAGCCAAGGTAGTTCTTGTTGCTCGCAATCAGGAACGCCTGGATGAAACTCTATCCATGATGGAAGGGGATGGACATTTGGTTGTTGCCTACGATTTATCAAATCTTGGTGGAATAAAGGATTTGGTATCTTCTGTAGTATCTCAGGTTGGGAAAGTTAATGGTTTTATTCATTCCGCTGGAATTGAAATGACAAAGCCAGTAAAACTTTTAACTTCAGAGGACTACGAAGCTGTATATAGAGTAAATGCCCTGAGCGGCTTTGAATTTGTTCATCAATTGTCAAATATAAAGAATATGGATAAGTCAGGATCCATTGTTCTTGTTGCCTCAATTACCGGTGTTATTGGTCGTGGCTGTGTGGCAGCCTATGCAGCAAGTAAGGGCGCTATGATAAGTGCTTGTAGGACTATGGCTGTTGAATTTGCAAAAAAGCAGATTCGCGTAAATTGCGTGTCTCCAGGAACAGTTTTGACTCCGCTTATGCAGAATTATTTGGCTACATTGGATGAAGATGCTCGCGCAAAACGAATTGACGGATTCCCTCTTGGATTAGGGGAAACTACTGATATAAGTAACGCTTGTATATATTTATTATCTGATGCAAGCCGATGGGTTACTGGGCAAAACTTAGTCATTGATGGCGGTTTTACAATTCATTAGGTGTGATATGATAAATATAACCGACAAAAAAAAATGTTGTGGCTGTAATGCCTGCTATGATGTTTGTCCTAAAAAGGCTATAAGCCTTAATACTGATGTAGAAGGCTTCTGGTACCCGGTTGTTAATACAGATGCTTGTATAAATTGTGGTCTTTGTGAAAAAGTCTGCCCACAGTTGCATGCCGAAGAACTCAAAAAAAATGAATTTGAAAAGCCTGTTTGTTTTGCTGCAACGCATAAAAATATTGAAACTCGTTTTGGCAGCACTACCGGAGGTCTTTTTTCTGCTCTAGCGGAACAGATGTATCGTGAAGGTGGTTATGTAGGTGGAGCCATTTATCGCGAAGATTGGTCTGTGGCGCATTTTATCAGTAACAATCCTGAAGATCTTGTTCGCTTGCGTCAAAGCAAATATTCACAAAGTGATACTAGAGGTTTTTTTGCCGAAGTAAAAAAACTGTTGAATGCTGGTGAAAAAGTCCTTGTTTGTGGAACACCTTGCCAGATGGCTGGTTTGCGTAGTTTTCTCCGCAAGGATTTTGAAAATCTTATTATCATAGACTTGATTTGCAAAAGCATTACTTCACCTAAATTCTTTGCAAAGTATTTGGATTATTGGGAACGAAAAGCTGGTAGCAAACTTTCGTGTTTTAAGTTTAAGGATAAGGAATTAGGCTGGCGAAGCCTTGTGAAACGGTTTGACTTTGTAAATGGCAAATCAATGTATTGTCGTGCTAAAGATAATGATCTTTATAGCACTGCATACCATGGGAATATTGTAAGCCGTCCTTCTTGTTATGATTGCCAGTTTAAGGGCTTTCCTAGAATGGCCGACATAACCATTGCTGATTTTTGGGGCTGTGAAAATAATCCTAAGTACAAACCGCTTGATGATAATGCGGGAACCTCAGCTGTTATTATAAATAATTCTCGTGGTTTAGAGTTCTTTGAACGAATCAAGTCTAAAATCAATTGGATGGAATCTTGCATAGAAGACATTCTTCCTGGAAACCCGGCATTGTTGCATAAGCAGAGTGCGCCTAAGTGCGATAGGGATGCTTTCTTTGAAGACTTGGATAAAAATTTGATTGAAGATGTTGTTCCTAAGCATTCCGCATTCTTTGGCAAAACTAGTGAATTTGGCCTAAAGAGAAAAGTTAAGTTGTATTTAAAACCATTTAAAACGGCTTGTAAAAAGAGAGTGAATCTTTTTAAATTTGTGTATTACAACATCTTTTGTAGGAATGTAAAAACAGATTGGTTGAATAATGGCTTGCTGTATCCCCATTCTAATACGGTAATTGAGTTTCAGAAAGGGGCTGTTTTGGAATTGCACGGTCCTTTTGATTTAGGAACAAAGAAGGTTCGTTCATCCAAGTTGGAAACGCGACTTTTGTTAGAGTCTAACTCAAAAATGGTTGTAAATGATGCCGCCCGCATTATGTACGGTTCTGATGTAGAAGTTTTTTCGAATGCAGAACTAATTATTGATGAATTGGGTACTAATATCAATTTCACTCTAGTTTGTGGAAAGAAAATTGAACTGAAGGGACATGTTTCTGCTGGTCGTGATGTTGATATTCGAGACACAAATGCTCATTTGATTCTTATAGATGGGTATAAGATTTTACGTCCTGTTCTTATAGAAAACCATGTATGGTTGTGCAGTAATGTCCATGTTTGTCCTGGCGTAAAAATTCGTGCAGGATCAGTAATTGCCGCAAATACCATTGTAAATCAGAATGTATCTGCGCATTGTCTAGTTGCTGGAAATCCTGCTAAGATTGTTCAAGAGCACATTGCCTGGAAACTGTAGAGTATGAAAGAAATTCCTTTTTTTACATTGAATAACGGAATTAAGATTCCTTCAATTGGAATTGGACCTGGAAGTGTACTTCGAGGAAATCACTTGTCTATTCCCATTATAGGACAAGCGGGACTTCTAGGAAAGGCAGTGAATAAAGTTGTTAATAAAATTTATTTCGTTTATAAGTCAAGAAAATATGTGAAAAGTTTGGCGAATTGTCTTCGTCTAGGGTATCGTTTGATAGACTATTCTGCGGCTTATGAAAACGAAGAACTGATTTCAAAAGCTATAAAAAAATCGGGATTAAAACGAGAGGATGTTTTTATTACAACGAGGGTTACCAATAATCAGCAGTATGACGGTAATATAAGAAATGCTTTGTTGGAATCTTTAAAGAAAATGAAGTTGGATTACATTGATCTTTATATGTTTCACTGGCCTGTGACGGGTTGCTATGTAAATACATATAAGGAAATGGAGAAACTATATAAAGAAGGCTATATAAAGGCTCTTGGAGTTTGCAATTGCCATCAGCATCATTTGCAGGAAATATTGAGTCAATGTGAAATTGTCCCTGCATTAAACCAATTTGAAGTTCATCCCCTGTTTACTCAGAAACCTCTTATCGCTTTTTGTAAAGAAAAAAATATTCAAGTGGAAGCGTATACCCCATTAGCTCGCAATGATGATCGACTACAAAAAAATTTAATAATTAGAAATATTTGTAAAAAATATGGAAAGTCGATTGCTCAGGTCATTTTGAGATGGGATTATCAGCAGGGAATAGTTACTATTCCTCGTTCATCTAATCCAAAACGTCAAGCAGCAAATATTGATATTTTTGATTTTGAATTAACAGAAGAAGAAATTAAAGCTATTGACAGTATAAATATTAATAGCAGGCTTCGATTTGACCCTGATAATTTGGATTTTCATTCTGTTGGTTGATTGTTATGACTCAAGTTGATTCGTCTGTAATAAAACTAATTCGATTTCCCTTAGCGGTGATGGTTGTTTGCATTCACAGCTTTATGGCTATTGAAAATTGGAATCCGATAGAAAACATGGCATACCAAAGTATGGGTCTTTGTTTTTTTTGGTATATAGAAGTCGCTCTAAGTCATGTATTGTCTCATGTGGCGGTCCCTATTTTTTTTCTGATTTCAGGTTTTCTTTTTTTTCAAAATTTGGAAAAATGGAATGTTGATGTTTGGATGAAAAAATGCATCAACAGGGTACGTACACTGATTTTGCCCTATGTTATTTGGAATTTAGCGTATTGGGGTTTAACAGGTTTTTCAAATCCGTCGTTGTCTCTGTTGTGGTGTAGCCAAGAATGGAATGTAGGTCGTGTGGATTTGTGGGGACATTCTGCTTTAGCTTCTGGTCCAGTATTGGTTCCAATGTGGTTTATGCGAAATTTGATTGTGTGTATCTTACTAACCCCTTTATTTTACAAATTATTCGGGAAAAAGAAATCGCTGTTGTCCAAAATATCTTTGCTGATTATTTCGCTTCTTTATTTTACACAAACGTCTTTGATTATTCCTGGCTTCAGCTCTTCAAGTTTTTTTTATTTCTGTTTGGGAACTTTTGTTGCTTTGCAGATAGGCTCATTCGATTTTTTCAAACCAATTTTTGAAAAATCATGTTTTGTTTTATTTGTGATCTTTTTTATATTTCTAGTTTTTTTGAATGGACATAATACTTCCTGGGGCAATATATTATATCCTTTGTATGTGTTTTTGGGCGTCTTTTTCGGGTTGAATCTTTTTGTGAAATTTGCTAAATCGCCAACTAACGACAATTTAAAAACAAAACTCATCAAACTATCTGAATCAACCTTTTTTGTGTTTGCTTTTCATACTTTTCTGTTGCGTTATGCGGATCGAGTTATTAATCAAATTTCATTAAGGCTTTGGAAAGAACCTCTTGATTTTAGTCAAACTTTTGTAGCCAATCATGCTTTTTTCTTTTTGTCCGTATATTTATCGAAAATATTTTTTGTTGTCACCATTTGTGTTGTTCTGTATTTTGTTTTAAAAAAATATATGCCTGGGCTAAGCCGAATTATTTGCGGTAGGTGAATTGTGTCGCAAATGAATAATTCAAATAAAACCATGGCGAAAAATACCATCATGCTTTATTTTCGCATGATGATAACGATGGTGGTTTCCCTTTATACATCAAGGGTGATTTTGCAAACACTTGGGGTCACTGATTACGGCATTTATCAGGCTGTTGGTGGAATCGTTGGTTTTATGACTTTTATAAATGGGGCCTTGGCAACAGGGTCCTCAAGATTTTTGACATTTGAACTTGGTTCAGGAAATTTTGAAAAGCTAAAAAGAACTTTTTCAACGACTTTAACCATTCACTTTGTCTTGGCTGTGGTCATAGCAATTGTTGGGGAAACCGTTGGTTTATGGTTTTTATATAACAAGTTGGAAATTCCTTTTGAACGGTTTGATTCTGCGATTTTCTGTTTTCATTTATCCATTGTCGCAGCTGCTATTTCTATAATACAAGTTCCATACAATGCGACAATTATTTCTCATGAAAAGATGAATATATATGCGTATGTGAGCATTGTGGAAGTGCTTGCAAAACTCGGTATAGTGTATGTGCTTAAGATAGGTAGTTTTGATAAATTGAAGCTTTATGCTCTGTTGCTCCTTGTTATAAATGCAGCCTTGCAATTATTTTATTGTATTTATTGCTCGAAAAAATTTGAAGAGGCTAGATTTAGGTTTGCTTTTGATAAAGTTTTGTTTAAAGATATAGGGAAATTTTCTGGGTGGAGCTTGTTTGCACAAGGGGCTATTGCTTTAAATAGTCAGGGAATATTAATTGTTTTAAATATGTTTTTTTCTCCTGTGGTTGTTGCCTCTAGAGCAATCTCCTTGCAGGTGAATGGTGTTATAAATCAATTTGTAAATAATTTTAGGGTGGCCGTCAATCCTCAAATAACAAAGAGGTTTGCTCAAGGTGATTTTGATGGGTCGAAAAATTTGTTACTAGAATCTACGAAATATTCCTATTACTTAATTTTTGTTCTTAGTTTACCCATTTTCTTTACTGCAGATAAATTGCTTAAATTATGGCTGGGTGTTGTCCCTGAATATGCTGTCATATTTCTTCAATTAATAGTGGTTCAAAATTTATTTACGATATTTGATACTTCTTTATATCAAGCCCTTTATGCCAAAGGTAGAATAAAGGAAAATGCATTAATTTCTCCTACCGTGGGCTTTATTCGCTTCCCGTTAGCGTGCCTCCTCTTTAAGTTTGGTTTTTCTCCAGTTAGTTTTTCGTATGTTTGTCTTGGCTCTTACTTCCTTTTAGGTTGTGTAATAAAACCCATATTACTTGTCAAAATAGCGAACTATCACTGGCGAGATTTTTTGCGAGTCTATCCAAATTGCCTTAAGATTTCTCTTTTATCGTTGCCGTTACCTATTATCTTCTATGTATATATCTACGATATGATAAATGTTGAATTTATTTCTGTAATAGCGCAAGCTTTTATTTCCTTACTGTCTTCAACAATTGTCATTTGGTTTTGTGGCTTAGATCGGAATTCTAGGAATATGGTTGTTGGTCTTATAAAGAAAAAAGTGTTTAAGAAGGCTACTTAAAAAATGAGTTTTATTTCTGAAAAATATTGCTCGGCGGAAACTGCTGCTGAAATGATTCGAAACGGTGAAGTTGTCGGGGTTTCTGGTTTTACTATTTCTGGGTATCCGAAGCTAGTTCCTTTGGCATTAGCAAAACGTGCTGAAAAATTGCATGCAGAAGGAACAGATTTTTCTATAACGCTTTTTTCTGGAGCTTCTACGGGGGAATCCTGTGACGGAGCCTTGATAAAGGCTAATGCAATTGCTATTAGAGCACCTTATCAATCAAATTCTGGAATTCGTTCAAGTGCCAATAGCGGAAACTTAAATTATTTAGATGTTCATTTGGGGTTGATGGGAACTCGTGTGCGTGAAGGATATTTGCCTGCACCGACAACTTTGATTCTAGAAGTAGCCCATATTTATGATGATGGACGTGTTATTCTTTCTACATCGGGTGGCAATATAGTTTCCTTTTTAGAAAAAGCAGAAAGAATTATTTTAGAAGTAAATTCTAGATATGGTGAAAAATTTGCTGGATTGCATGATGTCTTTGTCCCCGATTTGACTCCCGGTTCTGCTCCGATTCCAATACGAACTGTTTCCGATCGAGTGGCCGGTGATATGGTTCAATTGGATCTTGAGAAGATTGTTGCCATTGTGGAATCAGATTGTTATGATGAGGTGAAACCTTTTGTTCAACCGGATTCCGTATCAGAAACAATTGCTGGTTATATTCTAGAATTTCTTGCAAGCGAAGAAAAAAACGGAAGGCTTCCTAAGGGGTTGGCTTATCAAAGCGGTGTGGGTAATGTTGCAAATGCTGTGCTTTGTGCAATGGCCAATAATCCAAATCAAGGGAGAGTGAATTTATTTACAGAAGTGATTCAAGAAGCATGCATTCCCCTGTTGCAAAATGATAAACTTGGCGTGGCTTCTGGAACGGCTTTGACTTTGTCTGCTTCTGCTCAGGATTTGTTTTTGAAGAATATTGACAATTGGAAAAAACATTTCGTTTTGCGTCAGCAAGAAATTTCTAATAGTGCCGAAGTTATTCGTAGAGTTGGTGTAGTTTCTATGAATACGGCATTGGAATGCGACATCTTTGGAAATGTAAATAGCTCACATGTTTGTGGATCCGCCATTATGAATGGAATTGGTGGCGCTGCCGATTTTGCCCGTAATGCTCGTTTGGGCTTTTTTATGACGCCATCTACAGCTAAGAACGGTGCGATTAGCTCCATTGTTCCTTTGGTAAGCCATGTTGATCATACAGAACATGATACAATGATTTTTGTGACAGAACAGGGAATAGCAGACTTACGAGGGCTCTCCGCAGAACAAAGAGCTTCTCGAGTTATAGAATGTTGTGCACATCCGGATTATAAAGGATTGTTAAGAGACTCTTTAAAGTATGGTAAAATGTCTGCAAAGGGATTGCATATTCCGGTTGATTTAGAACATGCATTTGATTTCCATAGAAACTTTATGAAAAATGGAAGTATGAGGTAATGGAATGAAGATTGGCATTTTAAATCTGGTCGTTGATACAAATTATGGGGGGAATTTACAAAGGTTTGCTCTGTGTCGTGTTCTTCAAAGGTTGGGACATGAGGTTCAATTTATTAGAATTAATCGCAAAAAAGTTGAGATTCCGCTTTGGAAAAAGTTATTTGTTTATACAAAGAGAATTATAAAAAAAATTAGTGGTCGATGGCCTAAATTTATAAGACAAGAATTTTTTGTAGAAAAAGAGTATTCTATACAAATGGAAGCTGTAAATTCGTTTATAACAAGATATATTCCTTGTTATAAAAAGATTTTTCAGGAAGATGATTCTATAATTATTGATGAATCTGAATTTGATGCGATTGTTGTAGGTTCTGATCAAGTTTGGAGAGGTGGATTAGGAACAAAATTATCTAGGTATTTCTTTGATTTTTTATCTGAGCGTTCTCATGTGCGTAGAATTGTGTATGCAGCTTCTTTTGGAAATGGTGATAAAGAATATTCAAAAAAACAAATAGAGCAATGTGGTGCTCTCTATTCCAAAATTTCAAATGTGTCTGTCCGAGAAAATAAAGGTTTGGCAACAATTGCACAATTTGGCTGGTTTTTTCCAAAAGCACCAAAAATTGTTTTAGATCCAACTTTATTGTTGGAAAAACAGGACTATTTAGATTTAATAGATGGGAATGATTTAAAAAGAACTCAAAATAAAATTTTTTGTTATGTTCTAGATATGACTGACGAAATAAAATCTTTTTTTAACAGAATGTCAGTCTTTCTAAAAAAAGATATCGTTGTAATAGATTCGTTATTTCCTAATATTGAAAAAAAATCTTTTGCATCCCCTAAAAGAATCCCTTCTATAGAGAATTGGCTTGGTTGCATAGCTAATGCTGATTTTGTTATTACAGATTCTTTTCATGGAACCATGTTTAGTATTATTTTTAATAAGCCCTTTTTTACGATAGCTAATAAAAATCGTGGTGTTAGTCGGTATTCATATATTTTTAAATCCTTGAGTTTGGAAAAACAATTGATAGATTTGGATTGTGATCCTCAAATAGGTGAGGTTAATATTGATTGGCAATGTGTAAATAAGACTTTGGATTGGATGAGACGAGATTCTATGAATTTTTTAAGAGACTCTTTGTTGTAAATTATGCTGATTTATTTGATACTTTTTGGGGGCATTTTTGGATGTGCCCTCGTAGATTTTGTTCGTCCATTCAATGAAAAATCAAGAAAAGAATTGGTTGTAATTTGGTGTGTTATTTTTGTTCTTTTTAAGGGACTTCGTTGGGATACAGGAAGTGACTGGGGACAATATTACACTTGCTTTGAAGAAAGCTCTTGGTCAAATATTTTTTCATATTGGCGTTATGGTTATGGATCTGAAAAAATGGAGTTTGGTTATGTTTTTATTAATGTTTTGATAAAAACTATCTTGCCCCATTATTCTGTTTTTTTAATTGTGACAAATGCGTTTATAATGTACTGCGTTGCAAAAATTATTTTGAAATATGTGCCGCAAAGGGCTTTAGTGGGCTTGCTAATGGCAATGGTTTCTTTGGAATTATTTCCTGTACGGCAGTCTTTAGCAATAGCCTTTTTTATTTATTCTATACCTTATATTTTAGATGGGAAATTGAAACAATTTCTCTTACTAATGTTATTGAGCTTCACATTGCATCGAGCTTCCATTTTGCAAATACCATTTTATTGGATTTTGAGATCAAATTTCTCATACAAAAGAAATATCATTATATATCTATTTGTAATTTTAATTCCGAATGTCTTTTACGATGTTTTTTCCGTTTTACAAAATTCATTTTTGAACACTCTCCTTGGTAATGGCCTTAGGCGTTATAATGCTGTTGATGTGCGTTTTTTGATGGAGTTTGAAGGGACTCAAACTAGTTTAGCTGGGTATATTAACTCAATTTTGCAATTAAGTTTGTTTAGTTTCGTTTTGTCTAAACAACAACGATCTTTATCTGATAGAGATACGAAACCAATGAATTTGTGTTTGAATATGTATTTTGTTTTTTTGTGTTTGGTATCTATAGCCTCACACCCAGGTTTTGATTCTTTATATCGAATTGCAAATGTGTTTATTTTTGGATATGCGTTGTCGGTTTGCTATTGTGTGTATTATTTTAAGGGAAAAAAACATCATTTAATAGCAATAGCCTTGCTTATGGGAATGTTTGCTATCAAATATAATAGTCTTCCAATCCATGAAAATTTGAATGGACTTTTTGTTCCGTACAAGTCTTTTTTGTCTCAAGATTATGCAACAAGAAGTCCGATATGGTTCTACCATCAACACTAAAATCATTATGCTGAAAAATATATATCGTGTAATAAAATTCTATGGGAAGAAAATAGGCTATCATAATTTATGGTTGATTGTGAGATTGTGCTTTTGGAGTGTCGCAGCAATCTTTTTCCCCTCTTTTGCTTATCCTCGAAAATTTACCATTTTGAAGAGTTACTTGTATAAAAAATATGTGGCGGAGTATTCTTTAAGTATAACAGAAAAAAAATGTGGTGAAAATAAAAAGATTTTATGGTTTTTTTGGTGGCAAGGGAAAAAAAATTTGCCAGCTATTTGTGAAGCTTGTTACAAATCGTTAGAACGGAATAAAGGATCTGCAGAAATAGTTTTTATTGATCAGCATAATTATATGAATTATGTTGATGTGCCGGAGATTATCATTGATAAAGTTAATCGAAAAATTTTTTCTATAACACACCTATCTGATGTTATTCGGGTTATGTTACTGGCGAAATTTGGTGGGATATGGGTTGATGCAACATTGTTTTTTGTAAATAAAATTCCAAGTGATTGGTTTAAACCGGATTTTTTTTCTATAAAAAACGAACCATCAGATTATGAATATATTTCCCGTAATCAGTGGAGCACATTTATTATGGGAGGTGGGGCGTTTTTTTTTAAACCGTTATCTGATTTTATGCTTGAGTATGCCAAGCAAGAAGACGATTTTATAGAGTATATGACGATAGATGTGTTTATGTCGATAATGTTTGATGATGAACGTTTCCATAGCCTATTAAATAAAGTTCCTGTGCAGAATTCTCAATTGCATTTGTTACGACAATTTTTGAATGAAGCGTATAATGATCAAATCATGGCACGTCTAAAAACGAGTAATATATGTTTTAAGTTGACATATAAAATGACTTTTGTCGAAAATAATAACGGACATGATACCTTTTACAAAAGGATTTTGCAGCATGAAAAAAATTGATAATGTTTATTTTATTAATGCGACTCTTTCAGGTAATGTTCATGAAATGATTGATTCGTCTGAGCTTATTATTTTGGGAAAAGCTTATTCGCGAGTAACTGCTTATTTTCAAACAAATCGAAGTGAAATTATTTCAGATCGATTGAAATCTCGAGGTTTGAATCCTGGTGTTAAATTAAAATCTGTAGGAAACTTGGGTCGTCGATGCGCAGTAAATGATTTAAAAGCCGCGTTAATTGAAGTTTTTCTGTTTTTAGTTCTTCCGAGTAAGAATTCTTTGTTTGTTTTTAGTTACATAAATATGTTTTCTTGCCATGCAATAAATTTTTTTGCGAGGCTTTTAAATAAGAGTGTTATTTTATGTTGTCATAATGAGTTAGAAGTTGTGTCAAAGCCAAAACCCAAAAAGAAAGACTATTGGGAATGGTTGATTTATCGGTTTTATACGCAGACAAAATTAGCGAAAAATTTGTTTCTAATGGTTCTTGGCGATAATATTAGGACGGCCTACGGTCGTTATGTGATCGCGAAAAAAACAGAAAAGGTTTTTTCTGTTGAACATCCTTATTTTGTTGCTAACAAAAAAAAATGTTTGGTGGAAAATAATCATGGAGATATACTGAAAATAGGTGTTATTGGATTCGTTTCTAAGACCAAGGATCGTGGATTTGAAAATATTGTAAAACTAGCCCAAAAATTAGAATCAATACCAAATGTGGAAATATGGCTTATTAGTAAGGTTGATAAAGATATTGTTAATTTATTTCCTTCTAATGTTCGTGTATGTGGTATTCCTGGTGAATTTTTGCCACGCGAGGAATATGATAGATTAATAAATCTATTGGATTTTATATATGTCCCCTATCCAGACGAATCTTTTCAATTTACTGCAAGTGGGGCTATTCTGGAGGCTATTGTAAAGAATAAAATCTTACTGATGCATCACAATCATTTTATAAATCATTTAGTTAAACTTTACGGGTCTTTTGGTTGTTTTGTTGATGCGTTATCCGAAGATGAATTGTCCATATTTATAAAAAATAAAAACCATGAAGATTTAATTTTGAAAATGCAGACTTTAATAAAAAAATTAGAACCTGAAGCAATGGTAGAGCATTATTGTGAAAAAATAAACGCCAAATTTATAGATGGAGTTTGATTATGCCAAGAACATTGATTGTCGCAACAACATCCTATGCAGGAATGGGACCTTATGTTAGTGAAATTGTGAATTACTTTGAACCGAATGATGATGTACTTTATTTTTTTTGTGAATATGAAGACAATTTTTTCTTTAAAAATGTAAAGAAGGTACTTCACTCAAAGAGTGTTTTTTTTCGTTGTCCAAATAATCTTATATATAAAATAAGAGAACTTCTTCCTTTAAAAGTCCCGTATCATACGGCTGTCGTTCAATTTTGTAAAAAAAATGCTATAGATGTTGTGCATTTTATTAATAATCCGGCTCCCAGATGTCTCATTAAAGAATTAGCCAAAATTGGAATAGTATGTGTAAGCACTGTACATGACTTACATCCTCACGAGATAAAGAAGGCTTGGTTTAAAGAATTAAGATTTCGCATCCTTTACGCTAAATTGAATGACAATTTTGTTTATGGGAAAAATTTTATCACCAATAGCAAAGAACAATATGAAGAAATAAAGAGAAATTTCCCAGAAAAAAATGTTTTTTTTCATTTTTTTCCCTCGTTGGTGACAAAAGAAATTTTGAATGGTCATGAAAAAGTCGCTGAAATAGAAAAAGATTCTCTACCATATATTTTGTTTTTTGGCAGAATTGAAGAATACAAGGGAATATCGTTGCTTTATAACGCATTTACGAAAAATTCTAAATTAAAAAAAAGGTATAAACTTGTTATTGCTGGTAGTGGAACGCTTCCTTTTTCTCGAGTGGCTGATGAAGAAAATGTGGTTCTAGTAAACCGATATATAAAAGATAGTGAAGTTGCTGATTTGTATAAAAATGCTTGCGTTGTTGTCTATCCATATATATCTGCAACTCAATCGGGGGTTTTAAGTTTAGCTTTCTTTTATAAAGTGCCAGTTCTTGCGTCTGATGTGTCTTTTTTTAAAGACATTATTTTTGATTCCGGTGCTGGAGTATTGTTTAAATGTGGTAGTGAAGTTGATTTGACTGAAAAGTTGCTGAATATACTCAGTGTTGATTGTAAGGACATTGGAAATCGAGAACGTATTTTTTATGATTCTCACTATGACGGTCATGCAATTCGTTGTGAACTGATGAGAATATATCAAAGCTTAAAGGTATAATTATGTTAAAAAGAATATATCATTATTTTTTAGATAAATATTTAGCTCAATGTAGACGCCCCTATTTGGCGCAACTTGATAAAATAGTGGGGGAAAATACGTCTGTGATTTCATCCAATTGTTTTGCTGGAAGAATTTTACAGGATCTTGGACGGAAATATAATACACCTACACTAGGGTTGTATTTTTGGTCTTCTGATTATATTGAATTTCTAAAACATTTAAGATATTACTTATTTGAAGCAAAGTTGACATTTGTTGAACAATCTAAATATTCTTTAGGAAACGAACGCAGAAAAAAATGGAAACATTGGTATCCAATAGGAAATCTTGATGGTAGAGTAGAAATCCATTTTTTACATTACCATAGCGAATCTGAGGCTTATGAAAAATGGAATCGTCGTGCCGCAAGAGTTAATTTTGACAATTTAGTTGTTGTAGGAATGGAACAAAATTTATGCACGATGAATCATATCTTGGAATTTGATGAATTACCGTTTGTAAACAAAGTTTTCTTTTCAACAAAAGAATGCGAAACGTCCTCAAATATTCACATAACGGAGTTTGATTGTTGTGGTGAGGTCGGGGATCCTTATAAAAAAGGTCACGTTTTTTATAAATATTTAGTTGAAATGTGGAGAAAAAATGAAAGTAATGTTGGTTATTGATCGTATTATGACTGGTGGTGCTGAGCGAATTCTCGTAGATTACTATCACTATCTTGAAAAGAATGGTCATGAACCATATATATTTGCTTTGTCTGGAAATTCATCTCAAAGTAAATGGGCCGAAGGATTGAGGGTTGTTTACGGTACTCCGGGAGATGAAGACAACTTGGTAAAAAAGACTTTCCAGCAATTGTCTTTGTTGTTCAAATTAAGAAGACTGGTGAAGGATGTCAAGCCCACAGTAATTTTTTCATTTCTTGAAAAAAGTAATTTATTGACAATTCTGGTTCCCGCATCAGCGACAAAGGTTGTTTCTGTTCATAATGTATTGTCTATTCAATACAAAAAAATTCATAATAAGTGGGTTCGAAAAATTTTATATAAAATGATTCAATCAGCATATAATCATTGTTCAAATGTTGTTGCTGTTTCTAAACAGGTGAAAGATGATTTGATAGAATCGTTCCATGTGAATGCTGATAATGTCAAAATTATCAACAATTTTGTTGACAGAGAAGGAATTGCGCAAAAAGCGATGGAATCGGTAGATGATTTTTGCTTTGATTCTAGTAAAAAGTATATTATGAATGTCGGTCGTTTCTCTGACCAAAAAGCACAATGGAAATTAATAAAAGCTTTTTCTATTTACTTGAAAGATACGGAAGTTTCTACTGAATTGGTGCTTATTGGTGCTGGTGATTATGCAGAATCGCTGAAACATCTTGCAACTGATTTGGGTGTAGTCTCTAAAGTTCATGTTTTGCCATTTAATGTGAATCCGTACAAGTATATGGCTAATGCCCATATTTTTGCATTATCTAGCATATACGAAGGTTTTCCTATTGTTCTTGCAGAAATTTCATCTTTGCGAATTCCGTTTGTGGGCTCAAGAAAAGCTGTACCCGAAGAAATGTTTGATGATCCTATTGTGTGGAATGAATATGTGTTTGATAGCGAAACATTTGAAGCCGACTTCTCAACAAAAATTCATGATGATGAAATTGCTTTAGCAAAATTGTTGAAAAAATCTGTAGAGGATGAGTCTTATAGAAAGAACCTTTTACAGCATACGAAGGTGTGGGAATCCGAGAATTTCAAAGATAACCAGTTTGCTTTGTATGATAAATTAATGGGGCTTGTATGAAACAAACTCTTGCACGAAAAATCATTGCGACAGAAGAAAAAGATGTTCTAAAATTGCTTGTTGGAAAGGGTAAAATCTACACTTTTTTGAATCCGGTTTCTTATTTAACAGCTTTGAAAGAAAAAAGTTTGTTTGAAAAATTTGATGGCATTTTTGCTGATGGTTCCGGGTTAGTGTATGCCATATTGGCTTTATATTTTCATAAGGTAACTCGCCGTAGCTTTGATATGGTTGGCATAGCTCCGATGTTGTTTAGCTATGCGGACGATATGAAAAAATCGGTCTATTTCATTGGCTCTAACGAACAAGAAATAGAAAGGGCAGTAAACATTTTCCATGCGCATTATCCCAACATGAATATCGCCGGTTTTAGAAACGGTTTCTTTAATAGCGAAGAAGAAATTGATGCTGAAATTCAAAAAGTTGTGGAAGTACAACCTGATTTCTTGATAGTCAGTATGGGCATTAAGAAACAAGAAGAAATGCTTGTTCGTATGCGAGAAGCTGGCTTTAATGGCGTCGGTTTTACTTGCGGTGGTTTTATCCGCCAGACATCAATGAATAAAATCGATTATTACCCGGCATGGGTTGATCGTTGGAATTTGCGCTTTGTTTATCGAATGATAAAAGAAAAGCATACTCGCAGTCGTTATATGACCGCGGCGTTTAAGTTCCCGATAAGGTTCTTGAAGGAAAGAATTACTGGAAAGTAAAAAAAGGCCTGCATTATGCAGGTCTTTTTCGTAGTTCAATTATAACTAGTTTCTGTGGAAGTCATCCTCTACGCGAATGATATCGTCTTCGCCGGTGTATTCACCCACCTGGATTTCCACGATGACGAGAGGCAGGCGGCCTTCGTTCTGCAGGCGATGGACTTCGCCCACGGGGATGTAGGTGGATTCATTGGGGCGAACGTAGAACACCTTGTCGCCGACGGTAACGGTTGCGGTACCGCTTACGACCACCCAGTGCTCGGAACGATGCAAGTGCTTCTGCAGGGAGAGGCGCTTGCCCGGCTTCACCACGATGCGCTTCATCTTGTAGCGTTCGGTGGATTCCAGCACGGAGTAGGTACCCCAGGGACGGTTCACCGTCTGCGGCACGCTAATGAGGTCGGAACCGCGGACCTTCAGTTCTTCCACCACCTGCTTTACCTTCTGGCTGCTGCTGAGAGGAGCCACGAGGAGAGCGTCGGGGGTATCCACGATGAGCATCTTGTCCAAGTCGATGGTAGCGATTGCACGCTGGGAACCCATGACGAGAGAGTTCTTGGAACCGACGGCGATGTGACGGGGGTTCACGTTGTTGCCGTTTTCGTCGTGGGGATATTCACCGTAGAGGCTGTCGAAGGAGCCAAGGTCGCTCCAGCCGATATCGCTGGGAACAACTTTCACGATGCTAGACTTTTCCATGACGGCGTAGTCGATGGAGTTGGAAGGAATGGCCTTCATGTCGTCCAGGGACACGCGAATGGGTTCACCGGCTTCGATTGCTGTATTTTCAAGAGCCTTCTTGGAGGCTTCGAGAATGTCGGGTGAATGCTTCTGCAGTTCAGACAGGAAGGTCTTTGCCTTAAAGCAGAAGATACCGGAGTTCCAGTAGAAGTTGCCTGCCAGCAGATACTTTTCTGCGGTGGCGCGGTCCGGCTTTTCCACAAAGCGTTTGACATTTTCGCCGTCGGCTTCGATGTAGCCGTAGCCAGTTTCCGGGCTGGTGGGAGTGATGCCGAAAGTCACCAGGTTGCCTTCCTTGGCAAGTTCCTGGGCGCGGAGCAGAACGTTCTTGTATTCATCCTTCTTGCGAATCACATGGTCGGACGGAGAAACCAGGACGATTTCCTCGGGGTCCAGAGTCAGGCAGGCCAGGGCAATGGCAGGAGCGGTATTGCGTCCCACCGGTTCCAGCAGGAACTTGCAGTTCTGCTTGCCTTCGGCTTCCAGCTGGTCCTTAGCCAAAAAGAACTGGTCGGCGTTGGAAACAATGAACTGGGATTCGCAAACTGCGGAATTGGTCACCACGGTCTTGCGGAAGAGGGACTGTCCGTCAAACAACGGAGCAAACTGCTTGGGCATGAGGGAACGGCTTACAGGCCACAGGCGAGTGCCGTTACCACCGCAAAGAATCAAGTTAATCATTTAGTTTCTTCCTAAAGTGATTTGCCGAGGACGTTTTGTTCAGCAGAAGGCTGCTTGTTTCAAAAATGCCACCGGTAGTTTATTTGTGGTAAATATAGAATGTTGTGGAAATGCTACAAGGCGGGTGAGTGCCAGACGCCAATAGATTCAACAAATTTTTCCCAAATTCGTTTAGACTGTAGTGTGGTCCCAAGAAGATGATATAGAACGAATCTATTCATAAAAAACGATTAGCGGATACTACGTTTCAAAGGGAACTTTGATAATCCCTACTTTATAGCCCATGTCTTCAATGTCCTTCTTCACTTGACGATACGAAATTAAAGAAAAATGAGGAAGATTAAATTTGTTTATGTCTTTGCTTACGATTGCAAATTTCACAGAACAAGAACCTGGAGAAAAGGATTCTGGGCTTGTAAAAGGCTTCACTAAAGTGCATATCCCCTTCGCTTCAACTTTCTTTTTAAAATCGTTGCTTCTACACATCAAGGTTGCAGAAACCAAACCTTGATTGAACAAATGACTTAAAACAGCGGAAGAGGAATACTTCTTAACATGGATAAATTCTTTTTTCGCACTCCACAAGTCACATACTTCTATTTTTTCTACTAGTTGTTTATCCCACAAATTGAATAAACCTGTTTTTGCGCAAGCCTCGTTGTATCCACCTTCCGTCTTATGAACTGATGATTTGTAAGGAATTAAATTCGCTGACTGATAACTTTCGCTATTCTGCGCTATATCGACTTTCAGTTGCTTCAGTTCAGCACTAAAAGAATCCTCTATCTCAAACCATTTTGATTCGTTTAATAGATATGTTTTGCCATTCAAATCAACCTCTGCTGTAATACAATAATACGCTGATTTACTGTAAAGAAGTTTTTCCTCGCTTGAGAACGCATTTATTTTACTGGTTTTCAAGAAATCAATACATTTAGCAGGTTCTCTGCCATCATCTATTCTTTCAGCAAATCGTTCCACATAGATATCATCTGCCTGGCCACCTAAATATTTAAAATATTCAACATTTTCCCAATCAATAAAGTCTGGAATACACATCCATACATTTTCGTCTCTGTTTCTAACCTTTTCAACTAGAGCAAAATTTAGCCTCTTCACAACATCAGCCTTATTGACAAAGCATATTTTGTCAATATACCCGAATTTTTGTTTGTAAGAATTAGAATTGAAAGCTTCTAGAAGCTTTGTACACGCATCAGTAAGATTTGTATTATCTAAATCAATTTTTATAGATAGCGAATCAAAACCGCTAACATTCTTTCCAAAGTTTGTATCGTCAACTTGTGCTGTTACAGATTTAAGAATTTCATTTTCAATGTTTATAGAAAAACTAGACATATCAGTCCAAGAGGGGCTAATCTCTATTTTCTGCGCCCCACTGTTTTCTAGGGATTTAACTTTAATGTCTTTAAATTTATCCGTTGTCTGAAGATTCAAACAGGTTTTCAATCCAAAGCGATCTTCTACTCTATCTTGGTTAACATAAAAACGACCCGCTGCAAAACAAAGAACCATAATACGGTTCTTTACCTTAAGCGATATGGCTGCACCTTGAGAAATGGACTGACTAAAGGTTTCCTGATTATCAAGAAGAGAATTGATGAAAGATCCCCAGCAAGGTTCCTTCCCTCTTTTTTTCCATATAGCAATTTTCCCTACTTTACAATCATGAATATTTGCTCCCTCTATAAAGGCGTCTTCTTCTTTAGTATAGGAATCTTTCAGCAGGAAAACAGATGTGTTAATTTTCATTTATTGCCTCTAGCACAAATGATAATATAAAATAACTTTTTCAACAAGATTTGCACCTAGCGACTATCATTTTGTCTATAGTCCCTTCATTTAAAACTTCATTATCCCACACCACGCAGTTCTTTAGCTGCGTGTTTTTTTGGTATAAAGAAAACTACCGGCTAGGCCGGTAGTTCCAAAGAGCCT
>JAKSHX010000118.1 GCA_024399155.1 archaeon | reverse complement strand
GCTAAGCCATCCCGCTAACCCTTAGAACGGCCAATGCCAACATGCGAAACTTGAGAAGATAATTGGGGCAACAAAGGCAATGGCAAAAAGTTCCGACATTGACATCAACAATCAGGGACTGACCAACGAGCAGAGGGAAGAGATAGAGAAGATAGAGAAAAAGAAACGCCAGCGAGAACCTCTGACAGAAGAGGAAAAGGAGAAATTAGAGGCACTGAAAAAGGCAAAGGAGCAACGCAACAATGCCATAAGCATTCTTCGTGGAATTTCAATACGTATGCCACTGCTCATTTACGGGGCAGAGCTTACTGGCAATATCAAGGAGGTGACGCTTGAGAATTTCACTGATTTGATAGATAACCTTTCGTGGACAGAGTTCATGCCTAAAGGTGTTGACAAGGAGATTTTCAGGAACATCCGCAAATACTATGACCCTGACATATTCCTTGCCGCAGGAAAGCGCATACGAGCCTTGGCAGAAGCGACTGACCGTATGTCGGTAGAGCAACGCATATCGCAGATTGCAGCGATTTTTGCCAACTTCCGAAACCCCGACAAAGAGACGGTGTTGACCCCTTGGCGAGTTGTTAACATGCACATTGCCGACTGCTTGGGTGGCTACTGTTTTTACAACAAAGAATATACTGAACAGATAGAAGAACCGAGGTTGGTGCTTCACGATGATGTCACAGAAAGGGTTTTCCATCCAGATGCTAAGGTATTGGAGATAAATTCAAAATCAGGGCTTTATCCCCTCTATGTGGCATATTCCATCTACAGAGCCAAGGTCAAAAATTCCCTTTTTGAGATTGAGGAAATCGAGCAGCAACAGCAGTTGTGGGACGAGGTGATACGCGAAAACATCTTTGTCATCTGCAAGACACAGATGGCAAAGAGCATCACCCGAAGGACGCTCCTTGGTTTCAGGGAAGGCAAGGCAAATCTGCATGCCTTTGACGACCTGCTCAATCAGGCGCAGAACAACAAAGAGAACTTAATAAAGAAAATAACCCGTCCAAATTTTTGGAATTACAAAACAGAATTGAATATGCTGAAATTTGATGCTATTGTTGGCAATCCACCTTATCAAGAGACGAAATCTTCTGAAAAAACAATATCAAATAATGCATTTGCTTCTGCAATTTATCCTTACTTTATAGATATTGCTTGTAAAATAAATAGTCAATATGTTTCTTTGATAACACCAAGCAGATGGATGAATAAAGTAGGGCAAGGTATATCAGATACATGGGTTGAAAATATGATACAACAAAATCATTTCTCACATATTTATGATTTTCTGGACGCTACTGAATGTTTTTCAAATGTTGAAATCAAAGGAGGTATAAACTACTTTTTATGGCAATTGAATTATCAAGGGAAATGTAAATATGTATTACACCAAGGCAATAATATTATTGAAAGATACGATTATCTTGATCCACTGGGTACTGGTGTCATTATACGAGATGCAATGGCATTAAATATTATCAGTAAAGTGTCAGCTATAGAAGGAGACTATTTTGTAAATAAATCATTTGTATCTGTAGTTAGTCCAAAGCACTACTTTGATAGAGATATAACATTGAGTTCTAATTGGAAAGGTTATAGTAAGACAAAAGATAAAAAGCATAATATAAAATACTACCTAAACAAAAAACTTGAACCAACAGGAATTGGATGGATAGAATTGGCAGATATACCTAAAGGACATGAGACAATACAATTACATAAAGTATTCGTTCCTAAAGCAGGTGGTTCAGGGACAGACTACATATTCCAGAGCATATCCGTTCAGAATCAGGTCTAAAATTCCAGAGGATAC
>JAKSHX010000117.1 GCA_024399155.1 archaeon | reverse complement strand
TATAAGACCAATGCCATTGATGAGTTAACCTTCGGAGATGTCGAAAAGTCCGATAAGACCAATATATGGATTTTCTGGTATCAGGGCTGGGAATCGGCTCCGCAGATTGTCAAGGATTGCCGTTGCACGACAGAAAAGTACATAGACAACGAAAAATACAATGTGCACTATCTGACGAAAGACAACTATACTTCTTTTGTCAGATTTCCAAAATGGATAATGGACAAGGTGTCGGCAGGAACGATTGACCTGACAAAATTCAGTGATTTATTGAGAGCAACTCTTTTATACGGATTCGGCGGAATCTGGATGGATGCAACCATATTCCTTACAGAGCAGCTTGATGAAACGATTAGTGACTGGCGTTATTTCACTATCAAAAGACTGCCGACGCATCCGATGTACAACATATCGAGACATCAATGGTCTGGTTTTTTCATGACCACAAGCACGAATAGAACCTTATTTTATAAAGAACTTGTTATATTGCAGATGGAGTATTGGCGTAGGCAGAATTATGCTATGGAATATTTGCTGATTGATTATCAAATGGCATTGATTCTCCGTAACCATCCCGACATGGCAAAAGAATGGAAGAATATCCCGCAGAACAACACAGAGACGCTTTTCTTGGAGAATAATCTGAACAACAAATATAATCCCGACAAGTGGGAAGACATCATAAAAGGAACCGGCATATTCAAGCTGACCTACAAAATCCCGCTTTCGGATGATCCAGACACTTATTATAACAGAATTGTAAATAGCAGAAATAACTGTTGAAAGAAAAAATCATGAATCGCATAGAACTAATGAAACACCGCATTGGGTTGTTGTTAAAACTGAATGTTTTTCAGTTTATAAAATACAATTTTTTCAAAAAAAATGTTCATCGTGCAAAAGGAGCATATATTATGCCGTTCCGACAGGGAAAAATACTTCTAGCTAAAGATTCAAAGATATATTTGAATGGTACACTGCTTCTTAACAAGCCTGTATGGGACAGTGTGCTTTCAGTCGGCAAGCTAGCGTTGGATGGCAAATCGGAAATGTTCGTAAACGGAAGAGTTACCTGCTTCGCCGGTTATAATGTTGCGGTGCGCGATGGAGTGCTAAAGCTCGGCGGGGAAAACTATCTGCATGGAGGCAGTCATATTATTTGCCAAAACAGTATTTCCTTAGGCGAAGGCAGCGGAGTGAGTTTTTATTCCGTAATCAGAGATTTTGCCGGACATCCTTCCGGAACAAATCCGAATAATGTCAGAGATTTTGCTGCACCGGTGGTGATCGGGAAACACGTATGGATCGGTGAAAGAGCCTTCGTCAGCCGGGGAACCATGATCGGCGACGGCGCAATCGTCGGAGCCAATGCAACCGTAAGCGGAACGATTCCTCCGAGAGCCATGGTTGCACCCTCTATGGATAAAGTAGTGCTTTCGGATGTCTATTGGTTCTTAAGAGAGAATACAAAGGATGAGGAACTCCGAAAATATTATAACAACGAAACCCCTTTATTCGATTCTAAGAAGACCCCTGCACCGAAAGATATTCTGGAAAAGGTTCTCGCGGTATTTGCCTCTCTCGGCTATGATGAAAGTATCTCCGAACAGCAGGATCTGATAGGATGTAAGATTGTCGATTCGCTCGCACTTCTTTCTCTTGTTGCGGAATTGGAGGAGCAATTCTCCGTAAAAATTTCAATCAGGGAAGTAAACGGACAGAATTTCTACAGTGTAGAAACCATTGCCGCATTGATGGATAAGTTTACAAAAAATCATCAATCATCAACCGTCAACCGTCAACCGTCAACCGTCAACAACTCTGTTCAGGCGAGAAA
>JAKSHX010000116.1 GCA_024399155.1 archaeon | reverse complement strand
AAATAAAAATGTTGCGGGACCTTCAAAAAAGCAACAAAGCTCAGTTTGTAGTAGTTTATGGCAGAAGGCGTGTCGGCAAGACTTTTCTTATCGATGAGGCCTTGCAAGGATGTATCACATTCCGTCATGCAGGGCTGTCGCCATTGAGCGACACCGGCAAGAAAAATCTCATGCCAGAACAATTGCTGCAATTCTACCATTCGCTGCTGTTGCAAGGAATGAAACGCAGTCATGTTCCATCGTCATGGCTTGAGGCTTTTTTTATGCTGGAAACCCATCTTCAGCAGATTGACAATGGTGAGAAACAGGTGGTTTTCCTCGATGAACTTCCTTGGATGGACACACCGAGGTCAGGATTCATAACTGCATTGGAAAGTTTTTGGAATTCATGGGCTTGCCATCGACACAATATGATGCTTGTCGTGTCTGGCAGTGCCAATTCGTGGGTGCAGGACAAACTCATAAACAACCATGGCGGATTATACGGACGATTGACATACCAGATAAAACTTGCACCATTTTCGTTAAAAGAGTGCGAGCGATTTTACAAGATGAAGCAGATTAAAATATCGCGCTATGATATGGTGCAATGCTACATGATTCTTGGTGGCATTCCATACTACCTTGACTTTTTGGAAAGCGGTTTGAGTCTCAGTCAAAATATCGACAATCTGCTATTCTCGTCACAACCTAAATTATGGGATGAATATAGCAGGTTGTTTGCCAGCGTTTTTCCTGAGCCTGACACAATAAAAGCAATAGTCCAGCTGTTGGGAACACGCCATTCCGGATTCACCAGACGTGAGATTGTGGAACATCTGAAAATTGAAGACAATGGAATGTTTTCTGATAAACTCAAAGCTCTTATCGCAAGCGATTTTGTTGAAAGATATGTGCCTTTTGGTGACAGTGTCAGAAACGCCAGATATAGGCTGATTGACCAGTTTTGTATCTTCTCTCAACATTTTGTCAACAACCGAAAATCCATAGACGAGAATTTATGGTCTCATGGTCAGGTGTCTCAATCAATCACCAGTTGGCGTGGATTTGCTTTCGAGGAGGTATGTCTGCGTCACATCAAACAAATTAAGCGTGCCTTGGGCATCGAGGGTGTCGCAAGTTCACAATCAGCATGGACAATGAGAGGTGACGAGGATAATGACGGAACGCAGATAGACCTGATTATTAGCAGAAAGGACGATGTTGTAAATCTTTGCGAAATGAAATTTCTCAACAATGATTTTGTGGTAAGCAAGGAATACAACCGCAAGATGATATTCCGTGAGAATCTGCTTGAAGGCAGGCTTTCTCGCAAGAGCATTATCCATTCAACGCTGATAACCACCTACGGTTTGAAATACAACGAATACAGCGGCACTTTTCAGAATGTCATAACCATGGATGATCTTTTTGCATAGCCACATTTGAACAATTTCCTTCAGGGTGGTTCTATTAATTACTCAAGTTTCGCATGTTGGCTTTGACCGTTCTAAGGGTTAGCGGGATGGCTTAGCTGACGCACGCCACAGAATACCTTATTGAATGATGCGTTTACCAGCCATAGGAATGGCTGGCTATCTTATCTGATGCCTCTGGCATCAAAAAATAAGCCAGAGTGGGCAAATGATGAGTTTTCAATGTCATTGTCATGCGCAATTTAAGAACTAGAGATTCTAGGACGCTGCGCTTTTCTAGTAGTTATAGGAGAAAGGAAAGAGGATTGTAGAGAATAAAGAGGGAAGGCTCATATATCGCTCTTTCGATGCTTTTTAATTACATGCGAAACTTGAGTTAATTATGTTTATAAAAGATTATTCAAGTTTCGCAAGTTAGAAAAAATAGCGTAATTACTTAAAATAAAAGGG
>JAKSHX010000115.1 GCA_024399155.1 archaeon | reverse complement strand
GTTGAATATACCCATTCTTTTCCACATAGTAAGAATGACCCGTATTAAAGGGTGCCACAGCACGCTCATCTAATGCCGACACCTGAATAAGAATCTCATCGCCCTTCGAAATTGTAAACTCCGGATAGTCTGTCACAGGTAGAATCTTATCTGCTCCACCGGCAAAGGACATCTTGCTCACTGTAGTACATCCGGTACACATTAGCAACAAAAGAAAGAAACCAAAAATAAAACGTTTCATCATTTATTATTATTTTATAAATTTATTTTTCTATTTCGACTACAAAGGTACTACTTTATTTTGATATATGCAAATTTTTTTAATCTAATTTCTCAAAAATCGAGTTTTTAGACTTATATTCGGGTACAATATGTTTCATTTGCGCCACTGTTTGCATAGCATTTCCAACACGCGCCTTTGCGATGAGTTGTTCTATATCTTGTTGCACAACATCAAAATCATATTCTCGAATACGCGCTATCATAATCTTGTTGTTCGATGTCGGAAGGGTTGTTTCCTTTTTGTTGAGCACCTCCTCATATAGTTTTTCTCCGGGACGCAGGCCGGTAAAAGTAATCTGTATATCCTTATCGGGTTGGAATCCGGCTAAGCGAATCATATTGCGAGCTAAATCGAGAATTTTAACCGGTTGCCCCATATCAAAGACAAATATCTCTCCGCCATCGCCTAGAGTAGCAGCCTCCAGAACCAAAGTACAAGCCTCCGGAATAGTCATAAAGAAACGGATGATATCAGGGTGTGTGACAGTAACAGGACCTCCGGCAGCAATCTGCTTCTTAAAATACGGGATCACGGAGCCGTTACTTCCCAATACGTTGCCAAAGCGAGTGGTAATAAACTTCGTGCAATCGGCATTTTCTTTTTGCAGTTTTTTATAGAGCGATTGTACATAAATCTCTGCTATGCGCTTGCTAGCACCCATAACGTTAGTTGGATTAACAGCCTTATCGGTAGAGATCATCACAAAACGCGATACGCCATATTGGACACTAAGATCCGCCATATTTTTCGTTCCTAACACATTGGCTAAGATGGCTTCATTGGGGAAGTCTTCCATCAAAGGTACATGCTTATATGCCGCGGCATGGAACACAACGTTAGGATGATATTCGGCAAAAACCTTATCCAGTTTTTCTCGGTTACGGATATCACCTATGATAGGTAAGATATTCGCTTGAGGGAACTGGTGTCTCACATCGAGATATAAATCGTGTAGAGGCGACTCTGCCTGTTCAAAAAGGATAATGAGAGACGGATTATATTTTAGAATTTGTCTCACCATTTCGCTTCCAATACTACCGGCAGCACCGGTAACCATAACCACTTTTTGGGAGAGGATATTGGATACATTATCCGTATTAATATTAATAACAGGTCTTTCAAGAAGGTCTTCAATTTGGATATTTTCTATACGCCCTATATGTTGGATTTCTTTCTCATTCTTATCCCACGTGGCAAAATTGGGTACGGTAAGAATATGAATATTGTTTTTAAGGAAGAACTCCAAATCGGTAGCGGGATTGATTTCGCTCATCTTAACAGGTGAAATAATCACATCGCGAACATTCTTTTTTTGCATAATCTCCAATAGCTGGTCATCCATTGGATACACTCTCAATCCTTGGATAGAGAACGATTTCATATCCCTTCCATCGGTAATAAAGGCTACCGGACGATAGCCTATATTATTGGCAGAAGAGCGAAGCATTTTGGCAATAGCCTGTCCAGTGGACTTTGTACCGTAAATCATCACATTTCGATGATTTCCCGCATGCTGAATCAGGGTGTCATAAATAGTCTTAATACTTACTCGAAAACCAAATAAAAACAGGAATGCCAATGGGAAGTAGAGCACAAAACTCGTGTTGGCAAAGGGTTGAACTT
>JAKSHX010000114.1 GCA_024399155.1 archaeon | reverse complement strand
AATTTCGGATTTGATTGGTCAAAAACTTGTGAACTAATTTCGGGATACTACAGTGAAGTGTGTTAAGTGATTTTTCCAGGATTTTCTCTGTGGTGTCCCGAAATTTATCGTCCATGGAAAAATCAAACGGACATTTGAAGAGGTAGAACGAAGAATGAGAACACAGTTTGAAACAAGGGAGGAATTGGGAATATGGCAGAATTATATAAAACTACACAGTGGATTAAGGTACAAGAGACCAAGCGAGGTCTTCTTCAACCGACTGCAGCCGGAAAAGAGTGTTCCGGATGGTAAGGAGGTGGTTCCTGGATGATTAAAAGAAAATGTGAGATAATTTCGGGGTATAACAGGCGTTCCTCGTGATTCTATGTCTGAACAAGGTCTGGTTCCCTGTCATATGCGTAAACTATTTCTACTCTTATGAGAAAAATATAATAATATAAGAGATTGGAGAGGTAAATTAATGGCAGCAGCTAAGGCAACCCCCAAGCGGATTTATAACCCGGTGACGCACCACTATTATGAGATTCGGCAGCACTCAAGCAAAGCGGGTAAAAAGGGTGAGATTAAGGGCTTGTGGAGTTCTTCCCCCCGTGATAGTTAATCCGGATAAAAATTAATCAGGATTGTCTGGTGATATCTGATGAGTGAAAAATCTATCTGGTGTATCGATACGAATGTATTGGCCTCATGGATTTTAGTGGAAGGCAGGCTTCTTGAATCGGTTGTTAAGAATTCCAATGTGCCTGCCAATTATGCTGATTTGTATCGTGAGAAGTATTCCCACGATATCACATTTATTAATTTGATACTTGCTGCCGAAACGTCCGAATTGTTAAAGGATAATGAAATTTACATTCCATTCCTCGCAACGAATGAACTTTTTTCTGCCCTGAAGGATGAGATTATCTGTCTGAAGCTTTTTGAGAAAGGAGATCCGGTGTCAACCTGGCCGAGAAATAAAGCGCATCAGTCATTAAAGGATGGAGAGGAGAGGCTTATTTTTGAAACAGTTCTGCGGATGATTGACCAGCTTCTCGAAAATGGAGTGACAATTATTGAGGATAGCACCGATGTTCCGCACAACAATTTCTGGGATGTTTTTGCCTCGCTTCTTTTAAAAACAGAAAACACAAGAACCCAGGATGTTATGCTTCTGACAACGTCTGTTCTGAATGGTGCTGATTATTTTGTGACAAGAGATGAAAGACTTATTCAGGCTCTCAAGAAAACTATGAAGACAGAATATGATTTGACACGTCTTTCGTCTTCGTCCGCACTGAGCGAGTTGAAGAAAAAGATTAGAAAATAACCTCAACTTCATTTTGTTCACGTCTCATATTTATCTCTAAATTCGCCTTTGTTCTACATAATACTCGTTTTTTAAGCAGAAATCCCTACACCATCATATCGGGATTTTGAGCCGTTTTCTTTCGCAGGATATGCTGCAGTTCATCCTGAAAACAAGGGCTTTAAAATCGCGTTATATCCCCTCAATTTGCGATTTGTTTAACGAATAATGTCCATTCCTGCCTTTTTTCAAGGTACCAAACAACCCCGTGTTTATTTCCGGAAATTAAGCCCATATCAGGCGTATTTTTCTGCAGGAGGGGGTGGAGGAACAAAAGGTGAATAAATTATTTTATCGTTTCTGACAACACATATCTAACTAATGTATATCAGCCACGTTTCAATTAGGAATTTTAGAAGTCTGAAGTCAGTTGATATTGACTTTCATCCGGGAAAAAATGTAATCATCGGTAAAAATAATTCTGGAAAAAGTAACGTCATTAAGGCTTTGAATTATGTGCTTGGAGAAAAATTTCCAACATACATCCAGTTTGTAAAGGATGATTTTTATGGGACAAACACGGATGAAGATCTTGAATATGAAAAATTTTTTCTAATTTTAGTTGAACTGAAACATAATA
>JAKSHX010000113.1 GCA_024399155.1 archaeon | reverse complement strand
AGAAAAAAATATTAACTTTGCAGCCGATTAAAGTGAACGGATATCACTGGAAATGATGAACGGATATCGGTCGGAATATGTACTCACCGCTGCCGGACAGTTTGCTTACAAACGAAGGGAGATGGGGTATATGTTGTTCCTATTACCTGCATGAAGGATTGATATGAGAACTTTCGCGAATAGATTTTTTAGACAATAACCTCAGATAAAAAAACATCACCCTATGCAAATAATTCATAGGGTGATAGAAATGTTATGTGGTTATGTAAGCACGTGAACTAGAATCGTTTTGTTTGTTGGCAATTTCCATATAAAATTAAAAATCAATAAATCATCTTGCCATAAATTCCACACGACGATTCTGTTTACGATGCTCTTCGTCAATATTCTCTACCAAAGGACACGTGTTGCTTTTATTTTCAATTGTTATTCTATTGCCATCTATGCCATGATTAACAAGGTAATCTTTAGCCGCTTGAGCACGTGCAACACCTACAATTTCATTTCTTTCCTTAGTGCCAATATTGCAAGTGTGACCATAAATGGTGAGTTTAATATCCTTATATCGCTTCATTATTTCGGCAATGTTATCCAATTTCAATGAAAGTTCATGGCTTAATTTTGTTTCTCCTACTTTATAGCCAGATGATTTTGTTTCATTTATTGAAATAATGGCTTTTCTTTTTTCAGTTGCATTGATATTTTCTTTCTCAACAGATTCATTCAATGAACTCTCTTTTTCTGGTTGATTTGAATTTGCAAATTCTGACTGGTTTGATGTATTCTTTTTAAATGAATCAGATGCTGTGGTTTCATCTATTTCATGAGTGCCGTAATAACTATAATCATCACTGGATGACATATCGAGTGTATTGCCATCAACATCAGTATAAGTAGGCCGAATGCCAAAAATTTGGAGCATTTCTACTTCATCGTCTGTCCAGCCAGATTCTTTCAGTTGTGCTTCTTGTTCTCTCTGTTCAATTTGGTTCGCCTTTCTCCTTGCTGCAATTATTTCTTGAGTGCTTACTATCAATTCTGCTACCCTTTCGTTTTTTTTGTCCAGAGCCTCATCTTGTCTCATTCCATTGTGAATGTTTCTGTTATATTCAATTTGAATTTCGTTATATTGACGATAAGTATCAAATATCATATCAGAAGAATAATCACCAGTGGCGTTCATTGAAATCTGAGCCACATCAAGACCTGCTCCGTAATAATCACCTTCCAGAGCTTTGTTTGCTGCAACATAACTTTGCTCAACAATATAAGAATCAGCTCCCATACTCACTGCTGTATTGGCTGCTATAGATGTAATTGAACCGAGATAATCGCCATCCACTGCTCTTCTGCCTGCATCAGAAGCATATCCTGATGAACTTACAAAAGAACTCCAATTGGCTTTGTCTTCATCTGAGATATTGTTGCTTTTCTGAACAATTTCATCTGCTGCACCTAAAGCCATTTGTCCACCAAATTTTGCTATACTTTGAAATGCCCTACTCCATTCAGCTTGTGTGGCACATGATACACAAGACATTGACACAAATGACACTACTATCAGTCTTGTTATTTGCCTTATGTTTAGTAACGAGTGTTTCATAATAGTATTTATTTTGAATTTATACGTGGATTATTTTTTCTTCACTATTTTCTTGTCTAATACATACGTGAACTTCTTCTTAGAATCTGGCTGGTTTAAAATCATCAACCCTGTTCTTTTGTTATAAGTTCCTTCAAAAACATAAGGTGAACCATCTGACTTTTTTGTATTCAAACGAATATTCGTTTGTCCTTTTTTGTCTTTAGCCAATTCATAATTTCCTTGTGCATACAAAAAAGGTTCATACAACACAATAGTATCCAATGAAGCACTTTTGTATAGCACTACGGTTGAATCGGAATTGAAATACATACTTGTTCCAATAGTGGTCATAACTCCTTCTGATGTTGAAAT
>JAKSHX010000112.1 GCA_024399155.1 archaeon | reverse complement strand
TGTACATTAAATCGAATTTATGATCAAGTCTTGAGAAGACTTCAGCAATAGCAGTAGAGTTTGAAATCATGCAAACAGCTCTCATGACTTTAGCAAGATCACCACCTGGAACAACAGTAGGAGGTTGATAGTTAATACCACATTTGAAACCAGTTGGGCACCAATCAACAAATTGAATAGTTCTTTTAGTTTTAATAGTAGCAACTGAGGCATTGACGTCTTTTGGTACAACATCACCTCTGTACATCATGCAGCAAGCCATGTATTTACCATGTCTGGGGTCGCATTTGGCCATCATGGAGGCAGGTTCAAAGGCGCTGTTGGTGATTTCAGCAACAGATAATTGTTCATGATAAGCTTTTTCAGCAGAAATAATTGGTGCATAGGAAGAAAGCATGAAGTGAATACGTGGATAGGGGACTAAGTTGGTTTGGAATTCAGTCATATCTACGTTAAGAGCACCATCGAATCTTAAAGAGGCAGTAAGGGAAGAAATAACTTGAGCAATAAGTCTGTTTAAGTTAGTATAAGTTGGTCTTTCAATATCGAGTTGTCTTCTGCAAATGTCATAAATGGCTTCATTATCAAGCATAGCAGCAACATCAGTATGTTCTAAAAGAGAGTGAGTTGAAAGAATTGAGTTATAGGGTTCGACAACAGCGTTGGAAATCTGGGGAGATGGATATACAGTGAATCCTAATTTTGATTTTTTACCATAATCAACAGAAAGTCTTTCTAATAAAAGGGATCCAAGACCAGAACCAGTACCACCACCAACGGCGTTGAAAACTAAGAATCCTTGGAGACCAGTGCAGTTGTCAGCTAATTTTCTGATTCTGTCAAGAGCAAGATCAATAATTTCTTTACCAATAGTGCAGTATCCTCGGGCATAGTTATTGGCAGCATCTTCTTTACCTGAAATTAATTGTTCAGGATGGAATAATTGTCTATAAGTACCAGTTCTGACTTCATCAACAACAGTGGGTTCTAAATCAAGGAATACACTTCTTGGGACATGTTTTCCAGCTCCAGTTTCAGAGAAGAAAGTATTGAAAGCATCATCTCCTCCTCCAATGGTTTTGTCAGAGGGCATTTGACCGTCAGGTTGAATACCATGTTCTAAGCAGAATAATTCCCAGCAGGCATTACCAACTTGAATACCGGCTTGACCAATATGAATACATATAACTTCTCTCATTACTTTTTAATTATTTTTTTTTATTTTATGCTGAATTTATACATTTTTATATTAAATTAATTAATAAAAACGTAACGGTATTTTATAAATATGTATTTAAGTAGAATAAAATAAAAAAAAATTAATTAAAATAAATGAGAGAAATTGTTCATGTTCAAGGTGGTCAATGTGGTAACCAAATTGGTGCCAAATTCTGGGAAGTTATTTCTGATGAACACGGTATCGACCCTACTGGAACCTATCACGGAGATTCTGATCTTCAATTAGAAAGAATCAACGTTTATTACAATGAAGCTACTGGAGGAAGATATGTCCCAAGAGCTATTCTTATGGATTTAGAACCAGGTACTATGGATTCTGTCAGAGCTGGACCATATGGTCAATTATTCAGACCAGATAACTTCGTTTTCGGTCAAACTGGAGCTGGTAACAACTGGGCCAAAGGTCACTATACTGAAGGTGCTGAATTAATTGACTCCGTTCTTGATGTTGTCAGAAAAGAAGCCGAAGGTTGCGATTGCTTACAAGGATTCCAAATTACTCACTCTCTTGGTGGTGGTACTGGTTCTGGTATGGGTACTCTTTTAATCTCCAAAATCAGAGAAGAATATCAAGACAGAATTATTGAAACATTCTCAGTTTTCCCCTCACCAAAAGTCTCAGACACTGTCGTTGAACCTTATAATGCTACTTTATCTATTCATTTATTAGTTGACTCAACTGATGAAGTCCAAGTTATTGATAATGAAGCCCTTTATG
>JAKSHX010000111.1 GCA_024399155.1 archaeon | reverse complement strand
TAACTTGCCAAAATTCAGCCCCAAGATATTGCAATCTGTGAGAAATTAGGAAAATCTTAATGTTTTCTCATGAAATAATAAGGATGTGCTGTGTTTGACTTTGATAATATAAATAATATATACTCTTTGAAGGGAGAGTGACTTCATGTCTAATAAAATATTAGTAGTCGATGACGAAACAGAAATTGCGGATTTAATAGAAGTCTATTTGAAAAACGAAAACTACACTGTATTCAAATTTTATACGGCCCAAGAAGCCCTTAACTGCATTGAAACAACCCCCATTGATCTTGCAATTTTGGATATTATGCTTCCTGACATAGATGGATTCACTCTATGCAAGAAAATCAGGGAACATCATACCTACCCCATCATCATGCTGACAGCCAAAGATGCTGAGACTGATAAAATTACCGGCCTTACTCTTGGAGCGGATGATTACATTACAAAGCCGTTTCGCCCTCTGGAGATGATTGCACGGGTAAAGTCTCAGCTTCGCCGGTATCAAAAGTACAATCCTGCTCATTCTGATACCGGTGAAACCTCGTCTGCCGCATCAGAAGATAATCTTGTTTGCGGTTCCTTGACAATGAATATCAAGGCACATACCTGCTTTTTGGGGGAAACGCCCTTGGTGCTGACACCTACGGAGTTTTCGATCCTGCGTATTCTTCTGGAAAATACCGGGAATGTAGTCAGTTCAGAAGATTTGTTTCACAAAATCTGGCAGGACGAGTATTACAGCAAATCCAACAACACCATCACCGTTCATATCCGCCACCTGCGGGAGAAAATGGGAGATAGCATGGACAAGCCCAGATTCATTAAGACGATATGGGGGGTAGGATATAAAATTGAAAGTTGATAAAAAAGACGAATACTTTGCTTTTCAATCCAAACTCATTCGACGAGTTTGCATGAATGTCATTACCTCTATCGTTGTGGTGGTGGGGCTGTATCTTTTCATCTGGAAACAGCGAATTGGCGATCTGATTGTATGGATTCTGGAAACCGTATTCGACATGAAGCATGAAGCAGCATTTTATTATTACAGTGACCATTTTCGAGGTAATAAAGAAATTTTTTTCGCTGTGGCCGTTCTTCTAATATTTACAGTCCTCATGGTACGAATTTTCCGGTGGGTTACCGGCTATTTCAGAGAGGTCAATCAAGGGATAGAGTCATTGCTGGCAGACGATGAAAAGCAAATCCAGTTGTCACCGGAAATGCTGCCATTTGAGCGGAAGCTAAACTCTGTAAAACAAACTTTAGCAGAACGAAAAATGGAAACCGCTTTGGCTGAACAGCGGAAAGACGAATTGGTTATGTACCTGGCCCATGATATTCGGACCCCACTCACATCTGTAATTGGATACCTCAATCTGTTGGAGGAAGATCCGAATATGCCCCCTGAGCAGAGGGCTGCGCGGGTTCATATCGTGTTGGAAAAAGCCTACCGACTGGAGACGATGGTAAATGAATTCTTTGAGATCACAAAATATAAATCTCAGAAAATCACCTTGTCCAAGGAAACCATCGACCTTTATTATATGCTGGTCCAACTATCGGATGAATTGTCTCCTGTTTTGGCTCCCAGGGGAAACACCGTTACCCTGCATCTTGACGAGAACTTGACCATCGAAGCCGATCCGGAAAAGCTGGCACGGGTATTCAACAACATTCTGAAAAATGCCGCATCGTATAGCTTCCCACATACCGAGATTGTGATCTCCGCAGAAAAATTGGAACATGAAGTCATCATTCGGTTTCAGAACAGCGGCGAAGATATTCCAAATGAGGCATTGGCGTCTCTTTTCAATAAATTCTACCGGGTAGATCAGTCTCGTTCCTCTGATACAGGCGGCACAGGGCTTGGATTAGCCATAGCAAAGGAGATCGTCACGCTGCATGGCGGGGCAATCAGCGCATCCAGCAAAAATCATGTGGTTACATTTACAGTCTCTTTGCCGTTG
>JAKSHX010000110.1 GCA_024399155.1 archaeon | reverse complement strand
TGTGCCAGGATGTTGGTAAGTGCAGAGAAGGGTGATGTCGTTATTAATGTCGATAGTAATAATAAAATTGATACAGATGGTGACTCAGTCGAACTCTCAATTACAGAAGAGGAAGGACACGTTGTTGCTGAAATTGTTGAACGCTGTATGTTCGGAAGAGTAGCTGTATTTTTTGATCGTGATGATACAATCAATGACGACGTAGGCCGATGCAGGCTACCTGACGATATTAGGATTTTTCCGTTTGTTGGTTCAGCATTAAAAAAACTCAACGACAGAAATATACTGACAATAATGGTCACTAATCAATCAGTTATAGGAAGGGGGCAACTCGATGACAAAGGATTGGAAATGATTCATCGGAAGGTTATAGATGATTGTTTTCCTGGAAGAATAGATGACATTTTCTATTGTCCACATCTTCCCAATGCCGAGTGTGATTGTCGCAAACCTAAGGTAGGTATGGCAATAGAGGCGTTGAAGAAATATAATATCAATACTTTCCGCTCTTATATGGTCGGTGACAGTGATAATGATATTTTGTTTGGTAATGCCATTGGATGTAAATCGTACAAAGTTTCAGCAGAATACACTTTTTCTGATGCTGTGAATGATATACTTCTTGATATGGATAACCAAAATACCTTATAAAAATCAAATAAATACATTACGTGATAAATGTAGTTGCAAGTGCTAGTTCTATTGATACGTGGAAGGACGAAGTTCATTTAATTTGATAGAAAACCTGGCAGGACGAGAAGGGCTTTACATTTTATTCATGTAATACCAACGCTAAAATCGTTTAAATCAAAACACTTCGAAGCATTCACATAAGAAATAATAAATGGCTCCGTTGTGAAAGGTTTCACTCCTGGTACATTTTGATATATCCCTCATCCATCATCTTAGAGGTCAAAGATCTCGATCTTTTAATGATAGATTCTGCCTTGTCATAAAGTTCTTGTCTATTCAACTTAAGCCTTGCAACCCCCTGCTCAATAGCCTTGGAACCTACAGCAACCGCTTCATTGATGAAGGCATCCGTTTCAGACATATTTGGTATGATATATTCGTAATTGATTCCCCCCTCATGCTCTTCTTCTGCAAACCTTGCCAGCTCTTTTGCAGCAGCTATACACATCTCATCTGTAATTGTCTTGGCTCTAACATCCAGGACGCCACGAAAAATTGCGGGAAATCCCATAGAATTATTGATTTGATTCGGAAAATCAGAACGTCCAGTTGCAAATACTTTAACACCCTGATTTTTAGCTTCCCATGGCCATATCTCGGGTATTGGGTTAGCTGTCGCGAATATAATGGGATCGTTTGCCATGAGGCCTATATACTTTGGAGGAATCGTCCCTGGCCCTGCCTTAGACGCGGCAAGGACGATATCCGCATCTTTAAAGGCTTCTTTCATTCCACCACTTTTATCTGCACCGTTAGTTTTTTTGCAAATGTCCCATTTCTGCTTAGAAGTAACATCAGAAATATCAGTTCTTTCCATATTCAAAATTCCCTTGGAATCACAAACACATACGTTATGAGGATTGATTCCTAACGCGAAAAGAAGTCTTGAAATTGCAATGGATGCAGCCCCGGCACCAATAATTGTAATACTTGCATTCTCCAATTTTTTTCCGACGAGTTTCATTGCATTGATTACACCTGCCACTTCTACAATTGCTGTCCCCTGTTGATCGTCGTGCCATACCGGAACTTTACAATTTTTTCTCAAATCATCAAGAATGTCGAAACACTTCGGATTTGAAATATCTTCAAGATTTATGCCTCCGAACGAAGGTGAAATTAATTTTACAGTTTCGATAATTTTCTCTGGATCTTTAGTATCGAGACAAATTGGTACGCTGTCCACCCCTCCAAGATATTTAAATAGCATTGCTTTTCCTTCCATGACAGGCATTGCTGCCTCAGGCCCAATGTCTCCAAGCCCAAGAACACGAGTCCCATCTGATACTA
>JAKSHX010000109.1 GCA_024399155.1 archaeon | reverse complement strand
CTACTGCGTCAGGAATATCTTTAGGACCTTGAGCTACACCAGCAATGTAAACACCATCAGTTAAGGTGTCAACAGGTCTGAGTTTAGGGTGAGCTTCCATGTAGAAACCATCGGAAGTTCTGGATAAACCTAAGGTTTGTCTGAGTTCGTTAGATCCTTTAGGAGGTTCTAAACCAACAGATAATACAACTAAGTCGTAGGTGTATTCAGTTACTTTTCCGAGTAAGGTGTCTTCTGCTCTGATAGTTAAGGTTAAATCATCGTTTTCGATAATTTCAGCAGGACGTCCTCTTAAGAACTCAATACCGTATTTTTCTTGGGAAGTTTTGTAGAACTCTTCGAATCCTTTACCGAAGGAACGGATATCCATGTAGTAACAGGTTACTTCAGTATCAGGTTCGTGGTCAATACATAATTGAGCGTTTTTCATGGAGTACATACAACATACTCTGGAACAGTAGGATTTACCGATTTGTTCATCTCTGGAACCTACACAGTGGATGAATGCTACACGTTTAGGTTCAATTCCGTCGGATGGTTTAATTACGTGACCACCAGTAGGACCGGATGCGTTAATCATTCTTTCAATTTCCATTGCAGTAATTACGTTAGTGTATCTACCGTAACCATATTCGTATTTTTCAGTTGGGTCATATGGGTCGTAACCGGTAGCTGCAATAATAGTACCGACTTTAAGTTCGATTTCTTCTGCTTCCATTTCACGGTCGATAGCATCAGGACCACAAACGGTTTCACAGAGACCACAGTCAATACAGTAGTTTTTGTCGATAGTCGCACAGAGAGGTACTGCTTGAGGGAATGGGATGTATGCAGCTTTTACCATACCGACACCTTCGTCGTAGTAGTTAGGTATTTCGATAGGACAAATTTCTTGACATTGACCACATCCAGTACAGTCATCTTCTTTGACGTATCTAGGTTTTTTGTTTACAGTTACAGTGAAGTTACCGATGTATCCGTCTACAGCAGTTACTTCTGCGTAAGTAATTAATTCAATGTTTTCGTGTTTGGAAACATCTACCATTTTTGGAGCAAGAATACACATGGAACAGTCGAGAGTTGGGAAAGTTTTATCTAATTGTCCCATTCTTCCACCGATAGTTGGGTTTCTTTCTACCATGTAGGTTTTGAATCCCATATCAGCTAAGTCTAATGCAGATTGAATACCTGCTACTCCTCCACCGATAACAAGACATTTGTTATCTACTGCTACTTTAGAAGCTTCTAAAGGTTCGAGTAATCTTGCTTTAGCAACAGCCATACGAGTTAAATCCTTAGCTTTTGCAGTTGCTTCTTCAGGTTGGTTCATGTGTACCCAAGAGTCTTGTTCTCTTAAGTTAGCAAATTCAAATAAGAATTTGTTTAATCCAGCTTCTTCTACACATCTACGGAAAGTAGGTTCGTGAAGACGAGGGGAACATGCAGCTACAACAATTCTGTTTAAGCCGAATTCTTTAATATCATCTTGGATTAAAGTTTGACCTGGGTCAGAACACATGTATTTGTAATCTTTTGCAACAACTACGTTTGGTAAGGTAGCAGCGTATTCTGCTACTTCTGGACAGCTTACGACTCCACCAACGTTTACACCACAGTGGCATACGTAAACTCCTATTCTAATTTCTTCATTTTCTGCCATTAAATCACCTTGTACAAGTAATGATTAATCATTGTTTTTTATATCTAATTTTATAGACAAATTTTATAAATAATCTATTTATAAATTATCTAGAATTTTTATAAAAGAACTTCATAAATAGTCTAAAAAGTTATCATATAAAATTTAGATATGTGTTTATGTTTGATATATGTATAAATAAAGCTTTCTATTTAAAATAGTGAGTAAAGTATATATATGATGAAAATTTAAATTGCTTAAAATTGTCTAAACAAGAAAATATTTATTAATAATATTTAAAAAATAAAAAAACAATCTGTAATTAATCAAATAAAAAAATATAG
>JAKSHX010000011.1 GCA_024399155.1 archaeon | reverse complement strand
GCAGAAATAACTGTAATTTCACAAGAGGTGCTTCCGGAACTACGAAAAATTGCACACAGCGTGACGATCGGGACGATACCAGACGATGTTAGGCAAATAATCGACAGGTATGATGTGGTTATAGCGGCGACAGATGAAAAGTCGTTGAACGACTCAATTCGAGACGCCGCTCTCTACATGGGCATCAGTGTCAACTCTGCTCATGGTGGTGGCAACATCCTAATTCCATCTGTTCTTGAAAAAAAAGGATATTCTGTCGCTGTTTCATCTGGTGGTAAAGCTCCGGTATTTCCCCCATATATGATTAAACATCTGGACAATGTCCTCGGTCCGGAATATGACAGAATGCTCGATCTTATGATCGATATAAGGGAGATCTCTAAGAAAAAAATTGCAGGAATACATGAAAGACGCAAATTCCTTGAATCTGTGATTTATGATGAAAATATACAAAAACTCATCTTTGATGGTAAAATAGACGATGCAAAGACAGCAGCATTAAAAATTGGTGGATTTTTATGATTGTGAGCCTTCATGTTACTCATACGTCAGCTGGTTCAGACAAAATATCTGGAATAATCCCTGTGGTAGAGAAGGGGGCGGATGAGTTTATCAGGAGCCTTCGGTCAGTAAGAGAATATTTGATACTGAGAACATGTAACAGATTTGAGATTTATGTGGTGACTGATGAACAAAATCGTATGAAAACTCTACTGGAGGAATATACAAAAAAAAGAGTTCCGTATGACGGAACCAATATTTTATGGTACATGCAAGAAGGTATGGGTAGCGTTAGGCATCTTTTTAGAGTGATATGTGGACTAGATTCATTAATAGTTGGTGAAGACCAGATACAAAGCCAGGTTAAAAACGCGTACATAAAAGCAAAAACTGAAGGACATATTGGAAAAATACTCGCAACGGTTTTTGAAAAGGCACTATACACTGGAAAAAGAGTTAGGACAGAGACTGAGTTGAACAGCGGAGCTGTGTCTGTGGGTTCAGCAGCTGTCAGAATGGCTGAGAAAAAGCTTGGTGGTCTTTCTGGAAAAACAGTAGCTATTATCGGTGCAGGTGACATGGGCACTGTGATAGCCAAATATCTTAAAAATAAAAATCTAAATGCGATATTCATCTCTAACAGGACATTTGAACATGCAAAATTGCTTGCTGATGAGGTCGGTGGAATCGCGACCAACTTTTATAATATAATTGACACTTTGATACAATCAGATCTTGCCATAGTTGCGACTAATGCCCCACATATCCTAATTGACAAAAAAATGGTTGAAAAGATTGCAACAAAAAAAACAAAAAAACTTCTAATTGTTGACATCTCTGTGCCGAGAAACGTAGCTGACGATATAGGCCAGTTAGAAAATATCGAGGTTAATTCGATGGTTGACATTGACGAAGTGTCGAAAGAAAATCTTATGAATAGATACAATGAAATCATCTTAGCTGAACGTATCGTCAGTAATGAAATCAAAGAGATGGAGTTAAAAATAAAATCTCATAAAGCAGACAAAATAATCGGTTACATAGCGGCTACGTCTTCAAGGATCAGGTCAGAGGAACTTGATGAGGCAATATCTAGGATAAAAAGTGGCGTAGATTCGATAGCTGTATTAAATGACTTTTCGCATGCATTAGTGGCAAAGTTGTTCGCTGACCTGTTTGATAGACTCAGGGAAGAGACAATGAATGGAAATACTGAAGTGTGCGAACTTGCATCAAAACTATTCGGAGTTGAAAACAAATGAAATTCCCAGAAGTTAGAATGAGAAGACTTAGAAGTACACCCGCACTGGAAGAAATGCTTTCTGAGACTATAATAAAGCCATCGGATTTCATCCTTCCATTATTTTTTAATGAAATGATTACAAAAGATACGCCTGTGCCGTCTATGCCAGGAGTGTCAAATCATCCATTATCGGGATATGAAGATCTGGCACATGGTATAAAAAATAATGGAGTTAGTTCCGTCTTGGTGTTTGGGATACCTGCTACCAAAGACAAAGAAGGTTCACAAGCTTATGATTATGATGGTGTCTCACAAAAGGCTATACGCGGAATAAAAGAGAACTCTGATCTTATTGTAATCGCTGATTTGTGTATGTGCGAGTACACTGATCACGGCCATTGTGGTATTGTAAAAGACGGAAACGTAGATAATGATCAAACTTTAACACAATATGGCAAGATTGCGGTCGCACAGGCAGAAGCAGGTGCTGATATGATTGCACCAAGTGGAATGATGGATGGACAAGTCGGCGTTATAAGAAAAGCGTTAGATGATGCGGGATTCTGCAACATTCCGATAATGGCATACAGCGCTAAATACTGTAGTGCGTTTTATGGACCATTCAGAGATGCGGTGGCATCTTCCTTTGGAAATAATTCTCGCTCTGCATATCAGATGCAATGTGGTAATCGCAGAGAAGCAATGCATGAGATAGAATTGGATGTTTCGGAGGGCGCAGACATAATTATGGTTAAGCCTGCATCGTCATATCTAGACATCATAAGAGAGGCTCGTAATAGATTTGATACACCGATAGCTGCCTATCAGGTGTCTGGAGAATATTCAATGATTGAAGCCGCTGCTATTAACGGATGGATAGACGGAAAACGCGCTATGATGGAGTCCTTGCTCTCGATAAAAAGAGCGGGTTCAGATATGATCATTACATATTATGCGGAGAGGGTATCTAGGGAGCTAGCACTATGGCGACGATAAACTCTCAAAATCTTTATAGCGAAGCATGCAAACTTACGCCTTCTGGGGTTTCAAGCCCGGTCAGAGCTTTTAGCCCGTATCCTATATTTGCGAATTCTGGAAGCGGATGCGTAATAGTAGATGCTGATGGAAATAAGTATATAGACATGTGTATGGCATATGGTCCTCTGATACTTGGTCACTGTAATCATTCTGTCATATCAGCGGTTAAAAAACAGATGTTGAATGGTACCGTGTTCGGTATGCCTTCCGAGCCTGAAATCGAACTGTTGAAGAAAATATGCGAAGATGTTCCTTGTGCAGATATGGCTCGTCTTACTAATTCTGGTACAGAGGCTACTATGCATGCCATACGACTGGCAAGGGGTTTTACAGGAAAAAAAATAATAGTAAAAATCGACGGATGTTTTCATGGTTCTCATAATGCATTGATGGTTAACAAGACCTGTGATAAAAAAAAAGCATTCTCAGATGGAATACCTTACGAGGAGATTTCTAACACGGAGATCATTAGGTACAATGACATTGATGCGATGACAAAACTTTTTGAAACAAACACTGACATTGCGGCAGTAATAATGGAGCCAATCCCTGGAAATATGGGAGTTATAACACCGTGGAAAGGATACCTTGACCAAGTCAGAAAGGTCACGAGAGAAAATGATGTTCTTCTCATATTTGACGAGGTGATCACAGGATACAGGGTATCGAAAGGAGGCGCACAACAGCTGTATGGTGTAACACCAGATCTGTGTACTCTTGGAAAGATTATTGGTGGAGGGTATCCCGCAGGAGCCTTAGCCGGAAAAACCGATATAATGGAGAAATTAGCCCCATCTGGTCCAGTTTACGAAGCGGGAACATTTTCAGGTAACCCAATAACAGCGGTAGCTGGTCTTGCTACTATTAAAGAACTTACACAAAATAGATATAAAAAACTGGAAAGGAAGACCAAAGTTATAGTCAAATCAATCGAAGATAATATCGAGGATTCTAAAATCGTTGCGACCGTGAATTCCGCGCCTTCTATGTTTCAGATATTTTTTGGTAAAAGAAACGTGTCTGATGCGTACGATGCTAGGGAAGCAGATGGACGTACATTTGAATCAATGTTTAGGTACATGCTCGGTAACGGATTGTATCTTCCACCATCAAAAATGGAGACAATGTTTCTTTCTACTGCACATACTTATGAAGCGGTTGACAAATTTTGTGAAAGCATGAGCGATTTCATTGGAAAGATAGCATGAAGATAGGTACCAGGGATAGCGAACTGGCGATAAGACAAACAGAGATATTTATAGATGTCTTCTCGGCAGTGTATCCCGATGAGAAAATTGAGATTATACCGATACGCTCATCTGGCGATATAGATTTAACATCACCTTTGGATAAATTCGGTGGATTTGGGGTATTTGTCAAGGAATTAGACGCGGCATTAAGAGAGGGAAGGATTGATGTAGCGGTGAATTCAATGAAGGATATACCCATAGATATCCCACATGATTTGTGTATTCCCGCAGTGCTCAAAAGGGCGGATGTAAGGGACGTTTGTATACCATGTGCCATTGAAGATTTGGAAGAAGGTGCTATTGTAGGCACATCGTCAATACGAAGAGCTACGATACTAAAAAGAATTCGTTCAGATCTTAAAACAGAAATTCTTAGAGGTAACATAAAGACCAGACTTTCAAAATTAGATTCTGGACAGTATGATGCTATCATTCTAGCGAAGGCGGGAATTGACAGATTAGGAATAAAAAGACGAATGGTTGTTCTTGACCCTACAGTATTTGTCCCATCTCCAGCACAAGGCGCTATTGCGATAGTGTGTAGAACATCCGATAAACAAACGATAAAGATGGTATCTGCAGTTAACGATCGTGAAACGCGATTTGAGGTAGATGCCGAAAGATATCTGATGAAATTAATGGGGGCTGGTTGCTCCTCCCCTATAGGCATAAATGCTAGACACAGAGGTGAAATGTTAAGTCTCAACGCAGTTTCTTTTAATTCGGGTGTCAAAACATCGTTTTCTGGTCTAATACCTGTAAGAGTGGATTTTCATCTTATGAACGATGTTGTTCGTATATTAAATGGTGATAAACTTGGCCACATATACATTGTAGGTGCAGGACCTGGAGACCGTGATCTGATTACGGTTAAAGGATTGGATCTTCTGAGATCTGCACAGGTTGTGGTATATGATGCATTGGCTGATCAATCGCTACTAGATGAATGCCCTAACGCTGAAAAAATTAATGTGGGTAAACGTAGCAATAGGCATGTTAAGACCCAGTCTGAGACAAATCAGCTCTTAGTGGACCTTGGCAAAAGTGGAAATATAGTGGTCCGCCTTAAAGGTGGCGATCCTTTTCTCTTTGGAAGGGGCGCTGAGGAAGCTTCAGTATTAAAAAAAGCGGGAGTGCCAGTAACGGTCGTTCCTGGAGTATCCTCATCAATTGCTATTCCTGAAATAACTGGTATCCCGGTTACGCACAGAGACCATGCATCGTGTGTCACAATTCTTACGGGACATAGTAAAGAATACGGCGATGGAATAGATTGGAAATCTGTAGCCAAATTTTCTGGTACTTTGGTAATACTCATGGGAATGACCAATGCCGGAGATATATCTACTGGGTTGATTAATGGTGGAAAGTCGCCAGATACAGAGGTCGCTGTTATTACTGATGGTGCTAGAAATGAGCAGCACACTGAGATCACAGTATTGTCAAATCTCAAAAGAATGATAGTAGAGAAGAAACTGGAGGCTCCCGGTATCATCGTCATTGGAAGTGTCGTTTCTGTCCGTGATGAATTAGGAGACATATTTTGATAACTCTTGTGTTTACCAGACCAGCAAGGCGCCTTAAAAATTCAATAAAAATTGCTGAGAATGCCGGATTTAATGTTATAGCGGCGCCGTCATTAGATATAGTTCATGGTGAAATTGATGATTATAAAAGAATAGAGAAAAACCTTTCTGACAAAAAGTACAAATTTGCAATATTCTCGTCGGCGACAGCCGTAGAGGAGTGCTCTGTGGAATGGAATAACAGATTTTCGGAAATATTTTCCGACGTTAATATTGTGGCAATAGGTCCTAAAACTGCTTCCACTCTTGCAGATATGGGTTTGAATGTGTTTTCAATCCCCTCGGAATATACGTCATCTGGTCTGGTTAATCACATGTGCCAGCACAATAAATGTGGTGTGTTGATAGTCCATTCTGATCACGGCTCTCCCTTGTTGGACAGCAAGCTCAAAATGCTGGGATTTGCTACCGACGAACTGGTCGCGTATAGACTTAAAAAACATGAAGGTGACCTGGATGAAATTAGGGATGCCATCCTGTCAGAAAAGGTTGATGTGTTTGCTTTTACAAGCAGAATGTCTGTTGAATCTTTTGCGGATTCGATCAAAATACCGATAAAAAAAATTCTGGAAAAAGTAAAAGTAGCATGTATAGGAACGCCAACCGCAGACAAGCTTAAGGAATATGGTGTCAAAGTTGACATAGTTCCAGAGAGTGCTACTTTTTCACATCTTATAGATGCAATATTGGAACATTTTAACTCGAAAAGTGATTAGATGAAAGTATTAATCATGGATATGACGCACGGAGGAGCGATCCTCGCAGAAAGGTTCATTGAGAGGGGCGATAAAGTCACATGTGTTGATGTCTATCGTATTGCTAAAAATGACCTTAAAGATCGATTAAAAAATATAGGGGTCAGGATTACTGAGACTGTACCTCAAGAAAATTATGATATTTCCGTTGCACCGATGCATTGTCCAGATGCGTTTCTTGGAGAAGCGAAAGTAAATGACTACATGTCATTCAGTCGCGCAGTTAATCTGTTTTGCAAAAAAGGAATATACAGAATAGAGGTCACAGGAGTTAAGGGAAAAACTAGTACCTGTTACATATTGGCACATATACTTCAAAAATGTGGAAAAAAGGTATTTCTACATACCTCAAGGGGTGATGGCCCATGGACAGAAAATGGACATATCATCGAATCTCAGAGAAGCATTGCACCCACATCGATTTTGGAGTTACCAGATAGTGGATATGACATTACGATATGTGAGGTTTCTTTAGGTGGAAGCGGAAAGGCCGATATAGCAGTGGTTACCAACCTTATTGAAGATTATGGTATAGCTAAAAACACGAGAAAAGCCTCTCAGGCTAAATCAGAAATATTTACTTCGGAGGGCATTAACGTTATAAAATCTTCTGAACTCGATATTTGGAGTTCTATTAGTGACAAGGAATTCATAACATTCGATGAAAACATTGAAGTTGAAGATAATATAAAAATCGGGAAAAGCGTCGGTATCTGTTTCACTTATAAAAAAGAAAAAATTACTACAAAACTTGATGCGGGATATATGTCCTTACAGTACATCCCGTCAATAGATGCTGCCTTGAAGATATTTGAAGTGATGGACGTCCCGAAAGAAAAAGTCGTTGAGGGCCTTACATCGTTCAGAGGTGTGCCTGGAAGAGGAGAAATTGTCAAAAATGGAGATATTTGGTGCATTTGTGACAAGAATCCTGGAGTTTCCCATATATCGGCGGATATGACGCTTTCGTGTTTGAAAAAAATGAATTCTCTTGAAAATGTACTGCTCATCGTTGATCCAATAAATAAAAAAGTATGCGACAAGATGGATATAGATCTAATAAAAAAGGTTGCAATGAAGTATAACGTACCGGTACAGTTCACTGATGGGTGTGGTTCTGTTCCTGAAATTCCAAAATCAACGAAGATTGTCGTTAAGTTTACTAAAGAAGGATTTCAATGAGAATTATCCACCCAAGACCAAATCCTATCGTCGCTGCAATGTACACACTGAGAGACATGAACGTTGATATTATAATCATACATGGGCCGGCCGGATGTTGCTTTATGGCCTCAAGGTCTATTGAAGAAGCAGGTGTGAGAGTTCTTACCACAGGTTTTACAGATAATGACCTTGTATTTGGTGCATCAGAGGGACTCGTAGAAACGTTGAAAATAGCAGAAAAAAAATTCAGTCCCAATACTATCGCAGTAATAGGTACATGTGCTAGTATGATCATAGGTGAAGATCTGAAGGCTGCTGTAAAACGTGCAGGCCTCAAATGCAACGTATTCTCCGTGGATTGTCATGGGTGTATGGGAGACAACACGTCAGGTGCTATTAAAGCACTAGAATCAGCTAGAGACGCAGGTATAATCACAAAAGATGAAGCTGATAGGCAGATCAACATAATGAATGCCGCCACTGAATTAGAAAAAAAATGTGGTATGGCTGGCAAAGATTATCTGTCACCAACAAGGGGTCCTACTAAATTTAGAGTCGCTAAGACAATAATACGGGCGATAAAAGATAATAAAAAAGTTGTTGTTGCGGTGATAGCTAAAAAAGAGTTGATATACAGATTTGCAGACATTTTTCTTGCTGTTAATGAGGTAAAAAATAAATTCAATGGAACCACATATTTCATTGCTAACATAGATAAAAATATCGGACTCCCGAGAATCAGAAGATATGCTGATGATGTTTTCAATGAATTGAGTTCTAAAGGTGTAAAAATCGATTCTGTAATTGGTGGGTTGGATGAATATCCAGTCATAGGTGAAAAGATAAAAATCGATGCTGATGCTTTTGGATATGACCTTCTCGTGGTGGTCGGCATCGCACATGCTTACCCAAACCTTCCAAAAAGTGCCATACTCATTACTGATCAACCAAGACAATTGACAAATTACCTTAAAACAGGCTATGAGAATTCTGTTGGAGAGATATCATCGCATTCAATGGTAATGTCGACAAGAACAATTGTTCCCATGGAAACCGCAGACATTATACGTGAAATGCTTGGAGATTATCAATGAAAGGTATAGTTATCGCCGGGACTGGAAGTGGTGCTGGAAAGACATCAATTACCACTGGATTGCTTTCTAAAATGTCAAAATTTATGAAAGTGCAGGCATTTAAAGTTGGTCCAGATTTTATCGATCCTATGTACCATTCTTTGGCGACAGGACGTCCCGCCAGAAATCTTGATACATTTATGATGTCCGAAGGTAAAATACGAAATCTCGTGGGGTATGCATCAAATGACTCTAATATCTGCATCATCGAAGGTGTGAGAGGATTATACGAGGGCCTATCTGGAATAAATGACAATTCTTCAACAGCTGAAATAGCAAAAATTCTTGGATTTCCAGTTATTCTAATTGTTAATGCTCGTTCACTTACTAGAAGCGCAGCAGCGATTGTTAACGGTTTTAAGTCGTTCGATCCTGATGTAAACATTGCTGGTGTAATATTCAACGGAGTTTCCAATCAACAACATGAAATAAAATTGAGAGAGGCAACAAAAAAATATACTGACGCAGAAATCATTGGTGTGGTTAGGTATGAGCATGATCATGCCATTGGAGAGAGACACCTAGGTCTCAAGACTATAAATGAAAAAGGTAAAAATGATATTAAACCACTCGAGTCACTAGTTGATGGTATAGACATCGACAGAATAATGGATATTGCCGAGTCGTCTTGCGTACCAGATGTTGAGTACGTGTGTCCTTACACTATACATAATAGTAACTTGAAAGCGGCTATTCCTATGGATGATGCGTACTGTTTCTACTATCGTGAAAATATTGAGTGTATGGTAGCTGCCGGAATGAGTATAAGGACATTTAGTCCCTTAGCTGGAGACAGCCTACCGGATGCAGATTTTTACTATCTTGGTGGAGGTTATCCAGAACTTTTTGGAAGGCAATTGTCAGACAATCTAGATTTTCTCGAAGGTCTTAAGAACGCTTCAATAGAAAAAAAGAAAATTTTAGGGGAATGTGGAGGGTTGATGACAATGTGTTCATCGATACAAAACGAAGATGGTGTTTTTTCGATGTCTGGTATATTTGATTCTAAATCTATAATGAGTACTCGCCACGGTCCCAATTATGTTATAGCCCGTACTACTGCAAATAACCCAATGTTCGATCACATGACCATTCGTGGTCATGAATTTCATTATTCCAAAATAATACCAAATTCAGAGTATGCTTTTGGGTACAATATGGAACGTGGAATAGGTATTGATGGAGAAAGTGACGGTCTGATTTTGAATAATTCTATGGGATCATATATGCATCAACATGCACTATCTGTGGATGATTGGCTTGGAAAGATCGTTGAGGCAAATTAGAATAACGAATATTTAATGATTTAAAGTAGTAATTCGAAACAAAATCATACATGTATGGTATTTGGCGATGTAATATATGATTTAAGTCGAGTGTTATCGGAATAGTGGCGCATGTAGTTAAAGGCAAGATTGTAGTATAATAGCTAAAGGTGAACTACGTTAACATACTGATTCATGAAGATCAAATGTTATGACGCAGAGGTTCGTATCTAGTGGTGAAGACTTTATTTTTGGCTATAGAGCCTTTTGTATTTATTTAACTAGATCGAAATACATGAAAATCAAAAAAACGACCCTTTCCTTGTGCATTAGTGGCGTGTTACTGCAACAGTCCTTTAATATTAAATCTGCCTCTGGGCATGGTTTTGATATGAGATCAGTCACTCTCTAAGCCCTATTTTATGTATGTTACAACTTCCTGGTGTAATTGATACAAGCTTACATCTAAGGACCCCTTTAATCGAGGTAATATCCCCAAGGAAATTTCTTAATTCAAATAATTTACCGCTAGCCACGATTATATCCATCTTGCTAAAATTACTAACAGGCATGCTCAAAGAATGCGAGAATACCTGAGGATGACTCCTATATACGCTGTCCATCTTATCAAGAACATTTGTTACACGTAAGTCGATCACGACTATGAAAACACCTATTACTCTATTGTCATCATTTTTCCATGTGTTTTCTGCGAGGGAATCACGAATAAGATCACGAATTGCCTCTGATCTACTGACGTATCCTTTTTTTAAGATGGCATCATCGAACAAATTCAAAAGTTCCGGTTCAAGTGAAACACCAATGCGAGTCACTGTTTCCATGGTTCTATATTACATGAATTGATAATAATAATTTCGAAATCGCACCTAGGTGGATAATCACAGGTGATAATAACAATTAAGGACAATTTCCGATGGATTTGATTTTGAAATAGCTGTAGTCGTAGGATAATAAGATATTTAGTTTCGATGGATTTGTAACGGTAGTCATTGCACCAGTTTATGTTTAAATACATAGTTATTGATAGATGGTCCGGAAATCGATTTAGATGTCACGCAAAGGAGTACTCATTATCGGACACGGTTCGAATTATAGATATAACGAGCATATTATGGAACTGCAGCGACAAAGGTTACAGGGAATGGGTTTCGAAGATGTATACATTGGATATAACGAAATGTCCAAACCATCCATCGAAGAATCATTGTCCAAAATGATCGCTGATGGTATAAACGAAGTGATCGCGATGCCGTTTTTTGTCGCATCGGGACTACATATGGAAAGAGATATACCTCCGAAACTTTTTCTTAAGAATGGAGAACATGACAAGAATATAGAGGTCGATGGCAAAAAATTGGTTATGCACTTTGGAGAACCGTTTGGGAATGATCCTCTTTTAACAGAAATTCTTAAAGAAAAAGCTAGTGAACTCGGGGCTAGTAGTGATTCTGCAATCATTATTGTCGGTCACGGTTCAAAATTACCATACAATAAAGAAGTTGTAATGGAAAATGCAAAGCGACTTTCAAAAATGGGTATTTCGAACGTATATTACGCGTTTAATGAATTTAATAGACCGACTATAGAGGAAGTTATTGATGAAATAATTAAGGGCGACATATGTGAAATAATTGTACTTCCGTTGTTCATTTCTAAAGGAGATCATTTAATAAACGACATTCCTCCGAAAATTCATCTTACAGATGGTGCATGTGAATGCACATTTGAACACGATGGCAAAATGATTACTGTGAGATATGCTGAGCCAATAGGGGAGGACCCACGCCTTACTGATCTATTCGCAACAAAAATTAGGTCTTACTGGGTATGAAATGGTTATCGCCTTAGAATAATTGATTATGGGTATAAGTGGCGCCGAGAGGGAGATTTGAACTCCCGAGGCGCATGGCGCCACGAGCTTTCCAGGCTCGCACCTTACCGGGCTGGGTCATCTCGGCCACATTGCACACAATTGGATTGTATTTAATAAAGTTTCGTCTGATTGTACATTATTTTTATGAACATGTACGATGTCACGCTATCATCTGATATCATTTTGTTTATATCTTTTGTACAGAAACGTATTTGGTGATTGTAGCACCTGTGACGTAGTTAATTAAAAAACCTGTTCCTGTCGGCGTATACATTTTAACATGGATTTGATGAATGCAAAAGACACTTCGTTTTATTTGGAAATACTAGTAAAATTCAGGATAAAAATTCTGGGGGATTGATGCCGTATAATGTTACGGGATGTGAGATTCTATTCCTTTAACTAACACGTGAATGGTCGAATTAGGGATATAATTACGAGGAGGTTTTGATCATCGCGCACGATCATAAATAAAAACTTGTAGTTGTTGTCTTAAATAGAAGTACGACTTTAATTTAATACTCAAATAGCCTCACCAAATTTTTGTATAATAATTACGATTGGGTGTTGATGGATGGTATTCCGGCAGTAACACAGGATGATGTAAATAATCTTATCTCTTTCGTTCGCAACGTTGTTAAAAAAACAAACTGCAGTGGTGTAGTTATAGGTCTTAGCGGGGGTTTGGATTCAGTTGTAGTCACAAAATTGTGTGTCGATGCTATAGGTCCAGACAAGGTATACAACATATTTATGCCGTCTAGGGTAACACCTGGAGAAGATTATATGACAACCGCGGAAATAAGCAAAGTGTGGAGTACCGAGTTCAGCATTATAGATATTCAACCTGCAGTAGATAGCCTTCAATCTGTCCTTCTTTCTACGGATGACACAGCAATTGACAGAGGAAATATATCATCAAGATGTAGAATGATCGTTTTATATAATCAGGCAAGAAAAAGAAATTATCTTGTTGTAGGAACGTCTAATCAAAGTGAAATGATGATGGGGTATTTTACAAAATTCGGAGACGGTGCTTGTGATGTTACTCCTTTGGCAAATATGTACAAAACTCAGGTAAGGGAACTTGCAAAGTTAATAAATGTTCCAGAAAAAATTATAATTAAGCCACCTTGTGCTGGATTCTGGCCTGGTCAAACCGATGAAGAAGAAATGCAGATTACCTACGAAAAACTCGATAAAGTTTTGTATGGATTTGAGTGTGATGTAAGAGATAAAGAGATATCTTCTTTTTCTGGAGTCCCCATAGAAAAAATACGTGAAATTAGGAGGATTGTTATGATATCAGCTCACAAAAGGATGCCTCCTATTCGCCCAGAAGAGCAATGAAGTGTTATAAATGCTAAACATTCTCTGGAAACTTTTATTAATGACGTGGCAATCATTCATTTATCTGCTCCCGTAGTGTAGTGGCCAATCATGAAGCCCTCTCGAGGCTTCAACACGGGTTCAAATCCCGTCGGGAGCACTACCGTTTAAGTAGAACATTTGTCGATTATTGGTTGCACTCCTGTTATTCTAGATAATTTTGGTGTATGGATGTCACAGTACGTATAAATTAGTCATATTCTAGAGTGTGTTTGAATTGTTAAGAAAATGAGGTGAGTAGTGTGTCAGAAAATATCAATTATAACTTTGAACAAAATAAGCAAACTTTCGTTGGATGCTGTCTGTACGCAAGTGTGATGTTGTAAAAATATTTTTGCGAAATAAACATACAGTCTAATCGCTACGTTTCCGTATCGGAATTGACCTGCATATATGAACAGATGCGTGAAGTATACCGATGTTAAGTATCAATAACCATTATGGAGCTGCCGGCACGTCAATCTCGTCATCTGTAATTTGGGAATAAAATGGCTTGATATTGATTAAACCATATGTTGTAGGTTCCGGATCTGTTACCGTTTACTGTAAAACGTAATGATAACTCTCATTTGTAATTGGTATGTGGCACTCGTGATTATTTAAGATGGTAGAACATTAAAATGGTAAAGTGACACGTGGAAGGTCTCAGTATCTTCGGTGATATTGTCGGCCACACGTGTGAATTTTTGTCATGTACGACGGAGTGCCTGTACCACTCCTAAAAAGGAAATTGGCAGTGGCCACTTCGTCTACTGACTTCAGAGCTTTGATAATTTAATGAGTTTATCCCATTTGCGATCGACTTCTTCTTGTACCTGTGTCACGAGCTCTGCATTCTCTGGTTTAAGCATGTGCTTATATCTGCCTTGTGCCTTAAACCATTCTGTAATCGGTTTCTTCTGAGTGGTACCGTCTGCAATCCTTTTTGATTCTGCAGTAAGAGTGTAAACTCCATTTTCTACTTCGTATAAGGGCCAGACACATGTTTCTACCGACAACTTTGCCATGCTAATGGTTTCTTTCGAAGATAATCTCCACCCTCTTGGGCACGGCGATATTGCATTGATAAAGGCGGGACCTCCACACTCGAATCCTTTCTCACATTTGCTAATTAAATCTTTCCAGTTATGAGGTGAAACATTTGCCACATATGGAATATCATGAGCGGCCATGATCATTGTTAGATCTTTAGGGTACTCTTTTTTACCATTTTGTGCCTTCCCAATTGGAGATGTCGTCGTAGATGCTCCAAACCCAGTAGCACCAGATCTCTGAATGCCTGTGTTCATGTACGCTTCATTGTTGAAACAAACATACATGAGATTTTGTCCTCTTTCTGCTGCCCCTGACAGAGCCTGGAACCCGATGTCATATGTTCCTCCATCTCCTCCAAAAGCAACAAACTTTATATCATCTTTAATTTTGCCTTTCCTTTTAAGACCCTGGTATGCTGCTTCAACTCCAGCGCAAGTAGATGCAGCGTTGGGGAATGCCGTGTGAATCCATGGAACATTCCACGAGGAAAATGGATAGACCGAAGTAGAAACTTCGAAGCATCCAGTTGCACTCGCGACAACCACTGGTTTTTCTGTTGCCATGAGGACTTGTCTTGCAATTATACCTTCGGCGCATCCAGCGCAGAGCCTGTGCCCTGAAGTTAGTCTTACTGGAAGTTTTGTCAGATCTTTTATGGACTTCGAACTCATTCTTTTACCCCGAGATAATTAATGGTTTTTGATTTCTCTTTTTCCATGTCTTCGAATACATTCATAAACTCGGATACTTTGACATCTTTTCCGCCAAGTCCGTAGATGTAGTTTGTTATCTTAGGCATTTCATCATGTTGGCTCATGGTTGCTACCACTTCAGGATATAGCGGACCATAAGCGCCTACAGAGAGATGCTTGTCCATGACTGCGACTCCTTTCTTTCCACCAAGGATTTTTGTTAGGTATTTTGACGGCCATGGTCTCATGATACGAGGCATGCAGACGCCGACTTTTTTACCTTTATCGCGAAGTGTGTCGACGGCTTCCTTCATTGTACCATAAGAAGACCCTAGCACAACGGCCACGTAATCTGCATCATCACACATGTAAGATTCCACCACCTTATATTTCCTTCCAGATATTTTTGCAAATTCAGTGAAAACGTCTTCGATAACTTTGAATGCTTTTTCCATAGCTTGCACCATCTGGTATTTATGTTCGTAGTAGAAATTAGGACCATCCATAAGCCCGTGCGAGATTGGATTTTTGTAATCAAGGAGAGGTTTGAATGGTTTGAATTCACCTACAAAATCTTTGACGATTGTGTCATCTAACGGGGTCATTCTCTCAACGGCATGCGTGATAATGAATCCATCTAGGTTGGTCATTATCGGTAATTGGACATCTGGATGTTCAGCAATTCTTGGTGCCATGATAGCATTGTCGTAAGCCTCCTGAACATTTTCTGCAAATATCTGGATCCATCCAGTATCTCTTGCAGACATGACGTCACCGTGATCATTGTTGATATTTATGGGGCCACTGACTGCCCTATTAGCTACGGCCATGACTATCGGTGTTCTCATGGCTGACGCAATTGGTAGCATTTCCCACATATACGCAAGGCCTTGTGATGATGTTGCCGTGAACGTCCTTGCTCCTGCGGAGCACGAAGATGTACATACTGTCAGTGCGGAGTGCTCCGATTCAACACATACAAATTCTGTCCCGACATCGCCGTTGGCGACGTATTCAGAAAATTTTTCTACAATTATTGTTTGGGGAGTGATCGGGTACGCCGCACATACATCTGGATCGATCTGCTTCCATGCGAGCGCCACTGCGTTGTCACCATTTATTGCTAAGTCTTTCATAATCATTCCTCAGACATTTTAATCGCGTTTTTTGGACATGAGTTTTCACATATGCCGCAACCTTTACAGTGTGTGAGCTTAATGCCAACTACTTTGTTATCTTTTACTATAATACAATCATCTGGACAGTATATCCAGCACGTCATGCAATCTATGCAAATATCTTTGTTAATTACGGGAGTTAGAGATCTCCAATCCCCTGTTTCAAACTTTATCGCTGTCCCACCGTCAACCCGCGACCCGATAATCATATCGTTGTGGTCCATCATTGCACCTCCTGATATGCCCTATTCAGTGCTGACATGTTTGATTTGATCATTTTATCGCTTAGTTTTCCTGCAAACTTTAGCATTGCTTGGGATTCTATTGTTTCATATGAAACGAGGGGCAGGAGTTTGATAAGCGCTCCGAGCATTGACGTGTTAACGACGGGCTTTCCGACCTCTTCCATAGAGATTTTCGTCGCGTCGACAGTATGACACCTCACATCAGTCATAAGTTTTTCTTGGAGCTCTTTGGGAGTACCGGGGTAGTTAGCAAGTATAAAAGTATCTTTTTTCAGATCTTTTGTAATGTTAACCTTTCCGATTAGCGTGTTGTCCAGTATAACAACTACGTCTGGGCTATAGATTTGCGTGTGTACTCTTATTGGTCTTTCAGAAATTCTGGTAAAAGCCCTTATTGGTGCACCCATTCTTTCTGGCCCAAACTCAGGGAACGCTTTAACATACTTGCTCTCCTTGACTAGTGCTTCGGCGAGAATTTCATTGGCAGTGACAACTCCTTGTCCGCCTCTTCCATGCCAACATATCTCTGTATCCATGTAGATCAATGTTCGCATCGGAACTACTAAATATAAATCTATGCTAAGGGGCTGGAGCGCTGTATAGCGAAATAAGCATATTTTGGAATTTTTATGGTGCTTGTAAGGATTCTAACTATGTTATATTATTGAATGTGCTTTTATTTACTGCGGTGGAGCGGAATTACTGTGGTAAAAATCGTGAGGGGTAATGAGTTTATGTTAAAATTCATTGAGAAGCCTCCATAATCCGCTTGATAACGAATGTTGGATCCATAGACTCGATAAATAGTCCAAGTTTAGGTCCGGTTGACCTATTGATTAGGATTTTGTACAATACTTGGAATCCCTTTTTAACGCCAATTCTGGATGATTTCGCTGCTTCAAGAATCGTTTCATTTATTGATTCCGCCTTCCATTCGATATTTTGTAGTTTTTTGTTGAGAATTTTAAAGTATGCTTTATCATCTGCCGATAATTGTACGCCCGGTATATTTTTACAAATTGAGAATTTAACTGTATCGGGTGCAAAACCGTTAAGCCAATATCTGACGCATTCAGATCTACGTTTAAGTCTTTTGATATCAGCGTCGTCTATGTCTGAGAGGTTTACAGTGCGTTTCAAAATATTCATTACGCCATTGAAATCGTCTGCTATTTGCACCAAGTTTACGAGATGCCTGCAGGAAACATGAAAGGGTTTCTTCTTCGGTATGTTGTTATGTTGTGATATTTCATACGCACGAACAGAATTGATTTCTGTTTCAGCTATGTTGCCATCAAAAAATAATGATTCCATTCTATCATATTCATCAGATATGTCGAGAACACCGATACCTGAATCGTAATCGATGGCTTTCTGTGGGTTAACCCTAAGAAATAGATAATTTAGAACTTCTGGGGGAGTCATGCCGATAGCATCCAGCCCTGTGACGGATGAACCTGTAGATTTGTGCATTTGTCCTGATCCCTTTAATTGCACAAACTCGTAGGGTATAGGATAAGGAGGGTCGCCATCAAATATTTCTTTAATGATTCTCTTTCCTGTATCATAAGAACCTCCTGCCGCCGCATGGTCCTTGCCGAAGGGTTCCGCGGCTATATTAAAGATTTTCCATTTTGCCGGCCATTCGAGCCTCCATGGCAGTTTTCCATTCATCATACGGATATCGGCTGTGCCTTTATGTCCGCATTTACATTGATATTCTACGCATGGAAATTCGTACGTCTCTATTATAGGATCTGTAAATCGGTTGCATTTTTCACAAAGCGGAATGTACGGAATAAATGTTTTATCACTTCCGGATACCTCATTGAGGATCTTTTCAACCTCGTTTCTTTTTTTAATTGATAGATCGATAGTTTCTGCGAATTTGCCTTTGGAATAAAGGTCGTGTGTCCATATGATGTCGGAATGCACTCCAAGTGATTCAATAACGTCAAGAAATGGTTGAATGAAATGGTGGGCGTAGTCATCATGATTCCCACATGGGCATGGAATACAACTTATGGGCATTCCAACGTATTTTTCGAATTCATTGGGAAGGAATTCGTATCTTCTTCTGAGAGGGTCGAAGGAATCGATTAGATAGATAAGTCTTACATCAGAACCAAGTTCTTTCAGAGCACTGCGCACTGATTCCCCAGTAATTGCTTCTCTGAGACTCCCTACATGAAGAATCCCTGTGGGACTAATGCCCGTTGCAATAGTTGGGTGGTCATTCTTTTTAGAGACTTCTTTGGCAATGACATCTGCCCAGTGCATATTTCTCAACCATTCATATAACACATGTATAAATGGGTTGTCACAAGCAGCACAGATTGGTTTATATATTGATTCATACCATTATAGCGTTATGGGGAAGAAGGGTAGTGAGGGTATTCAGTCTCAGGCCGGTCTTGTTAGATACTTCGATAGTGAAAGTGATAAATCCCTGAAGATTGGACCAAAATTTGTGATTGGACTTGCGGTTGGATTCACCATTTTGGTCACTGTTCTTAACACTTTCCTTTCGGTGGCATAAGTTATTTTTCATTGTCAGTTATACATTGTAGCTTGAAAGGTTAGGTCGATCCTTCAGGTTTCATTTTATCACGGTACTTCTTTCTAAATGCTACGGTCAGTAGAAATGGAGCAACTATTGTTGTTATAATGGACATGAGAATTACCGCACTGTATAGTTTTGGGGTATTTAATCCAATACTAGCGACTATCATCCCTACTTCACCTCTTGGTATCATACCTATACTGATAATATTCACCGAATCTCTGTCCATGCTTTTATCACTTATTTTTGCACCTATTAGACATCCAATGTACTTTCCAATTATTGCAAGTACGATAATCATAGTGGTAAATGGAATGTCCATATCCTCAATTTTGAAGTATAGCCCGATGCTTAAGAAAAAGAAAGGTACTAGAAAATTGTTGATGTGTTCAATTTTTTCGTTTAATTTCCAAGTTGCCGCGTATTTGGAGAACATCATTCCTGCTAGGAAAGCCCCTATGATCGCTGATGGATAGGCTTCTGATAGATATGCGAGTGCTGCGCATACGATAATACTGAATATAAATATGCCAAATTCAACAAGAGTAGAATTTTTATTTTTATTGAATTTTGGACCGTTGTATTTTTGTATATTTTTTTGAATCCATGGAGCTATAAAATGGGCTAATAATGTGATAATGACGATGAATATAGATATACAGACAATGGTTAGCGAGACATCTGCCACGTCAGTTTCTTGTGTCGTCGTGCTAACGGTAGCAATCGTGCTAACGATAGCAAGGATGATCATTCCTAAAACATCGTCAATGACGGCTGCACCAATAATAACTCGTGCTTCTTTGGTGTTGGTGAGATGTAGATTTTTAATAACATGTGCAGTCACACCTATGCTAGTAGCGACCATTGATGCGCCTATGAATGGCGCATAGTCCGTGCCAAGGTGTGGAAAAAAATAGATGCATCCAAATCCAAGGATAAACGGGATCAAAACTCCAAGAAGGGCTACAATAAATGCGGTTTTTCCGACTGATATCATATCTTTTGTGCGAGTTTCTAGGCCTACAGAAAATAGAAGAAACATTACTCCAAGTGCTGCCATACCATCTATTATTTTGCGACCACTGACTTCTTGATGAATGTTTATTACTTCAAAAATATTCAGGTTTATAGGAATTCCAGTTGAATAGCTATCGGAAAAGTTAAGGAGGCTAGCGAAGATTATACCTATTGTTATCTCACCGACGAGTCCAGGTATACCGAATTTATCAAAAATGAGGGTAGAGATCTTAGCGCAGACGAACATGAATGCAATCAAAAGGAGAACGTCTGTAAGATTCATGGTTACCCGTACTAATGTCTGGTATAAAAGTCAATTCCAATTATAGTAAAAACAATAGTCAAATTAGCGATCTGCTTGTAGCGTGGATGGTATCGCATTTTTTATAGTAGATTTGGTCACACCGCTTTCTTTGCAGATATCTTCTTTTTTTGTTCCGATAATAAATCTAAATTTTGTAGTATTTGGGAGTATTAAAGGAGGCGCACTGAATTTAAATATGAAATTGTTGGCGGTATGGGGGTACTCGACATGGTTTGTATCGATGGTAGTCTCTTGTGCGAGGTCTGATTTGTTGAATAGTGTAATTGCTTCAGGTGTTGCTACTGATTTGTCATTGGTGACTGTCTTAACCTCTAAGGCGTCTATGCATTTAGAATCGGTTTCAATTGTGAAGTTTTCGTAAGGACTTTCAGAAAACTCATTTTCTTTGCAAAGTTTCTTTGTATCAGGACATATTTTAGAATTATTTGTGATTTCAATGCTTGGGTTTGTGACAGTATCACTGTATGGCTGATTAATGTCACTATCTGTAGGTATACCATCTGGATCTGTTTGTGTTTTTGCTGATGATTTAGATTCTGTAGTATTTATGTATGTGGTATCATGGATCTTCTTTTTTAATTCATTTATATATTCTGGTGTTTCGGTCGATGTTGGCTTATAGACATCTTTTTCATTGTTTGATGAATTGGGATTATTATTTGGATGTATGCAGTTGTGTGCAATGGTATTAGATGTTACCGTTGAGTATGTAGCATGAGTTTGAGGCGCATTTTCAAAGGTTTCCGGTACATCATTCATGTGTACAAAAAGTTCAGGGATGTCAGGTTTTTTTGTTGTATGTGATTTATAGGGAACATCCCAGGTAAACGTGTCTCTTTCGGTGGCGCTCATTATGGCCACCTTTTTGTTTTTTTTAATGAAATATTTATCGAAGATTCGTTTTAATGATGTTACTGTGTGTATTTTAATCTCGTGCAATTTGGTTCTGATTAACCATTTAGTAATCGAGATAAATTTCAGAATACCTATGCGATATGCACTTATAACCATCCCACCCGGGCCAGGTATAAGTGCAACGGTTATTAAATGTTCTCAGTCCATGAAAGGATTTCTAAAACATCAGCTACGTACAAATTTTATATAGTCTGCTTTTTCGAATGAATGAATTTCACGAAGCATATCTTTTACAGTGTTGCTTTCACTTGATATTATCATTACTTCAAGACATTTATAGTCTTTGAGATGTGAATGCAAGTGGGTTTTGATATGGTTTTTATATCTATGTTGGACTTGATTTACCCACGCATCTTCGTAATCCTTGTGTACCATTATTAGGACACCTTCTACAGGGCCATTCATTTCAGATAATTCCTTGATCTCTGCCTCTGCTGTTTTGATTGCATGCCTTATGGATTCACTTTTCCCGTTAAAGCTATAATTTTTTTTGATGTTCTCTAAAGAAGTGATATTTTCATTTGTCAACGATACGCTGATAATTTTCGTTATCTCATCTCCAGTTATTAACAATCTTATCTGACAGCATCAAAGATTAATAACATTACGAAAAAATATTAATAACAAACCATGGTAGGTTACAGCATGGAAATTTGGCTTACTTTTGCTGTGTATGCTGTTGCATTGATAGTTGTATCACTTTTAGGGGCGTATACACCGTATGTTAAGAACATTTCTGACAGACAAGTTCATCTTTTGATCTCTTTAAGTGCTGGCATATTTTTGAGTATGATGTTCTTTCTTCTTCTTCCAGAAGCCATACATGAAAGTGAGGAAGGGGGGTATGAAGAGAAAATTGTAATGCTAGTTGTGCTCACTGGATTCCTTATTATTCTGCTTATAGACGTTTTAATTAAACATTACCATATGATTGGATGTGGATGTGAGCATCACATTGAGGAATGTAGGCATAAAACTGGTCCGATGTCTGCATACATTGGACTTGCGATACATGCATTTATGGATGGACTTGTTCTCGCGGCCACGATGATGGCAAATAGTGAAGTTACGGTGGCGGCGCTTGTGGGCATTTGTTTGCACAAATATGTTGAATTATTCTCATTGTCATCTACTTTTTTGATTTCTGACAAGGATAAAAGAACGATAATGAAGTATCTTCTTGCCTTCGTTTTCATTACACCTGTTGGAGCGTTTATATCATTAGCTGCACTTAACGGCATGTCGGTTGAGGGTATGATCGGTCTTCCGTTGGCCTTTGCGGCGGGGACGCTTATGTACGTATCATTCTGTCACATGATACCAGAGGCGTTTCACAGGGAGGAACAAAATATCAAATCCTTTGCGATCCTTCTTGTGGGTCTCGTTCTTTCTGCTATAGTGTTCCTTTTGGTTGGTCATGGGCACTGATAAACATTAAAAAATCTTGAAGGCAAC
>JAKSHX010000108.1 GCA_024399155.1 archaeon | reverse complement strand
TCATTTTGTGTGTTTTTGAAGTTTGTTTTGAGCAGATTGCTGTGCGGAAGGAGGGAGCATAGCGGGCTATGTGACCGACTGACAAACAGCAAGATGCCAAAACAAACTTCAAAAACATCAAAAAGTTTACTTGTTTTTTTATTACCTTTAACGGTGAATTTATAGAACTCACCTTAACACATTAGACCAACAACGAAACTTGGGTTATTTATCATCACATACATATTCACAACCCACTCAATTCACTATAGAGCCGAAAAAAACCACATTCCTATGCCTTGCGTCAAATTTCTGAGGAACGTGTGTACAGGAAAAAAATAACTGTAACGCTTTTACTGTTTTTTGCCATTTAATCAACTGTGACAAAGTCAGTTAATAGCGTTACAGTTTCTCAAAATAACTGTAACAACTGTAACGCTGTCAAATAATCTCCCTTGAAACTCAGCCACTTACCACTATTCCCCTCTTCAAATAACTGTAACGCTCTTACAAAAATACGAACCTTGAAAAAATCAACAATTCCAAAATCACAAAATTTCATTCAATTCCTCTGAAAAACACACAATGCGTCACGTAAAACAACTTACCAATTTCAAGCAGTAAAAACCTATTATCTCCGTAGGCTGCCCGTAGGCTGCCCGAAGGCTGCCCGTAAGCTGCCCGTAAGCTGCCCGTAAGCTGCCCGAAGGCTGCCCGAAAGCTGTACCAATAGTTGAGCGAAGCAACCTACATCCTTTATAATATCTAAAACCCACATTTCAATGACGTGCTTCAACAGAGCCACCCCGTTAACCACTTTATCAAAGCTATAAAACCAAACTTCAAATACCCTCAAATAAATTTATGGAACTCACCAAAAAAAGCATTTTTCGTTGTCGTTATGGCGTTTCTCACGAAAAATACCCTCGATTTTCCACCCCTCTTTCATCATATAACCATACAATAATCGTCATACGATTTAAGCAACAAAAGAAAAATTAGTCATAAAAATCACGCCACTCTACGCACATTCAACGGACATGTTATGGCACGTTTTTCTATGACTAAAAATTGACGAAATATCTCTCTAAAGATATTCTTTTATCCAATATATCAAGAAATAAGCACAGAACATCACCTAAGTTGTTTTTAATGGTTTCAACAATGGCAGTAAATGAAATATGACGTTTATTACAATAGCGTCAAAGCATTTTTTCATCATCAAACATCATAAAAAATCACAGATTCTTTCCAGTCTCGAAAATAATTCGTATCTTTGCACCGTCATTCTTAAAAACCAATACAACTATGAAAAACAAGTACACCGGCACCCAGACCGAAAAAAACCTGGAGGCTGCTTTCGCAGGCGAAAGCCAAGCTCGTAACAAATACACATATTTCGCCTCAAAGGCAAAAAAAGACGGCTTTGAGCAGATAGCCGAAATCTTCCTCAAAACCGCCGACAACGAAAAAGAACACGCAAAAATGTGGTACAAAGAACTGCACAACGGTGTAGGCTCCACCACAGAGAATCTTAAAGATGCCGCTGACGGTGAGAATTACGAATGGACTGATATGTACGAAGGTTTTGCCAAAACAGCTGAGACTGAGGGTTTTGAGGATCTCGCCAAGAAATTCCGCATGGTAGCAGCCATCGAAAAACGCCACGAGGAACGCTACCGCGCACTTCTCAAAAACATCGAGACATCTCAAGTCTTTGAGCGTAGCGACGTCAAAATCTGGGAATGCCGCAACTGCGGACACATCATTGTCGGCACAAATGCCCCTGACCGCTGTCCAGTTTGCGACCATCCTCAAGCATACTTCGAAATCACTGCAAACAACTTCTAATAAAGGTGAGTTCTATAAATTCATTTTGAGTGTTTTTGAAGTTTGTTTTGAGCAGATTGCTGTGCGGAAGGAGGAAGCAATGCGGGCATTGTGACCGACTGACAACCTGTCAAAACCGAGAGCAGAGGCCAAGCTTGCTTGGACTATGCCGAGGTTAGGACAGGTCTGC
>JAKSHX010000107.1 GCA_024399155.1 archaeon | reverse complement strand
ATGGATGGACTTATAAAGAAATATGATAATAAGCCGGTAGTTGACAACCTGACATTAGAAATCAGAGAGGGTGAAATCTTCGGTTTGCTTGGGCCTAACGGAGCAGGTAAATCAACAACAATGAACATGATTTGTTCCCTTTTGAAACCAACTGCAGGAAACATTGAACTCTTTGGCATGGATATAAAGAAGGATGTAAATAAGATCAAACCTCTTATTGGTTATATTCCTCAGGATCTAGCAATCTACGGTAATCTGAAAGCGTGGGAAAATGTAGAGCTTTTTACTTCTCTTTATCATATAAAAGGAAAGGAATTAAAAATCGCAATCGATGAGGCACTGGATTTTGTGGAACTTACGGATAGACGTAATTCCTTTGCTAAGACATTTTCCGGAGGCATGAAGAGAAGACTGAATATTGCCTGCGCCCTTGGACACAAACCGAAGCTTCTCATTTTTGATGAGCCTACGGTAGGTATTGATCCTCAGTCTCGCAATTTCATCCTGGAGAAGATCAAGGAAGCAAATAATGATGGGACAACAGTTATCTATACCAGTCATTACATGGAAGAGATCGAAGCCATCTGTACACGAATCGCAATAATGGATAACGGTAAGATCGTAGCCATAGGAACAAAAGACGAACTCAAGAATATGGTTCGTCGGACTGCGGACGAGGATATCTCCCTTGAGCAGGTATTCCTTACACTTACAGGTAAATCACTTAGAGACTATGTAGAGGGGTAAGTAAATGAACAAGTTATATATAATGATCAAGAATTATTTAAAACTTATTTTTCGAAATAAGGTGATGATAATCGTAGTCCCCATAGCAACCATACTTGTAGTGGCTGCCTTGGCCAATGCTTTTCATACATTGCTTGATAGTGCGGAAGATATTTCGGAGATTAGAATGGGCTATGAGATGCCGGCAGACAGTAAGTATGCAATGCTGGAAAAGATGATGGTAAAGTCCCTGGCAGAGCAGGATATAACTGCTGTGGCATACGAGACGGGCGATCCGGAACAACTTCTCAACGACGGCGACGTTGATGTATTTGTTGCCTTTGAAAAAGATGGGTATCATATTTACGGTGACGATAAAAAGATGATGCAGTGCAGAATGATCCAGTATGTGTTCTTTCAGGTAGATAAGAATATGGCTGCAGCAATTAACGGAGAGGTACCTGATATAAAAACAGCTTCTTTGGAGACGGTCAAAACCTCAGAAGCAGAGAATTATTACGGAATAATCGAGATTGTATATTTCTTAAGTATGTCAGCTGTTTTCCTGAGTTTTATCTATCAGACAGAGCGTCAGAATCATATCGGAATCAGATTTTCCGTAGGTAACGCAAGCAGTTTCACAAGATATATGGCAAAGTATCTGTCCTGTCTCATAATTGCTGTTTTGATTCAGGTGGTATTGGTTGCTGCTATGGTGTTATCCATGTTTGATGTCTCAATGGGGAATCCGGTAGTATTCTTCGGTATCCTGCTGCTTACAGCCGTTGCTTTTACAGCCTACGGTATGGTCTTCTTCCAGTTATTTGATAATCTGGCAGTGGCTATCGGACTTTTGTTTATGACACTGTGGTTTGCAGGTTTTGTTGGAGGCACCTTTGAAACCTATATGTACTCAGTTTTTCCGGAGTCGATCAAAAGAGTATCTCCGTTGTATTATGTGAACAGAACCTTAGTAGAGACTTCGGTTAATGGCAGCAGCAGTATGCTAGGCTCATGTATCATTGTTCTTTTAGCAATGACAGCGGTGTGTATTCCTCTAGGAGTATTTATTACTGCGAAGAAAAAGGAGGTGTAGGATATGTGGCAGAATGCATTAAGAATGGCAAAATCGACAGCGAAACTTTTGTTTAGAAATAAAGCATTTCTAGTTGTTGGCATTTTGATTCCTGTTATTTCTACGGTCTGCATGAATATGTGGAACAATATGGAAAAAGCGGAAATAAAAGATAAAGTATACGAGTTGGAGTCAATGTCAACTCAGAT
>JAKSHX010000106.1 GCA_024399155.1 archaeon | reverse complement strand
TTATAACCGAATTCAAAGAAAAAACAAAATAATAAAAAACAGTGCCCTCAGCCGGCATTAAACCCTTAGTTTATATTCCTCTAAGTCGATATATATAGGCATGGAAAAAAGGCCAATTTACGCTTATTTTTCGCGCTCAAAATGGCGGGAAATACTGCAGCACCATTACGACAAAAAACACATCTCACAGTCCGATATGGAGCTTATCGCATTGTACATCGAAACCAAAAAATTATCCACGGGCAGCGGCCTCTCCGAGTCCCGGAAAGTCAAAGTAGTTATCGACCTGATAACCTTTGCACGCAAGTACATGAATCCGTTAGGGGTTGAATACCGCACCCTGTCAGATATTACTTTGGCTACGTCGGTAGGTATCCTTTTTGACGAGGGGAAAAACCCGCGCGGTCAGTACTACAGCGAAAACACCAAACATGATTATGTTGTAATCCTGAAAGGGTTTCTTCGGTGGCTGATTAAACGGCGGTATGCTTCGGAACTTCTTACCCCTGACGGGATATCCGAAATAGGTACGCCGAAGAAACAGATTATCACGAAGGCCCCGGAGGACTTGTTAAAGGATGATGATGTGTATCAACTGCTGCACTCTGAAAAATGTACTGTGGAATTGGCTGCACTTATCGCTATCCTCTATTGGACGGGGGCGCGTATCGATGAGGTCCTTTCCCTTCGGTGGAAAGACCTTACCTTTGAGGACCGGCTGCTTAAAACCCGTATCTATGCGTCTAAGACTGATACCTACCGGTATTCTCCCTGCTCGGAAGCTCTGGAATATGTCGCGGCGTGGCGCGCGCGCTATCCTAAATCCATCATTGGCGGGCCTACTGGGGAAAATATTGTTTTTGTGTCGTATGACCGGGCCTCCGATTCTTACTTGGGTATGCAGTATCACAATGCACGGAAACAGATACAGACTTTATGTGATGCGGTGCTGCACCGCAGGATTAAACCGCACGTGTTCCGGGCGTCAGATATCACAAACCGCAGTATCCGCGGGGTACCAGACGCGGTTAATAAAAGAACACATTGGGGTAACCAGAATACGCAGATGTTATCCACCTATGTTTTACTGAATGATAATGAGGTAAATTCTGCTATGCTCACGGCCGGAGGGCTGGAAGTAAAGAAGGACGCAATACCTAAACCTGTTCTTTGCGGTTCCTGCTATGTGATGAATCCGCCGGGGTCGGTGTTCTGCCATAAGTGCGGGGCAGCACTCACTCACGAAGCGCAGACAAAACAGATAGAGCTTCGGGAGATGAGAAAGGAGATAGAAGAGAGGGAGAATCTTATAATGCTGATAAAGACTGCAGCTGATTATCTCGGTGTGTCGAAGTCAAAAATTAATAGTATGTTGTCGGATCTGCAAAGAGATGAGTAAGGCTAGACAATTCTTTTTTACTCTCTATTTTTTCGCGGTGGCCTTCGTGGCTGCTTTTAATTTTTCTTGGTGTCCTGATGGGTTTATCTTTCCCGGAAACAAATAATAATCCAATGGCCGCAGCAACAATTTGCAGAGTGTCTAAGGGGACACGGTATGGAACCTATGGAAGGAATGCAAAAAATAGATAAAAAACCACCAACAGATATGTTTATTCGGGGGTTCAATTAAATGAAGATGGACTTGAATATCTAAACACTGAGACGTTAGGGACTACTCACTTCACCTAAACATTTTAATTTTGTAAACTATTTGTTATTTTGTCAACATTCAAAAAAAACGTTGTTTTAACTCCAATCATCAAACAAAGTTAAAATAATGTTTTTTTGGGGTTTTATTTTCGTTCGTTGGTTTACAAAATTAAAATTCATATAAGCGCACACATAGAGAGGTATATTTTTTAAAAATAATGTGATGTATATAAGAACTGATATAGAAATTTTAATTTTGTAAACTATAGGGGTGATAGTGATTATAGATTTACCGGAAATTTTCGGGGAAATAGAAAAAGGGGTTGAATCCTATGTTATTTTAAAACCTATTTTTCAGTTTACAAAATTCAAAA
>JAKSHX010000105.1 GCA_024399155.1 archaeon | reverse complement strand
TGCTCAAAACAAACTTCAAAAACACTCAAAATGAATTTATAGAACTCACCTTAATAAAATCGGCTACACTCAGCAGAAACGAAGCAAGCTTTGTTTCTGCTTTCGTTTGCACGATTTTTCAGCGCTTTGAGTTTGCATGAAAAGTCATACACACGAAACGTTATAGAGCCGATAATGTGATAAAGTTATGTTTTTTCTTGGTCAGTTCAAAAAAAAGTCGTACCTTTGCAGCGGTTTTGTATAACGCCATTTTACAAATAAATCATATTTTATAAAATGCCACTTTATAAAAATGGACAAGCAACTTCTGAAACAGGTAATACTTGAAAATCAACAAGAGATTGTCAACCGTCTGTTATTCAACAGACAGTATGAGATGGAAGAGACAATGAACTATGTGTTCATCGGTGTGAGACGTGCCGGAAAGTCGTACGCTTTATATCAACGCATTCAGCAGCTGATAGCCACAGGACACAATGCCGAAGAGGTTCTCTATATAGATTTTGAGGACAACAGGCTGGAACATTTTGTAAATGAGGATTTTCAAATGCTTTTGGAGGCATACGCAGAGATATTCGACCATAAGCCGATGTTGTTCCTTGACGAAGTTCAGAACATTGACGGATGGGAGAAGTTTGCCCGGAGAATGGCTGACCGCAAGCACGTAATCTATATAACAGGAAGCAACGCAAAGATGCTCAGCAGCGAGTTTATGACAACATTGGGCGGACGTTTCTTGGAAAAGGATGTCTATCCGTTCAGTTTCAAAGAGGTGATGGAGTTTACGAAGGTGCCATTTGCCGAGAGGACCTTGTTGACAACCAAAGGACGTGCGAATGTAATAAAAGCCTACAAGGAGTATCTGACCTGGGGTGGTCTGCCTGAGTCGATTGTGCAGATGAACAAACGAGACTACATCAACAGCACATATCAGAAGATTTATCTCGGCGACATAGCAGCACGGAACAAAATAAGCAATACAGCCGCCCTCAGACTGATGGTCAAGAAGATAGCAGACAGCGTGAGGCAACCCATATCATACAACAGACTGGCAAACATTCTGTCAACCATAAGCGGAAAGGTGACAGTGCCAACCATAGTCAGTTATATGGGATATTGCGAAGACGCATGGCTGCTGCTGCGACTGAGGAACATTTCAGCGGCAACGAGCGAGAAAGAGAGCATCTGCAAATACTACTTCGTGGATAATGGCATACTGAACCTGTTTCTGATTGGTGGCGAAACGGCATTACTTGAGAACCTTGTAGCACTTCAATTGTTCAGACTGTTCGGTCATTACAGAGATAACGACACTGTGTATTTCTACAATAGTGACGGTTATGAGGTGGATTTCTACGTGTCAGAGATGAAATGGGCGATACAGGTATGCTACTCGTTAGGAAATGAAGAGACACGGAAGCGCGAAGTGGGAGCTCTCAGCAAACTGCCGAAGGTGCTGGAATGTGAAAAGAGAACCATTTTCACTTTCGACGAAGAAGAGAACTTAGAGGACGAATATGGCAGGATAGAAGTGATGCCTGCATGGAAATGGTTGTTGAAAGAAGGACGATAACCCATTGAGAACCACGAATCAATAAAGGGTGGTTCTATTAATTATGTTTTTAAGATACAAAGCGAATGGTTCATAGTTGGACGCTTTTGAATTTATTTTTGCATCTTGCTGCTTGTCAGTCGGTCACAATGCCCGCATTGCTCCCTCCTTCCGCACAGCAATCTGCTAAAAATAAACTTCAAAATCGTCTCAACATAATTAATAGAACCACCCTAAAGGGAATGGTAAGATAAGGGCAGATGACGGAATGGCGGAATGTATAGCGGTAACTATGAAAAAAAAGCAGTTACCGCTATATATTCCGCAATTTTTTTGGATATGTTGGAAATAAATAAATGATTTTTTTCACAACCGGGATATTTAAAGTAAGCAAAAATCAGCAATTGGCAAATATATTTCCTATTCTATCTTAAGGTGAGTTCTATAAATTCACCGTTATGTTAGAAATACAAAGATAAGTGATAA
>JAKSHX010000104.1 GCA_024399155.1 archaeon | reverse complement strand
CAATTGGTATAGATTTAGGAACAACCTACTCCTGTGTAGGTGTATGGCAAAACGGTAAAGTCGATATTGTCCCCAACGATATGGGAGAAAGAACCACACCCTCTTATGTCGCATTCACTGATACCGAAAGACTTGTAGGAGATGCCGCAAAAAATCAAATTACTCGTAACCCAACTAACACTGTATTCGATGCCAAGAGATTAATCGGTAGAAAATTCGGAGACAGAGAAGTTCAAGAAGATATTAAATTATGGCCTTTCAAAGTAACCAAAGACCCAAAGAGCGACAGACCGCAAATTAATATCAAATATCAAAAAGAAGAAAAAAAATTTTTCGCTGAGGAAATTTCCGCTATGGTCCTTCAAAAACTTAAACAAACCGCCTGTGACTTTTTAGGAAAAGAAGTCAAAGATGCAATTGTCACCGTCCCAGCCTATTTCAACGATTCACAAAGACAGGCAACAAAAGACGCCGGTACCATTTCCGGTCTTAATGTTTTAAGAATTATAAACGAGCCCACCGCCGCTGCAATTGCTTACGGTCTTGATAAAAAATACAAAGACGAAAGAAATGTTTTAATTTTTGACTTAGGTGGTGGTACTTTTGACGTCAGTTTATTATCTTTAGAAGACGGACTTTTCGAAGTCAGAGCAACCAATGGAAACACCCATTTAGGAGGAGAAGATTTCGATAACAGATTAGTCGAATATTGCGCTGGAGAATTCAGAAGAAAAACTTCAATTGATATTAAATCAAACGCCAAAGCCTTAAGAAGAGTAAGAGCCTCCTGCGAAAAAGCCAAAAGAGCCCTTTCAGCCGCTACTCAGGCCACTGTTGATATTGACGCCCTTATGGATGGAGAGGACTTAAATGTCGTTATTACCAGATCCAAATTCGAAGATTTGTGCATGGATTTATTCAAAAAATGCATGCCCCCCCTCGAAAACGTCATAAAAGATGGAAAAATGAGCAAAAGTCAAATTCACGACGTAGTTTTAGTAGGAGGATCCACCAGAATTCCAAAAATTCAACAAATGGTCCAAGAATTCTTCAATGGAAAAGAACCTAACAGAAGCATCAACCCCGACGAGGCCGTCGCCTACGGAGCCGCCGTTCAAGCCGCAGTCATTACTAATGTTAAAGACGAAAATATTGAAAAACTCATATTGCTTGATGTTACCCCCCTTTCTTTGGGTATAGAAACTGTAGGAGGAGTCATGACTGTTCTTATCCCAAGAAACTCAACCATCCCTACTAAAAAAACCCAAATTTTCTCCACTTATGCTGATAACCAGGCTTCAGTTTTGATCCAAGTCTACGAAGGAGAAAGACAAATGACCAAAGATAACCATCAATTGGGAAAATTCAACTTGGATGGTATCCCCCCCATGCCCAGAGGTCAACCACAAATCGAAGTCACCTTCGATCTCGACGTTAACTCAATTCTTAATGTCACTGCTGTAGAAAAATCCACTGGTAAAAACAACAAAATTGTCATCACCAATGATAAAGGAAGACTTTCTAAAGAAGACATTGACAGACTCGTCAAAGAAGCCGAAAAATTCAAAGAGGAAGATACCAAAGTTAAAGAAAGAATCGAAGCTAAAAATGGTCTTGAACAATTCTGCTATCAAATCAAGCAAACTATGAATGATGCTAAATTAAAAGATAAATTCTCCGAAGACGAAAAAAAACAAATCGAAACTAAAGTTGATGAAGTTCTCAAATGGAGCAATGATAACCCTGCTGCTTCTAAAGAAGAATATGATGCCAAAGTTAAAGAAATCGAAGCTGTTTTCAACCCCATTATGCAAAAAGTCTATCAACAAGCAGGAGGTGCCCCAGGTGGTATGCCAAATATGGGAGGAATGGGAGGATTCCCAGGTGGTCCAGGTGGTCCTGCCCCAGGAGCTGGTCCAGAAGCTGCTAAAGGAACTTCTACTGGAGGAGCTGAAGACGTTGAATAAACAAAAAAAAGTGGTTCTGATGTTCTTTCTTGAATAATATTTAAATAAAAAAATAAATTTTGCTATAAAACTATAAATTAATTAATAAATAAATAAATAATTAAATAAATAATATATTAATGAAATACATTTTATA
>JAKSHX010000103.1 GCA_024399155.1 archaeon | reverse complement strand
AGGTCAAGTAGTAAGATTGCATAAAGATTGGATTACTACTAACTGACTGATAATCCCCCCCATAAATAATAGTTATTTTTTGATTAATTATTGTCGTAAATGAAGAAAAAAGTGTAACTTTGCAACCGAAATCACTCCTCGAAACCTATTCGATAAATGAGGCTGTAAAAGAAGTTAAATAACCTAAAAGGAGGAATAAAGGGTTCTATGCCATCTTTAGGTCAAAAAATGAATTTATAGAACCCGCCTTTATTCATTGAATTGGATTCTCCCCACCCCCTGCCCCCTCCCCAAGGAAGGGAATACCTTGTTATTCAGGGTTTACACCCTGGGCTGATTTATGTCGCGCCTACAGTGCTTGGAGTTTGCTTACAAAGTTACCATACGAAACGTTATAGAGCCTTTATAGAGCTCACCTTGAGTATTTTCTGGACTAATGAACAAAATCATCCAACGACAAGCCCTTATACTCAATTTCATATTTACTGAACGAATGTGTTGATTTCATAAACGTCTCAGCCTTTGTCTTCAATATTGGGATGTCTATATTGTCAGCCTGACGTTTGACCTCACAGAACATCACCTTGTCGTTTAATTCGTCTGCTGCGATTATGTCAATCTCATTCTCACCCTTACGGTCGTGCCAGTAACCTATGCGGGTATATTCGCCTTGTTCGATGAGTGTCTCTACGAACCAATTTTCCAGAACCCTTCCGCTATATGTGGTGTAGTCTCGCTCGACTATCTCTCTCAGTTTTTGGTTTGCTCCCGATTCCGTCATATATGAGTATTTGAACACGTAGCGGAACCAGAATCTCAGAAACTCGTCATTCAGAAAGTAGTGAACATTCTTGTTTGACGATTTTTCCATCAGTGGCTGACGCTTGACTATCAAACCGTAATCTTCAGTCAGGTTTTTGATGTACCCGCTTATCTGCACTCCCAGCATCTCCTCAATGACACTTCGGGTGTTATGTCCTTGGGCTATTAGCGAAAGAATCGAGAAGTATGTTCCGTAATCCCTGCCAAACTCTTCTATCAGCATCCCTTTCCCCTCGCCCAGAAAGTATGAATCCTTTTGGAAATAACGGTCAAGCATTTCCTTCCTTGTCAGGCAACCCCAGTCAACGAACAGTTCTACATATTTTGCCACACCTCCTGTTGTCATGTAGAGTGCCAGCAGGTCGTCAGCCGTATAATCAGGTTTATATTCTTGCATTATCTCTTTCAATGTTGATGGTGTGAATGGATGCAGTGTCAGCATTTCGGTATGTCTGCCGTACAAAGGTTCTTTATCGTTACGGAATATTTTGTTTATGAGCGAGTTGACAGACCCGCACACTATTAGGTTTATCTTTGCGCGGTTCTTATGGCTATCCCAGATGTTTTGCATCTCCGAGAATATTGAAGGGTTTACACGGTTGAAATCCTGAAACTCGTCTATCATAACTGTCAAATGCCGTGTTTCGGCCAACTCCATAAGAAACCGGAATAATTCGGCAAAGTGTTTTGTTCCTTTTGGCATAGTAATGTTGGTCGCCTCACTGATGCTTTCCACAAAGGAATCACACAATTCGCTCTCTGATTTGCGTGCAACAAAAAGGTAAATCCATTGTTTCTTGTCGTATGCCTGTTGCACCAACGAAGTCTTTCCGATTCGTCTTCTGCCAGAAATCACCGTGAATTGGGCCACTTTGTATGACAATTCTTCAATTTTCCTCAGTTTTTCTATCTCGTTTTTCCTGTCAAAAAATCTCATAACTTTTTTGATTTAAGCGTTTTCCGCAATAATGTATCATTTCTGAAATTGTTATTTCCGAAATGACCATTTCGCAACTGCAAAGATAAGACTTTTTTTCTGTCGGAAAAAGTTTTTTTGCTGTTTTTTGTTTCAACCCGTCTCCCATCATAATTCTTGGCATGTTTCCGGACAATTCTTTCCAGAAGAAGTGAAAAGGCTTACGGAGATTTCCATTGTCTGTCTCAGATACTTCGATGTATAACGTTTTCATGACTGTCTTCTATATCTGTTTCCTCCCAAATCCCCATTTCTCCAAAGATGCCCAGATGTATATTGCTTTGCCCATTCAATGAATTCTGGCTCTATAACGAATAGAGTGGGGTTATTCACTGAATTGGATTCTCCCCACCCCC
>JAKSHX010000102.1 GCA_024399155.1 archaeon | reverse complement strand
TCATGGAGAGCGAGAAATCTTCGATGGATTCGACGGTTCTTGATTATGAACCCGCCTCGGCACTTTTTGTTCCGGATAGTGATCCGCTGCGGTTTTATCGTCGGATAGCGGAATTGAGATTAGGTACTTGGCTGTATTTTGAGATCAACGAACAGAAGGGGGCGGCGGTGTGCGATTTATTGGCTTCTTTGGGGTATGTAGATATAGAAATTAAAAAAGATAGTTATGGTAAAGAAAGAATGGTCCGAGCAAGACTTGCTCGTTAAGGCGCAGAACTATTGTTCGCAGGCAGAGCATTGCGTTGCGGAAGTGCGTGAGAAACTCTATCAATGGGGTGCGACGGCTATGGTGCAAGATACGATTATACAGCAACTTTGTCAATCCGGATTTATTGATGAGCGCCGTTATGCTACCGCTTTTGTTCATGATAAAGTGGCGTTTCAAGGGTGGGGTAGAGAGAAGATACGTATGATGCTCCAAATGAAACATTTGCCATCGACGATAATTGAGGCGGCATTGGGTGAAATAAATGAAACGGTTTATGATCAACAAATCGCCCGTCTCATCGAACAAAAACGACAGGAGGGGGCAGCGGATTCAGCAATCAGCAATCAGCAATCAAAAATCAAACTGGCCCGTTTCCTTGCCCAGCGAGGTTTCACCACAGATGAAATCTGGCGCAATATCCAATAGTTTTTGAAGAAAGATGGCTTTTAAATCCAATCCGCCATATACAACGGAAGGTAAAGAATACCATCTTGCTGTTCTATATTCCCGGGGCATAAAACTAAATTACGATGAATAAGGTGGGAAAATTCGTCTTTCGCTCTATCTAAAGAAGCGTGTTGCTTATAATTTTTACCCGACTTAACCTCAATAATGGTAATGGCATTTTGCTCAGGAATGATAAAATCCAGTTCGTGTTTGCTCTTACGGTCATAATAATGCAACTTTTTTTCGCGAGCGACCAATGAACAAGCCACAAAATTTTCGGTTAATGCTCCCTCGTTAATATCTATTTCCCCATTCATGACACTAAACTGTAATCCGGGCAAAAGAACTCGACAAAGCAGTCCCGTATCCGCCAAATAGAGTTTATACAATCGGCGATTCTCTGTTGCTTCCAGTGGCAATTCAAAGGCTTTCGTGTTAAACGAATAGTAAGCTAATCCGGCATCAATAAGCCATTGGGTTGGGTCCTCATATTTACGCAAAGAAGCACCCTTCTCTAAGGAGGCTAAGATAAAACGCTTATCCTGTTTACCTAATGCAGAGGGGATCGCATCAAAAATCTGTTTGACCAAGGGCGCGTGGGAGGATGCATAATGACTAATATCGGCACGATAGGTTGTGAGAATATTTTGCTGTATTTGTAGAGTTTTCGCAAAATCCGATTCTGATACAAACGTTTGTACCACTTCCGGCATCCCGCCCACTACCAGATATTCGCGGTAATATTGGCTTATCTGTTGATGAACAAAGTCGGGAATAGGAGTAAGGTCTATTAGATGCTGCTTAAGGCCATCAATCACCATCCGGTCTATACCTTTTGCCCATAAAAACTCCTCAAAATCCATAGGGAAGACATTGATTTGTTGTTCATATCCTACGGGATAAGAGGTCACTTGTTTATATTGGATGCCTAGTAAAGACCCTGACTCAATATAATCAAAGTTATGGTCCTCCACTAAAAACTTAATAGCGGTGCGCGCATTAGGGCACTCCTGTATCTCATCAAAAAAAATAAGTGTTTCACCTTTAACAAAAGGTCCAAATCCCATAGCAGACAGATTGGTCACAATTTGTTGGGTTGACAGTTCTCCGTCAAAGGCTCGTTTGGCGAGGGGAGATTTAATAAAATTCACTTCTACAAAATGGGCATAATGGGCTGCTGCAAAAGCACGGACAGAGGTTGTCTTTCCTACTTGGCGAGCTCCATACAGTAAGGCTGCCTTCTTACAACCGGATTGATGCCATTTTTCGAGGGTTTGAAATACTTTTCTTTGTAACATATTACAACTTTTTTCCAGTGATTTTATATTAGTTTTACAACTTTTTTCCACCATTCACGCTGCAAAATTACAACTTTTTTCTCATATATGCAAATTTATTTGCAATTTTTAATCATTTTTAGTACTTCTATCGTTCGCCAAATCGTGGCAAGGATTTGTGGAGGGTTCGTCAGTCCTA
>JAKSHX010000101.1 GCA_024399155.1 archaeon | reverse complement strand
CTTTTTCAACTTCGGCATTCGTCGAGTTCAGCGTCACTTTGTCTTTGAGTTCAAAGGTGGAGAATACGCTTGCCAGTTGGGCATTAGGATCCACTTCGTTGAATGACTCAATAAAGAGCGTTACGAAATCGGCACCACTCGATTTCTGTTTTTGTTGGGCAGCAGCCATGGCTTGGTTGAAGGTAGCCGAGGTGTTGTAACCCGATAACGCACGAAGAATGTCAGGAACACTAACCTCCATGGTTACGTTCATACCACCCTTCAAGTCCAAACCGAGGTTCAACTCTTTCTCGCGGCACTCCTTTAAGGTGAAACCGCACCATACTTTTTGGGATGCCAGCGAGTCCAAGTAGTAGAACTCTTTTGCTGCATCACCTTGTGCATACTCCTTCGCCTGTCTGTTGTAATGCGAAGTAACTAAATTAAAGGACAAATAAAAGGCACTCACCAATCCAAAGATGACGGCCAAAATCCTTACTAAACCTTTGTTTTGCATAATGTTTTTTGTTTTTTATTAATGATTATTTATCGCGTCATATACATGCGTAGGCGTGCACCTACGCAAAATAGCGTACAAAAGTACAACATTTTTTTGAAATATGCAAATATTTATGCAAAATTTTTGCAGAAACCGCTATTTTTTACTCTTTCGTAAACTCTGACAGGGTAGATTCGCAATAATCCAGCAATTCTTTTGCCTTTTTTGCTTGTGCTTGATACTCCTGCAAAGAGATAGCGGGTGTTTGCTCTAAAGCCTCAATAATCTGCTGTGCTTCTTGGAGCGCTTCGTCGTATGATTTTGCTTGACTCATAACTATTCTTATTTTCCCTTACCGTCCAATATAACTCCAATGGTATAGAATAATATCTTTATGTCTAGACGCAAGGACATGTTTTCCATATAAACAATGTCGTAATTAAGACGCGCAATCATCTTTTCCATAGTATCCGTATATCCCACTTTAATCGGTCCCCAACTGGTCAGTCCCGGACGAACCCCATAAAGCAAGCAGTAATAGGGTGCCTGTTGCTGAATTTGATCAATAAAAAATGCGCGTTCAGGACGAGGACCCACTAACGCCATATCTCCTTTAAACACGTTCCATAACTGCGGCAGTTCGTCCAAGCGATAGCGTCTTAGTTTTCTTCCAATGGGTGTGATACGGGGGTCGTCGTCTTGTGAGAGTTGAGGCTCTTCTTGCTCGGCGTTTTGAATCATCGTACGGAATTTCAATATTTTGAACGGGAGTCCGTGCAGACCGATACGCTCTTGTTTATAGATAACCGGACCTTTTGAGGAAACTTTAACCAATCCTGCAAGAATAAGATAGAAAGGGGAAAGAAAGATAAGACCCAATCCGGAAATAACGATATCCGAAGCGCGTTTGATACACAGTTCCGAGTCTGACATCTTGAGAGCATTAATGCAGATATAAGGTGCGTCTTGAATGGTAGTGATGCGAGCCGAACCGGTTAACATATCGTAGGTGGTCGGAACGATATAAATCTGCACATTAAGGGGGTAAAGTTTTTGAATGGCTAAATAGATTTCGTTCTCCTTATTGTTTTTAAAATCAATAACAACAGCCTCAAAAGGTTGTTTTTTGTGTTGCTTTTTAAGCGAATCCAGTTGCTTTAAGTCTGTCAGCGTAAAGGTTCGCGGTTGGGGTTTATGAACCTTTTGAACCAAATAAATAATCAACCTTGGCAGCAAACTGACGATGAATTGTAATCCAAATAGTACTCCCAGAGTTACCAGATAATATTGATATTGGTCAATGGGAGTGACATCATCGGCAATGATGACAAAAAAGGATACAATCGCAATGGTGAGTGCCGAGAAGAATGTGGGCACAACCACCATTCCCGGCCGATTCTTATAAGGACGCAAATAATAACCCGACAGGTAATAGACAATCAAACAACCTAAAGGATAAAAAATCAGTGGCGAAACGAAATTAAAGGCGGGAATAAGTACCTGTTCCGCATTGAATAAACGCCCTTGATATACGAGCCAACGGAAAATCAAAAAGCAAAGCCAAACCACTTCCGAAGAGATGAGGTCTGCCAAAAGAAGGATAAGCTGTTGTTTGCGTCGTTGGGTCATTATTGCCGAATAATTTGAATGGTATTATCCTCGTTGACTTTGATGATAGAAGAAGGTTTCTTTTCCTCGTTGTCTTGACGACGATAGCGACAAATATAATCCACCGCGTTTTTAATCTCCG
>JAKSHX010000100.1 GCA_024399155.1 archaeon | reverse complement strand
ATCCAGATGTCAAGCTTTATAAGCTTGCGAATAATCAGTATTTACTAGATCGAAATGGCATGAAGTCCTTTATGTATTTAAGTGAGGATGATTACGGAAGAACCAGACTGGAGATGATGTCCATGGATATTATTACTAGTAAGACGGATACTGCAAAAATGATATTCTTATTTTCAATAATTATTCTTGGAATTATTAGTATTGTAGCATTAGTTATTAAATTGCTAGTTTTTGTCATTAGAAAAATCAGAAAGAAGAATGCAAAAATAAATATAAATATACTGACTATCCAGGTGATCTATGCAGCGAGTTTGGTTGTTATGCTTGCGTATCTGAATTGCAGCATCACATGCATTCCTTGGTTTGCAGCCATTTCTGCAATTTTAGCACTTCTTTTGGGATTGGCATTACTTATAAATGGATTCTACTTAGTGTTTAGAACAGTAAAAGAACGTGCCGATATGAAGGTTCGTTCTCAGGTGTATTGTTATATTTGGAGTGTAATATCCTTTTTATATTTTGTTTTTATTATGACATTTCAGGTATATCAATTTTGGACTTTGTAGTATCATTTTCGGAATGTTGTAGGAAAAAAGTATATTAATTGAAACTCAAAAGGAGTGTGAGTTATGGCAAAAATATTAATTGCGGATGATGAAAAAGAAATCGTTAAATTGCTTAAAATCTATCTGGAGGCAGAAGATATAGAGGTCTTTGAAGCAAATGATGGAAAGCAGGCAATAGAGATATTGAATCGTGAGGAAATTGATATAGCACTTGTGGATATTATGATGCCGAAAATAGATGGCTATGGTGTTATCAATCATATAAGAGAGCATAGGGATAGATATATTCCTATTATAGTAATATCGGCAAAGGTTACACTTTCTGATCGTGTCCTTGGAATTGATCTTGGGGCAGATGATTATATCGTGAAACCGTTTGAACCATTGGAGATAGCTGCAAAGGTAAAAGCACAGCTTCGCCGATTAAATCAGGTGCATATAAATACGAAAGAATTGGAGAAAATAGTTGTTGGAGATATTTCACTTGATTTAAGGGAATGTATTTTGCGCAATGGCGATGAAACTGTTCCTCTTACCAAGGCGGAATTTATGGTAATGCAGTTATTGATGGGCAGTCCTAGAAGAGTATTTACCAAAGATCAGATCTATGAATCTGCATGGAATGATGTGGATGCTGTGGATGACAATACCATACGTGTCATTATTAGCAGACTGCGTGATAAGGTTGGAAGTGAACATATCAAAACAATAAGAGGGTTGGGATATCGTTATGAAGAGTAAGAAGGGAATGGTAAAACTAAGAAATAGAATTGTTTGGTGTTTCATTATTGTTGTATTTGCCGTTCGTGTATTTGATTCTGCAATTGACAGTACCTGGGATGAGGTGATTGCTCCTAAGCTATATCCTGGTGGAGATTATACGGGAATTGTGGATGCAGGAACAATTGGATATATGAGTGCCTCTTTTATTTTGTATATCATAAGTGCCATTGTATTTTACATTATGGTGAAAAAAATTATTGAAAAGGAAAGTTTAAGACAGATTCAGGAACAGAACTTAATATATGCTGCTGTGGCACACGATTTAAAAACTCCGATGACATCTGTTCAAGGATTTGCAAAAGCATTATCGGAAGGTAAAATAAAATCAGAAGAAGTAAATGAAACATACCAGATTATTTACAATAAAAGTAAAGGAATGAATGAATTAGTGGATACATTGTTTGGATATGCCAAATGTGGATCAGCTGATTATAAGATGATATATAAAGAAACAAATTTGTGCGTTCTACTTAGAGATATTGTTGCTGAAAATTATTGTGATTTTGAGCAGCATGGCATTGAGCTTGCAATTGATATTCCAGAAGATAAGATTATCGTCAGCGCTGATAAAAAAGAACTTAAAAGAGCAATTACGAATTTATTGGTGAATGCTTATAAGCATAATCCAGATGGAATACACGTCTTGGTGAAATTATATTTGGATGGAAAGAAAGCGAAGCTAATCATTGCTGATGATGGAACGCAGATACCGATAGGTATGAATATTTTTGAGCCGTTTGTAACAGAGAACGAGGCAAGAACATCTGGAAAAGGGACTGGGTTAGGCTTAGCAATTACAAAATATATTTTAGACGAACATAAAGCAAAAATAGATATCTGTGATACAGTGCCTGGCTATGTAAAAGCCTTCATAGTTGATTTTCC
>JAKSHX010000099.1 GCA_024399155.1 archaeon | reverse complement strand
AAGAATAGACGCTTGCTATATTCCACTTTGGATATAGCGAGCGTTCTTTGCCGCTCGCTTTGCCCCACACCTAATCCTAAACGGCAGATATATTCATCCGTTGTACGCGAAGAGGGAATACAGTGTTGAACTTCTATCTCAGGCAAATAATAGATCGTGGCATTTAGCGATTTAAGACGATTAAAGTAGTCCTTTTCCTCTCCTCCGATTAAGTTTTTTCCACTACGTCCCAAATCCGTATTGAACAATCCGCATTGGTCCGCAATTCGTTTACTAAAGCCCATATTAGCACCAATGGGATAATCTTTCGTAAATGGGCATACTTTATCTCCTTTATCAATAGCAGAAACCCAAGAGGCACTCCATTTACTGAACCACGCCGGCATCTCTCCGTTTTCAAAAAGAGGAGAAATGCGCCCCCCAAAAGCATCCATTTGTGGTAAATCGTGAATGTATTGCAACAAACGTTCTAAATAGTTCTCGCCCACAAAAGCATCATCATCTAAGAAGACAAGCCAATCGCCTTTTGCTTCTTGGATTCCGCGGTTACGAGCATAACTTAACCCTTGTTTTGTTTCCACTAGATAGCGGAAAGAAATATTCGGATGCTGTGTAGCAAAAGTATGACAGATAGTTTCGGTGGAATCGGTACTATTGTTATTAATCAACAACAGTTCCCACGGACCCTCAAAATGGTTCCCTGCTAATCGTTGTAGTGTTTCACCAAGGTACTTGTCCCGATTATATGTGCAAATAATAACGGTTAGCATAGTGTTCGTTTTAAATAATAATCAACGACTTCTGCATCAAAACGTTTATCAAATTTCCTACCAAAGAAACGTTTTGATGAATCTATTTCTGCACAACATTCCATCGTTAAAATATTGGGGCTTCCCGAGTTCTTCTTTTGCCCACGTTCTTTCCAATCAACATAACGCAAGTTATTATTACTGATAACCTCCCTCCCCTCTTTTAACATCTCAAACAAAGTTACATAATATATTTCTGTTCCAATGTAAGAGTGCTTAAATAGATTATTCCAATCCGGATGCAAATTGATATATTGCATCATATTCATTACACATTCATAACTAAGTGTGAACCAATCGTTACCACCCATAAAACGAATATTCTCCGGCAGTGTCTTTCCGTGTATGAGATGATAGTGGTATAAAGTGCCTATGATTGTTCTTAAATATCGAAGAGGGTGATGATCCGGTAATCTACGCAATAAACATTTAGGCCAATTAATTGCTATTCTTCCAAAACCTCCACGATATTGCCAATACGATTTAGGCAGTGGTTCACAATTATAATATGCATATTTGTGAGTTTCTTTTAGAAATGTTCTGAATTCACTCACGGGTCGAATAAACAAATCGTTCCCACTATTTAGTGATAAATAGTCAAACGGACCATATTTAAGCGCAGAGGAGAATAAGTAATTATATGCTTCAATTTGAGAATATTCTCCCCAAGAAACATCATAATGCTTAGGAAGAATTATCACCCGTTCACTTTTTATAATTTGATTAATAACAGAAACAGATTTTGCATCAATATGAACTAACACAAGTGCATCTTTATCTACAAGTGCTTGACTTATAAAGCAATTGGCTTGCTCAACATTACTCCATAAAGATAAAACGTATAATATTCTCATTCTCTTATATATTTATTATGTTTCTATACGAACGTTCTTGTGTATGAATAATCCTTGTTATATAACCATCTTTGGCATTCCAGTTCTTGATAGGGGTCATATACGAATCCGAATAGATGGCGCGCAACCAACCATCGGTATCTACGGGCATATAAATTTGCAAGCCTAAAAACTCTCGACGCTCAAACTCGCAGACAGGAACATACGACCTATCGCACGGGAAGCCATCGGTTGCATTGGCTTCCTTCCATTCTTTCGTCTCATGTTTGCGTTGAATAACGCTATACAAGTCTTTGCCCTCGCGGATATAATAGAAAATATCTAAATGCAATTTGTTATAAATATACGTTTCTTCTACTACTTGTCCCGTTCCGGCCATCACGTTCTGTCGATAGAGATAGAAACCGGCTTGCTCCATTTTATCGTGAAGGTCGGCAGGAATTTCGTTCTCTAAAACACCTAAGTCTATATCCGGATCATAAGAGATGAACCCGTGGTCACGGTACGCCCCCAATAAGGCACCATACGTTAAAAAAGCTTTTATGCCCATCGAAGAAAAAACTTCATCTGCCTTGGCAAGCATAGC
>JAKSHX010000010.1 GCA_024399155.1 archaeon | reverse complement strand
ACATGAACGTGCAAGATGCACTGAAGAATAGAGGATACAATTCAGAGGATGTCGATAGAAGGAGAGAAGCCGTCGAACAATTTACGGGCTCAGATCTTTCATCAATAAAGGATTATTCATTTGATCCAGAAAAGATGTCTAAAAATATAGAGAACATGATTGGCGTAACACAAGTACCTTTAGGGTTCGCTGGGCCAGTGCAAATTAATGGAGACTTAGCACATGGATTGTATATGGTACCTCTCGCAACCACAGAAGGTGCATTGGTGGCCTCTGTATCAAGAGGAATGTCTGTCATAACAGCATCTGGAGGTTCTAGAGTTAAAGTTTTCAGTGATGCGATGACTAGAGCACCTGTGTTTCGTGTAGATGGTATCGATCATAGTATAAAAGTTATAGATTGGATTAACCACAACACAAAAGCCATCAGTGAAGTTGTATCTTCAACCACTAGGTACGGTAAACTTTTAGATATAGAAACGTTCCCCAACGGTCGCAACCTTCATGTCAGACTCTCTTTTATGACTGGCGATGCAATGGGCATGAATATGGCAACTATTGCTTCAGAAGCTGCCATAAAACTAATTGAAAAAAATACAGGTGCAGTATGTGTATCTGTCTCCGGAAATATGTGTACTGACAAGAAACCCGCTATTATTAACACCATACGTGGACGCGGAAAATGCGTTATCGCAGAGGCAAAAATTCCAGAAAATATTGTATCCTCAAAATTACATTCGACCGTCGATGCTATTGTAGAGTTGAATGAAAGGAAGAACCTTATTGGTAGTGCCATGGCAGGTTCATTTGGATTTAATGCTCATGCTGCCAATATGATTGCTGCCGTATATATTGCGACGGGACAAGATCCTGCACAGATTGTCGAAGGTAGCATGTGTATAACCACTTGTGAGAATGTTGACAAAAATCTTTACATAGCAGTAAGAATGCCTGCTGTTGAAGTAGGTACAGTGGGAGGAGGTACAAGACTTCCCACTCAAACTGCCGCATTGCAGATGATCGATTGTGTTGGCGGTGGTAAAGCACGCAAACTTGGTGAAATTGTTGCAGTCACTGTGCTCGCTGGTGAGCTCTCTACATTGGGGGCACAAACCACTGGGGAACTTGGCAAATCTCACAAAGAGTTGGGCCGCTAGTGCAAATACTTAATATGTTGCACATATACACACATAATCATGCCTGTGATTAATTTTAATTATCAGGACTTGTGCAAAATACTAGGTGAAAAAGTACCAAAAGAGGAATTACTCAGTAAAATTCCAATGATCGGCGCTGATATGCATAGTACTGATGGGAGTACAGATGAGTTTTCTGTAGAGTTTTTTCCTGATCGTCCTGATCTCTATACCGTAGAAGGATTTGCTAGAAGCATGAGGTCGTTTCTTGGTATTAAGCGAGGTATGGCCGAATATGATGTATTAGACCACGGCATTGAAGTTGAAATTGAAAGCGACCCTAAAAATGCGAATACGTGCGTTGAGTTTGTTCTAGTAACTGATATCGAAATGTGTGAGGCCTTTTGTAAGTCATTGTATAATGTATTTGACAAGTTGGATGCAATTATTGGAGGGAAGAAAAGATCGAGAGTATCGATAAGCATACACGATTTCGATTATATTGAATTTCCACTTACTGTTAAACTTGATAACGTGCATCAAATAACTGTACGTGATTTTGAGAAAGAGGGAGTAACTGATTACAAAGAGCATATTAAAATACTCGAAAAGGACAAGGTATCTGCGGAAGAAACCAGAGGATTTAATGGATGCGCGTATATGTCAGATAGGGCTGACACTCCGGCATCATCCGTTTCAATCGATGATGACTTTTGTACTGAAATAACAAAAGACACGCGCAATGTATTTGTTATTGTTTCAGGAATGAATGAAAGAACGGTGAAATGTGCGTTAAATATTATATCAACAATGATGGCTGAGCGCGGAGGGAAAATCGTATCAGTGACGGTACATGACAATGAAAAGGAGTCTTTGTGTCCAGATCTATCACCATCGAAGTGGAAATTTTCGTTAAAAGACTGTGAAAAGTTCTTGGGTGTAAAAATTGGATGGCTTGGAGTTAAAGAGTCTTTGGAAAAAATGGGGTTGAATGCTGAAATTCAAAAAGATGGAGACACCGTTGATGTTCAAGTTCCAAGTACAAGGTTAGACATTATGCATATCGCTGATATTTACGGGGATGTAGCAATAGGATATGGATTTGAAAAGTTCGGTTCCGGACATAACGTTGTTACACAAACGTCGGGAAAATTGGATCCTATAATAACATTTTCAGAAAAAATACGCGACATCATGATTGGTATGGGGTTTAACGAAGCCGTGACTTTGACATTAAGTTGTGAAAAAGATGAGTTTGAATATTCTGGCCTTCCAAAAATAGAAGTCACCACAGTAATGAATCCTATCACTAAAGATCATACCTGCTTAAGAGCGTCACTATTTCCCAGTTTAATGAAGTTGCTCAAACGCAATAAGCATCGTGACCTTCCTCAAAGATTGTTCGAAGTTGGTGATGTAGTAATCAATACAAAAAAACAACGTCGTTTGTGTGCCGTTATAATGCACTCAAAGACTTCGTTTACTGAGATCAAATCATACGCTGAGACTGTCCTTAGAGAGATTAAAGCGACGTATACGTTGAGATCGTCAAATTACAAGACGTTTATAAATGGGAGGGGTGCAGAAATAATTTGTGATAATGGTACTATCGGATACTTTGGAGAGATTTCTCCAGAGGTTATTACTAATTTTGAAATCACTCACCCGGTAATAATGTTTGAGATAATTATTCAGCCTTTTGTTGAAAAGATAGGGGGTGGTCTTTTATGATAAAGAAGGACCTCTGCTCTTAAAAAAAGTATTTTGTTTGCTTTAATTCCGACAACCTTTAGATCGTGGGACGACTAATTTTGTACTGTTAATAAAAATTAAAACTGTAAGGTTGCGTACATGTGTAGAGTTGCGTGCTCATCCGTCTTTTAATTGTCGAGAGTGTTTTAAACTGTTTGCGTGTTTTTACCGCAAAGGTCACATATTGTGTAGCACCAGATGTATCAAAAACACTTTTGTTCGTCACGAGAACATAAGGCTACCATGAATTCTTAATTCTTGTATAATCTATTCTGAATAATTATTCAAAACTTCAACGGCGCGTTGACGATATCTTACATCAATTATATCTTAATACGGATGATTTATTTTTATGTCGCTCTCTTGGACGTGTTCTGTTAAAATATAATGAAATCGTCTTCATACCTCGTAAAATTTACAAATCTTCATTTTCAATGGTCTTTTAAAAAATTGAATGTTATATCCAGGTTTGTTTAATTAAAATCGGGCACTTTAAACGTATCATTGGATATGACTACATTCGATAAATTATCATTGAAGATGACTTATGCACCTTTATGCTAACCATCAAGAAATTGGATATCAACTCATGAAATGGTTGCAGCGGTGATGATTTGGAGATAATCTGAAGAAATGAGGATACTTTTATACTAAATTAGGTCATAATCATTTTCGTTGGCGGGCTTTTTTCACGTATAAAGCAATTTTATTTTCCTTTGTGACGTCAATTAACTATTATTTTGTCACTCTTCGGTCCATCTCGTTGTGTACAATTGTTATACAGTGATTTGCATGAAGACTCAACGGTCCAAGACAAATTCTATCATACGGATATGATGACAATATGGCCTCTTCGTCCGTTGTAAGATCCATATCATCACCCAATATGTAGCACGGATTTTCTGGGAATTCGTAATTTCTGATATCGACGCCGTTTTCCCTAAGATATATAAATCTACATTCTTTCGATAGTTTTTGCATTATATCAGAGAATGACATTTTTGATATGTATATTCCTGGAGAAGCTTTTACTTCTTCACTATCAATCTTCTTTAACAATGCATTTCTTATCAACGATGCTGTACTCCTTTCATCTGGATTGAGATATTTTATTTCCAATCCGTTGAGTCTTATAGTCTTTGGTGCATCGTCCCCATTTTGCAACACAAGAAATATTTCAGAATTTTTCCTAATATAATGGCTTAAAAAAAATGCTGAACTGATACATCTACACAAAATGTCTATTCTTCCTGCACCTCCACAAATATCGTCGAGTTTAAAATCACCTGTGGTATGAGCTCTGTGACCTATTACTATAAATCTTATCAATGGATCACTGTTCCGGCTCTGTATCAAGTTCGGACAGATCTGATACCCCGTACATCTGCTTAATGATCTGTTTCCTCATTTTACGATTTCCCATAACACCTTTGATAGCTTTTTTACTCTTGTTAAACTGTTTAATCATATCTCTTACATCGTGAACGCTAGTTCCTGAACCTTTGGCAATTCTTTGAACACGTGACATTTTAAGAATTGAGGGCTCAGTTTTTTCTTCTTCTGTCATGGAGTCCATGATGTATTTATACCGTGTAAGCCTTCTTTGCGATTCCTCGTAATCGATTTTACCCTCAATTTTACTCATACCAGGTATCATAGACATGACCTTTTTGAGTGGACCCATTTTATTAATGGTCTGAAATTGTTTATACATATCATTAAGTGTGAACTTACCTGAAATCATGTTTTTATTGGCATCGATAATCTTTTGATCGTTGCCAATCTCCTCTTTGACCATATTCGCTAGTGATGATAGGTCACCTTTTCCTAGAAGACGAGATATAAACTTATCCGCGTTAAACGGCTCCAAATCACGGATGTGCTCCCCTGTACCTATGCATACAATCCTCGCATGTGTCTTAGCTACAGCGCTTATAGCACCTCCTCCTTTTGCGGTACCATCCATTTTTGTAAGAATGACTCCGGTAATACCGACCGCATTATGAAACGCTTCTGCTTGCGGTCCGGCCTGCTGGCCAACCTGTGAATCTAAAACTAGTAGCTTTTCGTCAGGTTTAGCTACGATTGTAATATCTTTTAATTCCTGAATAAGATCCTTCTCAAGTGCATGACGTCCAGAGGTATCGATTATTATCACTTTCTTATTTTTAAAATGCTTGACACCACGTGCAACTATGTCGGCAACGGTTTTTTCTTCTGTTTCGCCATAGACTTCTACACCGATTTTTTCTCCTAACTGACAAAGCTGGTCGTATGCTGCTGGCCTATAAATATCAGCTGCGATGAGACCAACTGAGAATCCTTTTTTCGAAAACAACAAAGCAAGTTTGCCAGATGATGTAGTTTTACCCTGCCCGTATAACCCAACCATCATGATGGTCTGGGGACGAAACAACAAACCTTCACCGCTATTAAGGAGGTTTACAAGTTCTTGATAAACAATGTTAACGACATGATCTCTTGAACTCTTACCTGCTGGGGGTTTTTCTTCGATTGACCTCCTTTCAATCTCTTTAGTAAGTTCAAGTACCAACCGTACATTCACATCGGCTTGTAAAAGTGCACGTTGTAAATCTTTTACAAGATCTTTAATGACTTGACTATCAATAGACGTTGCGCCAGTTATGCGACTGATAGCGTCTCTGAGTGATTTCCCCAAACCTTCTAAAATCATCGATCGTCATACACCTTCAGTAAATAAATGCAGTGTGAAAACAAAGCCTGTAATTGCGGGAAGAGGCTAGCCAGTCAGAAGGGATGGGATGCACTCTACAGAGCTAGCCGTAGCCTCCCGGGCTTGCTATTGTATATTACAGTATATATGACTTTCTATCAAAAAAATCTAAAATATAAAAAGTTGCCATGGAATGCGAGGCATGATGGCAAAGTAATGCCTATATTAAATATATAAAAAATAAAAAAGATGAAACTGTGTTGTATCACAGTGTTTAGTTTATGAGAGATATCCGGATTTCTGAAGAACCATAAGATCCTCAGTACTAAGTTTATCTCCATTTTTAAAGCGTGTGAAGATGTCATCTGCTGCCTTTTTCGATTCTGCGTCGATTTTCCTCTTTTTCACAGCTTTTTGCTTGTTTTTAATCGCCAAAAAGTCTTTATCTGTTTCATGATACGACTTAATTTGTTCAATGAGTTTCTTGTGCTCTTCATCCGCTGCTTTTTTGCATTCAACAAATCTTGCTTGAGCTTCATCAGCCTGTTTTCTGAGAACATCTGCTTGTTTGTAAAGTTGAATCATTGTATCATGTTCTAACTGAGCTTTTTCTGCGTATTCAGATACAATTTTGTGGTATTTTTCTGCATCGTCCCTCGCAACTTTAAGTTCTCCAGATTTTTCACGAATGTCACCGAATTGCTCCTGTACCTTTTCGGCTTCAATGATCATATCATTAATTTCTTTAAGTCTTTTAACTAGTGTTTCCTCTTCCTTCTTTTTGAGAACTTGTGTTTGCTGTCTTGTCTCAAGATCTGAGAACTCTTTTTTCAGTTGTCTTAGTGAGGGTTGATTTTTGTCCTGAGCAGGTTGATCTTTTTTCAATACATCATATTCTTTTTTGATCTGTGCAACTTTTTGATTAAGTTCATCCCTGACGACCTTTGACTCCTTAACCTTCTGGTTAAATTCATCACGTTGTGTCCTATGTTTGCCTGCTTCTTCAACAAGTTCTCGAACCTGTCCATTTAGATCGTCCCTTTTAGAGATCCATTCTCTTGTTTGCTTGTTGAGATCGTCTCTAAGTTTCTTATGTTTCTCTGCATCATCATTTATCGCGATGCGCTTTTGTTCTAATTCTTCTAAATTTTCAGATGTCTCTGCTAGTCCTTCTACTGGCGTCTCTGCAGAAACTTCGTTTGTTACGGTTTCCTCAGATGATTCTAATTGTTGATTTTGTTCCCCCGGTTCAGCCATAATATACCACTCATTCTGTTCGCACGCACCGAAGTCGAAGTCTCGGCACACTTTAACCATGCATAATCGTGTTTCATATAAAGTTTTTCAATTCGATAAATTACATTAAGCAATTAAACTACAAATGCAGGTGGATGTTTCTGCTTAAATCACCTTTTAATACAGTGAAATAATAGTCCGGCAGATAGCATGAGTAATCTATGTCCCTTAGACTACAGATATGGCAATGAAGATATGAAAGCAATCTTTTCCGAAGAAAGTCGCCTTCAGTATCAGATGAGTGTCGAAGCAATGCTTGCTAAAGCACATGCATCATTGGGCACCATAACAAAAAAACAAGCCGATGAGATTAATCGTGTAGCTAATCTAAATATCGTAAAAATAGAGAGGGTCAAAGAAATTGAATTAGAAACACGACATGATGTTATGGCAATGGTCAAAGCTATGACGGAACAATGCAACGGGGATGCTGGAAAATTTATTCACTACGGTGCTACATCCAATGACATAATAGATACTGCCACTGCTTTGCAGATTAAGGCTGCCATTGGGATAATACAGCGTGACATAGAATCGTTTATCATCACACTTGCCAAACTCGCGAAAAGGGAGAAGAGTACTATAGAGATAGGAAGGACTCACGCTCAGTTTGCTATCCCCATCACATTTGGATTTAAAATTTCTGGTTATATAGCGGAAGTGCTCAGGCATAGGGAAAGACTTATGCAATTAAAACCAAGAGTATGTGTTGGGAAAATGTCAGGAGCCGTTGGTACGGGCGCCGCACTCGGAAAAAATTTTTTTAAGATACAAGAGACAGTTATGTCCAGTTTGGGTATTTTATATGAACCGGCTGCAACACAGGTTGTTGGAAGAGATAGATATACTGAACTCATCTGTTTAATGGCAAACATTGCCACTTCGTTAGAAAGATATGCGACCGAAATTAGAAATCTTCAAAGGTCTGAAATTTCCGAAGTGGCAGAACCATTTGACAAAGAAAAGCAGGTTGGTAGCTCAACGATGGCGCACAAACGCAATCCGATGATGTCAGAAAACGTATGTGGCCTTGCAAGAATTGTGAGATCGATGGTAACACCAATGTTTGAAAGTCAAGTGCTTTGGCATGAAAGGGATCTTACTAATTCATCTGCAGAAAGATTCATCATCCCACATACGTTTGTTCTTCTCGACGAAATGTTCAAAAAGATGGAAACAACATTTTCTAATCTCGAAGTTTACCGCGATAACATGATGAGAAACATAGAATCTTCTAAAGGTCTTGTGATGGCAGAATCTCTGATGATGAAAATGACCGAAAAAGGGATTGGAAGACAGGACGCCCATGAGATCGTCAGAACATTGTCAATGATTGCTGAGGATGAGAATGAGCATCTCAAAGACGTATTTTTAAAGAGAAGGGATGTCACCAGCCTAATGTCTGAAGACGATATCCTTTCAGCCATGGACCCTAACAACTACACAGGTGCTTCTGAGGATATTGTTAACAAGATGGTCGCCGACGTCGAAAAAGTACTCAATGTAAAGGTTTGAGAAATGTCAATATCAAAGTGTAAGAGACATCGGATGAAAATCGCTATCATGATAGGCTTGCCGTTGGGATTTTTTCTTTTCCTAGCATTTTTTGCACTTACTGGGAAATGGATCACAGCCATAATCATCCCAATAACAGGACTGATCAGTTTAGCGCAGTCATACATGTCTCCTGAATAAAACTCTTAAAGAAGTTTTTTTCCGGCTCCGATTCCTGGTTTTACCGAATATACGGCACAAACCTCCATCTTTATCAGGTTCTTTGCTGGTAGATCTTTGTTCTTCATGTGCGCTTTGGCTACTGCTTTTTCATAATCAGTTCCAGAATTTTCCACACAAAGATTTCCCTTGATTTGATAGCACATTTGACATTCTGGCGTCCATACCGAAAACGCTGCTATTGGGTTTTCTTTTATATTTTTTAAGGTTTTGCTCATATAGTTATCGACTATCCATATTGTGTCGTCATCTTGAAGAAAAAGCATGCCTATAGGAACCACGTTGGGAATGCCATTTTTTGACGCTGTAGCAAGCATAAACGTTTTCATTTTCGACATTTCGTTCTTAATATCTTCAGTTAACTTAACCATCAGTTTCACCCATACTTAACTGTTCTTATACTGTATATATAGGTAACTATAATGTGCTCTGTAGACCCTAAAATTTAAAATCATTAATGGAGTTGCCGGTCTGTTGATGGGCAAGTAGATCAGCTCGGTTAGATCGCATCGTTCGCAACGATGAGGCCGCGTGTTCAAATCACGCCTTGTCCACCATCGTGTGTTATTAATAAGAATTTACAGCTCGTTATGAGGCGATGTGTAAACATGAGGTCGTTTTCTTTTATAATATTAAAACTGATCGACGTATTTGCTATTGAGTGGCAAATTCGGTTATGAGCTGTAATAAGCAACGTGAAGAGTCACTTATGAGTTAAAATATGCTGACGAATAACCAGAGATAATGGTTGTTCACAAAAAATGTTCGCATTGATGAGAAAATAGAAAATTATCGAGAGATCTGTCTAGTTAATTTATTGCTATTAAAACCATGAAAATCATAATTTTTTAATAAGACCCGCATAGCCAATGAAGTTCGATAGTGAGTAATAAATACATGCAATTTAACCCGGGTATTTTTAACATCACTGGTAAATATCCGTATAACGAAATTGGTCTGAGTTTAATAATTTTAAAAAATTTAGAATTCATTAACTGTTGGTCAATTAATTCAATTGACGTCATCGTTTAATTTATAAGAATTACGGTGAAAAAACACAATACCCATCAAAGATAAGATCAGAAACATGGGGTCCCCATATATGTACACAAAAGATCGAGTGTTAGTCATCAATGGTTATTTCGAATCTAAAAAAATAAAGGTTACGATTAATCCTCCTAAGAAGGTTCATCGTAATGTTGATGATTACAATATGATGTTAATTAACCGCATGACTGACTTGACCACGCGTTTGGTGTCAGGTAACGTTCTAATGTAAAGTAAAAAATGTTTGCGAGGGGATTTTACCCCACGAAAATTATTTTCTGGACCAACTTAGAATGCCGCTCTTATCGAGTTCTCTTCCGTCATCCCAATTATCGATATCGAAAATTGGTTCGTCAACTCCTGCTTTTTTCTGTCTAAAGTAGTCTTTAAACGCTGCTAGAACATATTTAGAGAGGAGAGTTATCGCAACTATGTTTAATACGGCTGAAATAGCCATGAACATATCGCATAGATTCCAGACCATACTAACTGGCACTATGCATGTAACAAACACGTTTGCTGTAACAATTATACGGAAGATTGTAACAATCTTGTCGTCATCTTTCAAAAATCTGAGGTTAACCTCTGCCATGTTATAACAACCTACTAAAGTGCTAAAAGCGAACACAAATACTATAATACCAAGAATCCAAAGGATCCATTCTCCACCATAGGCGGTTTGCATAGCATCTTGAACAACTTTCATAGGGGTTGTATTTGCACCCTTGATACCCCATATTCCGGCCCATTCCGCCTTAGGAAGGCAAGTAAGCAGCATGAATGCAGTAAGGCCACAAACTATGATGGTTGTAATGAGAACACTTATAGACTGAACTAGACCTTGACAAATTGGATGACTGACATTGGCGGATGAAGCTACATTGGGGATAGATCCAAGACCAGCTTCATTGGTGAACAAACTTCTTTTAACACCCCACATAACACAGCTTCCGATAAATCCAGAAGATATCTTGCTAATGTTGAAAGCATCAGTGAACATTAGATTTATTACATATCCGAGTTTATCAAAATTTATAATGATGGCAAATATGGCGGTCACAAACCACAGTACAATCATTATTGGGACCATTACTTCCGATGCTCTAGATATGCGACCGATTCCTCCGAAAACAAGTAACGCAGTCAATGCAGTAAAGATTACGCCGATAACGATATCTGCACCTTCGAATGTGATAAGAGATTCTACAAACATGTCGCATGTATTGGCAGTTTGAATTGCAATAAATCCAAAGCCAAAAGTAACCACGCTCCAAAAAGCTATAAAGGTCGAGAATCTGTGACTTTTTAGACCGTTCTTGATATAGTAGGCGGGCCCTCCGTGAAAATTACCGTCGGATTTCTTCTCTTTAAAAATTTGTCCGAGTGTGGACTCAACGAATGATGTTGCTCCACCGATAATTGCAAATATCCACATCCATAAAACAGCACCTGCCCCTCCGAACATAATGGCTGATGCAACTCCTGCAATACTGCCAACACCAACACGCGCTCCCATTCCGACGCAAAACGCCTGGAATGATGAGATCTTATCTTCTCCTGCCTCTTCAATTTTTTCGGAAGAAGTACGTCTTATTAGCTTTACCTGTTCATTGATGGTCACTATTTGCATCGCTCTAAATTTGATTAGAAAGAGGATGCCTGCAGCGAGTACGAATGCAAGCGCGATGATCCAAATGTTGTCGTTTGTATCGCTCATCCATTTGTTGATTGACGCTAACACGTTATTGATGTTACTTACAATTTCCATTTATATCACATTGTAGTCAACAACGCCAAAAACAAACATTTTGACGTTCTGGTGGGTCCTCGATAACGTACTATTTGATAAATGTATCCCTTAAAACTAATATTTAGGCGTAGTTGCCTTTTAAGAAACACGCCTTCATTTTAAATGGGAGAGATCACTGCGAGGATGTGATGATATCGAACATAATTAGATATTTTAATATAGAAGAACAAACTCTAAGTCTTAAGTTGATTCCTAGCAAGGGTATGATAAAATGGCAAAAAAGCAATTCAAGGCAGAATCAAAGCGTCTTTTAGACCTCATGATCAATTCAATCTATACTCATAAAGAGATTTTCCTGCGTGAAATTATATCCAATGCCTCAGACGCTATAGACAAAATGAACTTTAAGTCTATGACGGAATCTACAGGGGTATCTAAAAAAGACTTCAGGATTGATGTTAAGGTTGACCGTGAAGCGCGCACTGTAATCGTATCCGATAACGGAATAGGCATGACAAAAGATGAGATGGAGTCTAATCTCGGTGTCATTGCTCACAGTGGTTCTCTCGATTTTAAGACATTTAACGAAGATAAAAAAGGGGCGGAATCAATAATTGGACAATTTGGGGTGGGGTTTTACTCCGCATTCATGGTGTCTGACAAAGTTACCGTTATTTCTAAGGCATATGGGTCTGACGAATCTTTCATATGGGAGAGTTCCGGTGCGGATGGCTACTCTATTAAAGAATTTGAGAAGGATACCGTTGGTACAGATGTTATTTTACATATCAAACCTGATGCGGACGAGAGTTACAGTGAATTCCTTGAATCCTATAGATTACAAGGACTTATTCGAACTTATTCCGACTATATCCATTGGCCAATCCATATGAATGTGGAAAAGGGAGAATGGAAGGAAACTGGTGAGAAAGATGAAAATGGTAAGCCTAAAAGAGAGTATGTCACCAGTACTGTTGATGAAATAATTAACAGTATGGTCCCCATATGGCGTAAAAGTAAGAAAGATGCTACCGATGAAAAATGCAAAGAGTTTTATAAGGCAAAATTTCACGATTATGAAGATCCAGTATCTATCGTTCGCGTGAATGCTGAAGGTTTGATAAGCTACAAGGCGATGCTATTTATTCCTAAGAAGGCGCCTTACGACTTTTATTCCAGGGAATATAGGCCAGGACTACAAATGTACTCCAACGGAGTGCTCATTATGGACAAATGTGCAGATCTGTTACCTTATTGTTTCCGATTTGTAAAAGGGGTTGTAGATTCACAAGATTTCTCGCTTAATATTTCACGTGAGGTATTGCAACATGATTCACAACTCAAAAATATAGCATCCAACCTGAAAAAGAAAATAAAGGCGGAACTAGCACGTCTGATGAAGGATGAAACAGATGTTTATAAGGAATTCTACAAGAGTTTTGGGCGTCAGCTGAAATATGGCATAGTCGAAGAATATGGTATGAATAAAGATTTACTTTCGGATTTACTGCTATTCCATTCATCGTTGAAAGACAAAAACATATCACTCGATGAGTATGTATCGTCAATGCCAGAGAGTCAAAAAAATATCTATTATGTGACCGCGAGTACGATTGCGCAAGCTAAAAATCTTCCACAGACCGAACAGGTCCGTGAAAAAGGATATGATATTTTGTGTATGACCGAAGATGTCGATGAATTTGTAATGAAAACCTTAATGGAATACAAGAGTAAAAAAATCTGCAATGTAACATCTGATGATCTGGGTATTGAGACAGATAAAGAGAAAAAGCAGACAGAAGAGAAACAAGAGGAATCCAAGGATCTTCTAGATTTTGCTGCTAAAGTTCTTGAAGGAAAAGTGTCTAAAGTAAAAGTATCGCATAAACTAAAAAGCCATGCTGTCTTGTTAACGACTGAGGGACATATCACATTGGAGATGGAAAGGTATTTTCAAGAGATGCCTGGGTCTGAGGAAGAAAAACTTAAAGCCACGCGCGTCCTGGAGTTGAATGCTTCTCATCCTGCGTATGAAATTTTGAAGAAGGCGTATGATTCTAAAGACGAAAAAAAGGCTACCGACCTTGTGAATATAATGTATGCCCAGGGATGTATACTGGCAGGAATTCCTCTACAGGATACTGTGACCTACTCTGATCTTATCTTTAGTCTATTTAGATGAACAGTCCGGTCGATAAAGGTCTCATTTAAACTATTTCATTTTAATTTATTTTGGGTTGTTGATGCGTGTTACTACGGATTTATTAAAAGGCAGAAAATTATGTATTGATGTTTTGTGTACGGATTTGTTGTAACATTCAAAACGCGCGGTTGTGACATAAAAAATTAAACTTTTATTCGTGTAGGCGAGAGATGGATTTCTGCATTAAATAATGTGAATTACAAGTGAACGTGAACAATCGCGCATCGGGCATGCCACCGCGATAGTATAGTGTAGACTTGTTAATAAATAGTGGCCGTAGAGTTGAACATTTTAAGTCATCCGAATACGGGGCATTTAGGTTTGTGATTGGTTCCGTTCCCAGATTCAGTTTTGACTCTGATACACTCTCCAAATTCCATATTCGAAATGATTTTTCTGTTGTTCTTTGACTCCTTAAGTGCGTCAACATCTATATTTAGTACCCTGATGTCACTACTGTCTGTGCATCTTTCTATTACAGAACCGTCAGGTCCGATAAATTTACTCCTTCCAATGAGGTTTTGCCCACAATCAGAACCAACCATGTTACATAAAATGATATGAAGGCTGTTCTCAATTGCCCTAGACATTATAATTTTGTCAAATCTATCCATCTGTTTTTCGTTAAAAGCTGAAATACAAATAAGAAGGTCCGCATTGTTTTTTGCGTAATACTTACACAATTCTGAAGAAAAAAGGTCATCCCCAACTGATATGCCAATATTGACTCCCATATGATCAATTATCATTGGTTGATTGCCAGGCATAAATGTTTTAGTTTCTACCACAGCACCATCATCGGTGAGTATCATTTTTTTGTACATGGCGGTGTTTTCACCACTTATAACCATGGCACAATTATACAATTCGTTTTTTTCCTTCCTGGGACACCCACATATTATTGTACACCCTCTATTGATTGATAAATCTGTCAATTTACTCAGAATCTTTTCATCAAGTTCTCCGATCCTCATTCTGGCTTCGTCCCCAATATACCCACTACAAAACATCTCAGGGAAAATAAAAATGTCAGAATTCACATTATTAATTCTCATTCTGGCTTTAAAAAAATTGACGATGGGGTCATTAATCAATCCTCTTGATTGAACTAGGGCGATCTTCATAGTATCGTATGGTTTTAATCTTTATTAAAAAGTGAGTTTTACGCGTCAATAAATCAATAAGTTTTTTGAATAAAATAGTAAATGTGGTGAGGAACTTATCTATAAGGTGTCCGATTATTTTCTTGTCAAGGCCTTCTATAATATGGTCGTGTTGTAATATTGTCGATGTAGATTTGGCTGTGGATTGTATGGCATTGCAATCGGCTATTTATGAAATGTAACAATCACTGCCAATGCGGGGGTCATTACAAATATTTAGTTTAATATATATTGTGCGTGTCGATGTCTCAAGATTGGACCGAAAAATATAGACCGAAAACCCTCATGGACATTATAGGTAACCCTACACCAATAAAAGATCTAAAAACATGGGCCGAATCTTGGAAGAGAGGTAAGCCGACTAAAAAGGCTGTGGTACTTATTGGCGCCCCGGGAATAGGAAAAACTACTTCTGCTAAAGCTCTGGCATCAGATATGAGATGGGGAATAATTGAAATGAACGCATCCGATCAGCGTACTGATGATGCTATTCGCTCTGTAGCTCTTAGTGGAGCATGCTCCAATACTTTTAACGAAAATGGTGAATATCTTAGCGCAAAAAGTGGAGAATTGAAGCTTATAGTTCTCGACGAGGCAGACAATCTTTTTATAAATTTTGATACTGGCGCATTTACAGCTATAGCAGAACTCATAAAAAAAACAAAACAACCTATTATACTGATTGTCAATGACTTTTACACATTAAGCAAAAAGTTATCTGTTATTAAAAGTGAAACATTACAAATTAGTTTTAGAAAACCTGATAAAAGGTCAATAAAAAAAATACTTAGAAAAATTGTCATTGAAGAGAATATATCGACAACCGATGATGCACTCGAAAAGATTGCGGAAAATGCTAATGGTGATGTAAGAGCTGCTGTCAGAGATCTGGAATCGATTGTGATAGGAAAGACAGAATTTGCATTAGATGATACTATAAAACTCTCCGAAAGGAGCATTAGAAAAGATATATGGAATTTAGTGTCGTCGATATTCAAATGCGATACTGTGGCCTCCAGAACCATATTAAAAGATATCGATGAGGACCCCCATACCATTTTAGCGTGGTTGGATGAAAATTTACCTTATGAAGATAAACGGATTAGTCTTTCAAGAGGGTACGATGCCTTTTCCAGGGCAGATATATTTTTGGGAAGAGCTAATCGACGACGATGTTTTAGTTTATGGTCTTATGCTATCGATGTGATGATAATAGGAATATGTGTGGCAAATATCAATAACAAACAAAAAACTACTGAAAAAAATTCGAATCAAAAAATAAAGTTTCCAACATACTTGATGAAAATGTCTAGATCCAAAGCGTCTAGAGCTACAAAATCTGCAATTTGTTTAAAATTGGCAAATTATATGCACACATCTACAAACAGGGTAGCATCCGACATTGTGCCTGCACTGAAGTGCATGCTTGTAAACAGTTATGATTTGAGAGTTACATTGGTTAATGATGTCGGGTTAAATATCGAAGAGCTTGCATTTTTGATGGATGTTCCAATCGATGACAAAAAAATTGAAGATATAATAACAACAACGAAATCTGAAATATCCAAATCAGAGATGGCATTGGAAACCTATAATGTACAAAATCAAACGATAGAAAGAAGAAATATTTCTGTCAATATTGGCCGAAAAACCTTATTTGATTTTTGAGGTGTATAATGGATGAAGACTATCACAAATTACTTTTAAAGCAACAATATCGTGTTTACAAAGATCATGCTGCAGTTAAACTCTGCCATTGGATGAAAGAATCTATGACTCACGGTAGAACGTGTTATAAACAAGATTTTTACGGTGTAAAAAGTCATAGATGCCTGCAAATGACACCCGCGATCAACGAGTGTTCACATATGTGTCAATTTTGTTGGAGGGTTCAAAGTAATGACTTTGAAATCAAAGATTGGGCTGAGCCTAAAGACTTGCTTGACAACATAATAAAAATGCAACGTGAGCTTATTACCGGTTTTAACGGAAATGACAAAGTCTCAAAAAGAATCTACGAGGAGGCAAAAGAACCAAATCAAGTAGCAATCTCTCTCGCGGGTGAGCCGATAATATACCCATATCTTTCCGATTTCATTAAAGAATGCCATTCAAGAAAGATGGTAACATTTTTGGTCACCAATGGCACATATCCTAAGCAGCTGATAGAACTAGATGAACTGCCAAGACAATTATACATCACGATTGCCGCACCTAATGAAGAAGTTTATAAGAAAACATGCAGACCAAAAATTGACGACGGATGGAAAAAAATAATGAGCACCCTTGAATCTTTATCGTCACTGGACACGAGAACTGTTATCCGTCACACCTTGGTTAAGAATATGAATTTAGGATGGGTTGACGAATATGCCAAATTAGATAACATTGGTCACTCGGATTTTATTGAAGTAAAAGGTTATGTTTTTGTGGGCAGCTCGCGTAAAAGGTTATCAATGGCCAGTATGCCTTTTTTTGAAGAAATAAGGGATTTCGCTTTGCAATTAGGCAATCTAACAGAAAAGCAAATAATTAAAGAAAAAAACGATAGTAAAGTTGTTCTTCTTGGACAACCGGAGATCGAAACTGATGTAAGAAAATTATACAATTTGTGCTAGGTTGGCTTTTTAGTCATGGTACAGGGATGGAGTGGACTCGAACTCGGTGATTTGTCGGGTGAGTTGCGGTAGTTAGGTCGAGTGATTAGGAAGCGGTAATTGAGGTGTAGCACCTCATTTATGCAATGTATGCGCGTATTATAGTGTTTTAATATACTCCTCTAGTTTTGAACCATCAATGCCGATTTGTTTTTTTACTCTGTCAAAGAATATTGCGTCTTTGATACCATATAGTTCAGAAATTTTTTCAATCTGACGAGTGCCTTTATCACCATTAAAAAGACATGTTACGAATAAACTGACATTTTTGAATTTTTTTCTATTCTTAAGGGTGAAATCAGTCATTAGTTTGGAGGGTTTACCAGCGTATATGCCACAACCGAGTATAATTCTTTCATATTGCTCAATGTTTTCTGCATTTTTAACGTTAATCGCGTCTGCCCCGATTTTGTTTGCAATGTATTCCGCCGTTTTTTTAGTGTTTCCAAATTTTGATGCGTATATCACCGCAGTTTTCATGTTATCGATCCGTGAACTGCAACATCATTTATTAAATATTTTACAACTGGGATTATTGAACTAGATTTTGTAATACTTATAAACATATATGATAACAAAGATGATACTTACTATTATTTTAATAGTATAATTTTATATTTCCGACCATGGCATGCAACCAAAAAAAGCCAAGGATAGATTGTGCTGTAGATGCAACGATGTCAATCATTGAAGGAAGATGGAAGACTGTAATTTTATGTAAATTACATATAAATGGCCCGATGAGATTCAGTAAATTAATAAAAGAAATTAACGGTGTGTCCCCTAGGATTTTAACCAAACAATTGAAAGAAATGGAAGCAGACGGCATTGTTTTAAGAACGCCGTATTCGACTATACCTCCAAAAGTGGAATATTCTATAACGGATAAAGGACGGTCGCTCGGTCCAATTCTTTCAGCTATGGCAGAATGGGGATTAAAAAATGTTTTCAATAATAAGGTGCAGTTTGACGAAAGCATCAATCTGACGCAGTAACAATTTGTAATTAACTATTAAGTTGTATGGCCAGCTGTATTTCGCGATATCTTCTGAGGATCTGCCTTAAATTAAGTTAACTGCCCGGTGTGGAATTAAAGCATCGGTATTTGCATAGTGAAGTTGCACTTTTTCATTATTATAAATATAGGTGCTAATTATTATGGTTGTATCATTTAAATAAAAACACCTGTAAGTCCACATTTAAGATAGTTAATGCTTGCAACATATCTCTCACATTCGGGTTGTAATGACTGCTGACCCGTCCATAAATGGTATTTTGTAGAACAATGATTTTGTTACAAAGATGGATAAATAAAAGCAAAATACTGTTCCAAATAGAGAAATAATCGAAATAGGTGACGGAAATCATATTGTCGAAAATTAGAGCGGTGTGTTTTCAAAAATTGAAAAATTTTGTAATGGATTCTCAAAATTTATCGTTCAAGATAATTCTTATGCTAATACCCGTAATCTATCAGGTGTTCCTGTGATTTTAATCTCACTTTAGTCAAATTTTTGTTATTATCAACTAAACTGAAATATCTTATATCACAAGATTATGCCACTGTATCCGTTTAACGTAAGCCGTGTAGGTGAGGGAATGACTTTCGAAAATCAATATTTGAAAGATGTGTTTAAAAACCTTAAAGAAAAAAACGCGAATGAACCAGAGTTTCTTCAAGCGGTTAAAGAAGTTTTTGAATCGTTAGAACCAGTAATCGATAAAAGACCAGAACTTCAAAAAGCAGGAATTATTGAAAGAATCGTTGAACCGGAAAGAATAATTATGTTTCGTATATCTTGGATGGATGATAGTGGAAAAGTTCAGGTTAATCGCGGGTACCGTGTTCAATTTAATTCGGCCATCGGACCATATAAAGGTGGTATTAGATTCCATCCATCGGTTAATCTTTCGATATTAAAATTTCTTGGGTTTGAACAGATTTTTAAGAATTCACTTACCACACTTCCCATTGGAGGAGGAAAAGGTGGATCGGATTTTGATCCCAAGGGCAAATCTGACAATGAAATCATGCGTTTTTGTCAATCGTTCATGACTGAGCTTTTCAAGTATATTGGGCCTGATACTGACGTTCCTGCAGGAGATATCGGAGTTGGTAGCAGAGAAATCGGCTTCATGTTCGGGCAATATAAAAGACTGCAGAATGAACACAATGGTGTTCTTAGCGGAAAGGCTATCCATTCAGGCGGTTCACTTGTAAGAACGGAGGCAACAGGGTACGGTCTCTGCTATTTTACTAATGAAATGCTTAAAGAAGCGGGTCAGTCATTTAAAGATAAAACTGTTGTTATTTCTGGTTCTGGAAATGTTGCAACATACGCATGCGAGAAAGCTACACAATTCGGAGCGCGTGTCGTCGCTGTATCGGATTCGGACGGTTATATCTATGATGAGTCAGGGATTGATTATAGGATTATAAAAGAAATCAAAGAAGTTAAAAGGGGTAGAATCCAAACCTATGTTAATTATTCCAAATCTGCCAAGTATACAAGAGGATGTAGTGGCATCTGGACTATTCCGTGTGATATTGCACTTCCCTGTGCCACACAGAATGAAATTAATAAAGAGTCTGCAGAAATACTTGTGAAGAACAAAGTCATGGCTGTTGCTGAAGGGGCAAATATGCCATGCACACCTGACGCTATAGCTATATTTCAAAATTCAAAAGTGCTGTTCGGACCTGCTAAGGCAGCTAATGCTGGGGGTGTAGCGACATCTGCACTTGAAATGTGTCAAAATAGTACAAGAATTTCTTGGTCTTTTGAAGAAGTTGATCAAAGACTTCGAGATATTATGATCAATATCTATAATCAAGTTTCCGAAGCTGCGAAGAAATACAATATGGATGGCAATCTCGTTGCTGGGGCTAATATTGCAGGATTCGAAAAAGTTGCCAATGCAATGCTTTGGCAGGGCGTTTCGTATTGATTAATTATCAATAGTTCCCCTTTATCTTTTTTCTATTTTATATGAACTTCACGTTACAACCGTAACCTCATGAGTTTTTAATTGATACGAAGAAAACTTCCACTTTAATTTTGTGGTTTGATCATTTAAGGTATCATATGAAGCAATGAGTGGAACATGTGAACAAAAATTTTTTAGGTTCTTTATGTTTGTGATGGATTGAAGTGTAGTACTTTATGACATCAGAAAAATTAGAAATTATAGATTCTTTCGAGGGTCTTTTTGAGTAACTTAAACATCGCATCTATTTGTGATGATATTTTTAATTGTGTCTCTATTAGATTTTGTCATAATAGCAAAAATTAGCTTTGTTGTCGGGTACTTGTAAAGGAAACTGCCCATATCTAAAAGTGTTTGGTGGTGGTCATATTACTGTAATGAACTTCGTCTCTACAAAATTAGTTTATGATGAGTGGTCATATGTTAAAGTGAAAGTTACAGTGTCCATGAACACAAGTGTGTATATGTACATCACTACAAATAACTAAATACTGTCCAAGGAATATATCGTCTGATCTTTATGAGTGTAACGGTGCATGATTTTCTTCTTCTTATTGTAGCCTGCGCGATTTATGCTTCGGCGATCGTGGTTTATAACCTTGTTGGCGATAGGAACAGAAAGGATAAACTATAGATCGTTTTTTTGTAGTGTGGTGGTGTTGATCTTCGTATCACAACCCCACTTGCTTGCTTTTGACGGATTTTCTCTCGCTTACGCTTCGCATCCGCGTGTCGCGGTGGGGTTTTGTGGCATACTTTTGTTGACGTCTAGAATTGAAAAGGTGGACGATAAGGGGAAATATCTTTTTCGATACCTGCAGGTTTAAAGTCTGGCAGTAGCATTATTGCCACGGTGTTGATTTGATGAAGGTATTTCAGATAACTCCAGCACATTTGGGATCGTGTTGAGTTTCCTGCAACAAAATGGGCACATTATAATTCAGTACTGCTACAAACTTTCATTGATTTTATCCTATTTTTAGAAATAGTCTTACTGTTACACTGCAGTGCTCGGCGAGACATGCCTCAGAGCGTTATTCTTCGATGATTGCTTGGGGTGTCAATGAAGAGTCTTAAGTTTTTACATATTGGTTTTGAGCGCCACCTCTGGGTTATCAATAGCGATCTAGCGATGGCGCGTGAACCGTTTAAAAAATGGTTTGGTAAAATTGGATTAGAATCTTTTACGTCTATCGTCTCTTACAGGTGCGTGTTTTTTATAACATTCCATACAGTATACAGGTTTTCCACTCGTAGGTTTGAATGGTACTTCACATTCCTGCCCACAATCTGAGCAAACTGTTTTAAAATATTCGCGTGGAGGTCTTTCCCTATAATTACCAGTTCCGTAACTCATTTTTAATTCTCCTACTAACTTACGATAGCAGTTACTGTTGCACAGATGCCTAAGCTGGTATTAAATGATTGGTTAAAGTTTTTTATAACCCATGCTCAAATACAACACTCTCGATGACTATTTTCATGAGTATTCATCAAATTTTTAACAAAACATTTAGTCTGACACAACGACTTCTATAGACCTTAAACCACTGACGTGGGCGGGGCTTCAGTTATTAGTAAATTAATTAGCAACGTTTTTCTGAATAATTACTTTAATATCTCATGTCCTGTGCTTTATGTCATTAATATACTTTGATATCTGTTGATATTTACACTTTTATTGTTATATTTTTAAAAAAAATATGAATAAAACCAGTGGATATCATAAAATAATAAATTTTATCCTAGTTTCATACTATTATAGCGTAGGAGAGATTGATACTGGATGGATATTTTAGTTGGAAGCAGACATATTGCCTTATGGATTTGGCAGGGATTGCATGAATGAATCGCTGATTATTCCAGCGTCCGTAGCGCTTATTATATTCATTGTTCTCTCAGCGTTCTTCTCCGCTTCGGAGACTGCCATACAGGCTTAAGTAAAATAAAACTTAAAAATCTTGCAAAAGATGGAAAGAAAAATGCAGGGGCTGCCTTAGAACTTTCGAAGAATTACGAGAAGCTTCTTACAACGATACTTATAGGGAACAACCTAGTGAATATCTCTGCATCGTCTGTATGTACATGGCTATTCGCTAAATTTTTTGGTAATTGGAGCGTCATAATGGCGACGCTATTCATGCTTACTGCTCTGCTTATTTTTGGAGAAATAACCCCAAAAACACTAGCTAAAAGATATCCAGAGGTTGTCTCTATAGCATTTGCTAGGCCATTGACAACACTAATCGTGATTTTGACACCGATTTCTTTTCTCTTTAATTCATTGATGACATTGGTAAATGCAGGTAAGGAAGGACCTACATTTACTGAAGAAGAACTGTCAGTAGTGATTGATGAAATTGAGGATGAGGGTATTTTAGAGGAAAGCGAAAGTGAATTAATCAAATCAGCAATGAAATTCGACGATAAGATGGTCTCCGAGATTCTAACACCTCGCGTGGATATTGTAGCGATCGATAGGACATCAACGCTAGAAAATCTAAAAAATCTGTTACTCTCATCAGGATTTTCAAGAATACCTGTGTATGATGGTACTATTGATCGTATAATTGGAGTAGTTTATGCCAAGGACTTTTACAGTAAATATTTTGATGAACCTGACACAAAAATTGAAGACCTCATGCGTCCGGTCAAGTTTATACCAGAAACTGCAACAGTTGCAAAGACTTTTACTGAAATCAAAAAATCTATGGTACATATGATTATTGTTGTAGATTCTTACGGGGGCACTATAGGCATCGTCTCAATGGAGGATGTCCTCGAAGAATTAGTCGGTGAAATATGGGACGAGAGTGACGAAGTGCAGCATTCAATCATTAGAGGGCCGGACGGCGCTTATGCAGTGCTTGGAGAGGCCGATATATCAGATGTAATGGAAGAAACCGATTTTACATTCGATATTGGTGAATATGACGGTCATACGATTGGCGGATACATTCAATATTGTCTAAATAAGATACCCGTTGAAGGTGACATAGTGGAAAATGAAAAAGTTAAAATGGTTGTCAGGGCAACCAAAAATCGCCGTGTGAAACTTGTTCAGATCACTTTAAAGAAATAACCTACTTAAAATACATGTTCGGAGTGATTTTTTTAAAATATTTTTAGCTGTCATCGCCCTGCAGAATAGGTGTAACTTTTATATCTATCGATATTCACACACTTCCCTGTTTGTAAATACCAGTAATGCTGACAATTGGACGCGATTAACCGTTATAACTTGGTCTATCCAATCTGATAATATTCAAATTAGATTAGGAAACCTCGAAGTACCTCAAAATTATCAACTTATTGGAACACAAGTGATAAAACCCACACTAAGACTATCTTCTGCTCAAAATTGTTGCGACAAAAAAGCCGATGCGTCATAAATAAACATCTTTCATCTTACCAACATAATAAAATTTTTATAATGTCTAAGTTGAACTAGAATGTATGGGAGATATTTTCTATAGGATGGTGTCTGAACATATTATAAATTCAACAGAAACCTATTTATTATACGTTAAATTACTTGGCGTCAGCCGAATAAGTGGTCCCATAGCTTAGCTTGGTTCGAGCGTCCGGCTGATAACCGGAAGGTCTTGTGTTCAAATCACAATGGGACCAC
>JAKSHX010000001.1 GCA_024399155.1 archaeon | reverse complement strand
TTGACCCCCCTTTAGAGTGAAGCGACGGCGGACGTCTGAACGGCGACCGCTTGACACACACAAACCGCTTATAATGACTCACATCCAACGGTCAGATTATACCACACCTCTCCGTAATCTGGCAGTGAGTATATATATAGCCGACAACCCTTTTTCATCACTCTCGGTTGTCGGCGTTTATATGTACTCATGTACATAGTCATAAACCACAAACCACCTAATTCCAATAAGGAGGAATCTATCATGGGTGAAAAATTAACTAAGCTTCAAGCTTCAATGGATGAAAAGTACAATGAACTCGCAATCAAAGTCGATGCATGGAACAAAGCGTCAATCAAAGATGACGAAAAAACCATGAAAATTCTCGGTAAAGAAATCGACAATCTCGTTGGCGAATACACAAAGGCTGCAAGAGAAGCATGTTTTGAAACCGTATATGAAAATGCATCTTTTAAGGCTGAAAATGTGCTTATCGAAGGCGTCAAAATGCTCGAATATGAAACCATAAACGCAAAATCTAGCATGATACCTGAAGCCGGATTTGAAGAAATGGATATAATCACCGTCAACAAGCCTATCGACCCGCTCGACCTTCAGAAATACATCAGTACCAATATCGGCAAAAATGACAAATGGCAGTACCTTATTGAGCGGTTTAATTTCCTCATGACCGTGCGTATAGCGACCGATATAGGCATGTCAACCGCCGAAATCAACAAGATTCACGATTCATACTCGATGCACAAAATTACGAAGGCTATTGATGACGGCGGAACTCCGCAGAGTAACACGAAAATGATTGACGCTATGCAGGAAATCATAAATGCGTGCATAGGCGATACCTATAAAGTAACATCGCACGACGTCAAGTATCTACTGTACACATATGCGGGTAAAGATAGGAAAAAGAAAAGAACTATCAAAGTCGCACAACATAAACAGTTACGCATACTCTTCATGGACGTAATGAACAATCTTGTACTCTTCAGTGATAAGAAGGATGCCGAGGGTAAAAAGATATCCGGCTACGGAATTACCTATAAGCAGAAAAAGCCTAAGAACAATGCACCGTCTGGCGATAAGGAAGGTTTTACACCTATACCGCCGAAGGAATCTCCGGAAAATCCGCCAAAATCTGAGGAAATTAAGAATGAAACTCTGGAAAATCAGAATAAACCTGAGGAAAATCAGAATAAACCTGAGGGAAATCCGCCAAAACCTGAGGAAAATCAGGATAAGCCTAAGAATAAAAGAAGGAATTCTAGAAAATCTAAGGCATAATGCATAGACCCTATCCGTCAAAACGGGTGCATAGGTGTAAACCCTATGCAGGGTTTTATATGGGATTTCCGACCTATATGGAACTTTGGGAATTTCAATTAATTCCGAACTTCTGGGTTTCCAAGGAAATTCAGAATGTATATCCGTGCACTCGTGTAGTGTATGGACTTTTATAGCACTCGTGTAGTGTTATGATTTGTCGGGTATATTGGAATAACCATGCACAGTTCTAATGTAGTTTGGGTTTTCCGTATAACAAGTCTGTACCTTGACCGGACTTTAAACTAGTGGCTTCAGGCATAGCAAATATCCTAAAGGCGACGGCAAATGAGTTAGTGAAAATCTGAGCAGTTTCTGATATGGGTTAGATGTGAAACTCATATTAAAGGCGTAATACGCCTAGGGTTTATGAATCCTTGTATATGCCCTCGTGTAGGGTAAATGCAATAAAGGGTTTGTTAATCTAGGGTTTATTGTGCCGGATTCAGCAAACTTAATATCCCCATTTATGGGGTTTTATATAGCCCTATCCGTTCAAATCGGGTGTGCAGGTGAGAATCCTGCACAGGGTTTTACAAATTAATTTATAATGAAAGGCAGGTTTTCTACATGAAAAAGAGTAGAATCACATTGGGTAAACGCTCGGTAGATATATACGTTTCTCCAATAACTGAACAGGATATCGAGTCGGTTTTGAATTATTGCAATGACGAGTATTACACTTGCATTGAAACGGGTTTGGTAAAGAGCCATGTCCATAGGGAAATTGTAAATACTCCTATAAAGCTTGAGAATGAACCAACGCTTTTCTCAAGCGATATAGATTTCACTCCGCTCAAGGAAATTCTTGAATTAATCGAGATTATTATTGAACGTAATGGTGGAATCCCGAAAAGATTTGAGTCAAAGGTTTTAGAGGATCAATGCAATTCTCTAATTAATACTGAATGGGCTTTGTTGTAATGAAAGGAAGTGAGGTATAATGGCTAGTCCTAAATGGGTTTATGGTGAATGGTTGCGGATAGCAGCTTGATTCTCGTCCTTATCCGTCAAAGCGGGTATGCAGGTGCAATCCCTGCATGAGGGTTTTTGCTCTACATAAGAGCGTTCATCAATTATATCTTTTATTCAATGAAAGGCGGTTTTACTATGGAAACAGTAAAAGTATTATTTGCAATCGGCGACAGAACAACAGGACAGTCAGAAACAGGGTCTTTTAGTATTGATCTCAAAACAGCACAGGACTTTGTAAATGATGATGAAATGGCTTATTTAGCATTCAGAAGAGCCGCAAAGAAAAATGCAACCAATTATTATAAGTGCACATCATATGGTTTTTGGATATCTAATGAAGAATGTAAGAAAAATAATATCCCTGACGCAGGTATATCCGAAGAGGATTTCCTTAATGGTTTCTATGCAAGATTTGCAAAATCTAAATGTGTTACATTTGTGGTAATGGAGCATACTGTATGGGAAGACGGAACAGATTCCAGTAACTGCATAAGGGCATTCCAGACCAGAGATGATGCCATTGAATATATCAAAGAAATCGTAGTTGAAAAGTCGGGAATCATGGAGTCAGGCATCGGATCATACATGGAAATCGACGAAGATCAGGGTAAAATTCATTACGAATATACAGTTCAGGCAATTCCATTTACAAGATAAAAGATATAATAAAACCCTATCCGTTAAAGCGTGTGGTATGGGTGCAATCCCCATGCAGGGTTTTTGGAGTGCATGACCGAAAGGGAAATGCTGATTCGAGGACGCCCCTATTGCTTCAATCCCGAAATATGGGCTCGGGGATACTACGGTATTTCAGTTCGTCACGATTCCTCGGCTCCAAGCCATTCATTTATATTTTGGAAAGGCAGGTTTTTGTTATGCTTGAAAATATCAAGAAACTTGAAAACACATATGGCGTGGAAATTGGAATCCGTGACGGATATTTCTGTGCTTATTTATCAGACGATGATTTTGTTGTAGCAGATAAGCTTGAGGATCTTGAAATCAAGCTTGCTTATGGCATGTTTTAATTCATAGAAAGGCAGGGTTTTACAATGGGAAGAAGATCAAACGAGTACCTTATGAACGAGGTTCGCACTCTTGATGACATGAAAGACCTTACAGATGAGGAATTTTTGATTGTTGCTTGGGGCGAATCAGGCATTTCAGTTCTTGAGGAAATCGAGAAAACTGACAAACTCAGTATGACACTTGCTGAATTTTTAAATGAGCATTGTACTGCATGCGGTGGAAACTGGGGTGGAATGCTCCTCACTGGAATTAAAAAATTATTCCCTGATATCTATGAGGCAATCCCTGATGATATGGGGATTTTCTCATTTAGGGCTTTATGTACAGTGTTAAAACTTGCGGCAGGAGTAAGTTTTGACGGTGAAAATGGTTAATGAAAGGGGAATTTTATCCGATGTCTATCCCAGATATTTTAGGGCTTATTGTAAGTGCCGGAATGGCTTATTGCATTTATGAATTAAACAGAAAGTGAGTTGGTTATCATGTTAAATATTATTAAAGCTGCAATCATGGCAGCTATCATGGCTTTTCAGATGTCAACGAAAGTTAATAGGCTTCCTGAGCCTTATACATTCAAAACAGAGAGGTGTGTGGCTCTCTCGAACCATGAGTTCATGAGTCCGGATGGGAATATCTTTGAGATAAACAATGATATTCTGGTTGAGGGTTATGGGTACTGGGTTTTATTTGATACATATAATACCCGCACAAGAGTTGACGATGATATCGTTGATTTCGACGAGGAACTTTACTGGAAATGGGTTAAGTTCTTATGATCCAGGGTTTATGGAACTGAGAAGATAAGCCGATTGTGCATGGACTCTCAGGGATTTCCAGAAGAATTTAAGAAATCAGTTATGACCTTAGTCAGACTGATATAACATAAGGTGTGCGGCTACTCGGGCTTTCTCGGGTAGCTTTTTTCGCACATAAGAGAGGAAGGTTTTTAAAATGGTTTGGTCATTGATTATATTGGTAGGGGTTTTGCTTGGTTTCTTTGCACTCTTATGTGCCGCAATTATTACATACAACGTTATCAAAGTTTGCATAATCTTATTAAGGGAATTTGTTCAGCTCGCATATGATGAATATATGCGGACAGCGGATTAAGTGAGGTGATTATATGGGTTTTGCTATAGATGCAAAAGATGCATGGGCTTTTGCTAAAAAATATCCCAAGCGTTTACTCGAGGAAAATGTAGCGATTGCAATTTCAGATGATGAGTCTACGGTTTTATGTATGACTATCGACGAAGAAGATGACGGCGTTCATCTGTATGTTTTCGTAGACGAGGAAGTTGCATATGATTCCGTAGCTTATTCATCACTGGAACTTGAAATAGAAATTAACGAGATTGTTGCGGAATATGGGATTTGTAACAGATCCCTTGACGGTGAGGATATTATTACTCAGCTTGAGTTGCTTGGACAATCTTTGGGAATTGAAGACATTACAGAGCTTTCGGAGTTTCAAGAGGATTTTTTAGACCTGCTTTTAAGGTATGACATTGATATTCTTTAATTGATTGTTTCCTCATAAGGGTGTGCCTACTACGGTAGACATATCCTCATGCGGAAACGCATGACATACATACGCAGGGTTTTCCTAATGGATACCCACTAACCACATTATATTTTTATTTCAGAAAGGAAAATGTACAAATGGCAAAAGTAAGTATCACAGGTAAGGTAGCAGCAGTTATCTCAGACATCTCACTCGAAAACATCAAGGTTATCGAGAAGTTCCGCCCACAGGCTCTCTCACTCTTCGAGGGTGAAGGCAAGGAAAAGACAATCGTTTTCAGAATCGCTTCTGGAAATACAGATTGCATTTCTAACAACGGCATTGTTTTCACTGCAAAAGTTGATGACGGCAGAGCTGTTGTATGCACAATGCTTGAAGACGCTGAGAAGGCAAAGGATCTTTTTGCTGAGAAGTTCGGCGTAGCTATCCTTAACCTCAGAAAACTTGAGGCTCAGATCCCTGCAGTTCTCGAGGAAATCAAGGCTGAACGTGACGCAGTTATGGCTGCAATTGATGTTCAGTAATCACAGGCAATACATAAGTCAATCGTAAGTAATGGGCTGGTTTTATGCCAGCCCGCAATTTTAAGGAGGAATTTTAAATGATTAAAGTTACTATCGGAAATTCATTAGGCAGAACAGAATACATGCTTACACCTAACACAACTATCCGTCAGGCTCTCGAGCAGGCTGAGATCGACTACGCAAGAGGCGGGGTTTCACTTGACGGCTGTCCGCTTCAGTCTAACGATCTTGACAAGTCCTTTGCTGATAAGGGTATCACTGAAAAGTGCTTCCTTCTCCAGGTAGTAAAGGCAGATAACGCTTGATTGAACCCCTTCCACTCAGGGTTTAATACATATCATACGAGCCCCGGGTTTTCTCGGGGCATTTCATTTACAATTTTTATAGTAAGAAAGGAAAATTATTATGGCTAAAATTTCAATCGCAGGTTCAGCAGTTATCATCACATCAGACATCTCACTCGACAACCTCAAGCTCATTCAGAAGTACCGTCCACAGGCTCTCAACCTCAAGGATGAAGAAGGTAAGACAACTCTCTTCGCTGTTGCTACAGGTGAATCAGGTTCTGTAACAAAGTATGGAGCCGTTTTCAACGGTTTCACTCGTGACACTGAAAAGAAGGCTACTATCACTATCATGAAGAATGATCTTCCTGCAGAAGCTGACAAGGCTAAGGCAGAAATCGCTGATGAATTCGGCACAGCACTCAACTTTATCAACAAGCTTGAAGCACTTCTTCCTGCTGTAGTTGAGGAAATCAACACTGAACACGCTGCTATTATGGCTGCTATCGACGTTCAGTAATCACAAGTCAATCGTAAGCGGGGCGGGAATTTCCTGCCCCATATTTATTAAATTAATATAATGGAGGAATTTTATTATGATTAAAGTTACTATCGGAAATTCATTGGGCAGAACAGAATACATGCTTACACCAACAACAACTATTCGCCAGGCTCTCGAGCAGGCGGAAATCGACTATGCTAGAGGCGGGGTAAGCCTTGACGGTTGCCCACTTCAGTCTAACGATCTCGACAAGACATTCGCCGACAAAGGTATTACCGAAAAGTGCTTCCTGCTTCAGGTTGTAAAGGCAGATAACGCTTAATTAAATCAAGTAATAAACAGTTACATAATCAAGAAAAAAAAACAATCCAAAAGTAAATCACAATCTCTCTAAACCCCGTCGAAAGGCGGGGTTTCCTATGGACAAACACAGGTAACTCCTGCTAAGTTCACCAATCACAAACACAAACCGCATTTTTAAAAAGGAGGAATTAAAATGTTCCGTAACACAATTAACGAAACACCTTGGTCTGCGAGATTAGATCAGGTGTATAAGAACATCCCATACCATGAGGATAATTCAACAGCAGATGTATCATTGATATCAACAGTACGTGCTTTACTTTATCCAAGACTCCCAGAGGGTAGTCTTTTTAAAGTTATCTCGGCTGCACGTACCATCGGAAGTTCGTATTCTGATGACAGGATTATTAATGAGATAGAAGATGTGATTCCGTCAAACATCGCAGATTCACTCTTCTTTATCGGATTAAAAGATGACAGAAAGATACGCAATGATGATGCTAAGGCGGCAACTTTATGTGCATCAGAGAACCTTTCACTTGATGGATATAAAGAAGTTGAAAAGGTTAGGGTTTTCTTCCAGAAAACAATGGGAGTTGCCTGCTTCATCAACCCAGAAATAAAATCAACAATCATTATCTATGACAGAAAAGGACTTGACACATATCATTATCTTCAGTGTGTCATTCCAGTATGTATGCCATGGTTTTTTGCAGAAAAGCCGGTATCACCTGATGATGCTGATGAGTATGCTCTTATTGCATCATTACGTCAGAAAACACAGGATGATTATGTAAAAGCATTATCAATTCTTGCTGACAGATATGATATCGCAAGTAAGAAGTCAGAAGTTATGCTTGCTGATTTTGGAAAGTCATGGGCTTCTAAGGAAAAGAGGATTCTGACAGATAAGATTAAGAATCTGAATGAAAAGATTGAAGACTATCAGCGTACAATCAGCGCATATCTCATAGAGATTAGGGAAAAGCAGCTTAAGCTTGTCGGAGTTGAAGCTCAGTTATCCACAAGCGGTAATGAGTTCGCGGCATACTTCTCATCAAATAAGTCTATGGAGTTAGTTGATGCAGAAGATGGAAGACTTACATTTATAGCCAAGGGTTATTTCGAATTCTATGATGAGGAACTCGCTAAGACTGTCATCAACAATGATGATTCGGCTATATATGAAACATCTCATGACTCTGTTGATGTTGAAAAGTTATTCACAGCAATATTCATTGATCACAAAATGAGGTTAAGATCGTGTGCGGCATACACACTTAACATAGCTGAGTATTCTGTATCTGGAAGAGACGGCTGGAGATTCCCTACGGGATTCACATATTTCCCTAACACTCATATTCAGTCATATCATTGTCTTGGTGACTATCGTGAGTCAATGATTGAGGCTCTTAAGAATAACGACATGATCACAGCTACAGAGCTGTGCGGAGCTTCAGTGAGATCATTAAACTTCGCAGATACAACAGTTATGGAACGTCTTGTAAACGATCTGTTCTCTAGTAGAATGGCTTGTATCGAACTTCCTGACGGAAAGCTTATGACTGTTAAAGAGGCTATTGAATATCTCAATAAGGAAGTGACAGAGGATGTCGTGGAAGAAGAAACAGCAGGACAGGAAGAAACTAAGGAGGAAGAATAATATGAGCAGAAATATCAAACCAACACAGGAATTTATAGATTCATGCAGAAATGATTTCTTGAACATGCTGAGTAAGGGCGTGTTTGCAAGCGGAAAGGTGGATTTTTCCAGATCATTTGCAATTGACACAAAACAGAAAGCATCTCTCACATTCACAGAAAAAGCTTGGCACAAGATGTGGGCTCTGGTTGATGAGTTCTCATCTGAAGTCGCTTGGCATGGTGTGTGTAAGAGGGAGGAACTTGAAGAAGGTGCTACTGAAATAGCTGCATACAGAATAGAAGATATACTTGTTTACCCTCAGACAGTTTCAGGAGCAACAGCATCTTCAGATGACGAGAAGTATCCAATGTGGTTAATGAGTCATCCGGACGAGGTGTTTAATCACATCAGATTTCAGGGGCATTCTCATGTGAACATGGGAGTAACTCCTTCAACAGTAGATACAACATTCTACAATGAACTTCTTAGTCAGTTAAAGGATGGGGATTTCTATGTATTCGCTATCTACAACAAGAAGAGAGATAAAACGATTAAGATTTATGATTATGGAATGAATCTTATGTTTGAAACAGCTGATGTTAATGTGTATATCGAAAAGGAACCTGACGGACTTGAGCGTTTCATAGATGAGGCTAAGTCAATGGTTACAGAGATCAAATATACGGCACCAACACGTACATATTACGGAGCATATGTAAACACACCATCAACGCCAGCAAAGACAGCTTCAGCACCGGCAACTTCAAAGCCAATAACTAAGCCATCAAGCTACGCCAACACATTATACGATGACGATGATGATATTTATTATGGAGCTCTTTCAAACTTCTATAACACAAAAGGAATTTAAGGAGGTGAGCTTATGACTCGTCGGGAATTCGAAGAAGATGTTACTACCTGGAGTGAGTTGATGTGCTTTGTAAGTGATAATAGTTTATACAATTATGCTGAGGAAATCTACCATTCAGATGATTTTGAATCTATTATCATAGAAGATATCCAAGAAGCTACTTGTCTTGATGATGTTAGGAGAATTTTAAATGATGCTCCTGATGGATGCGATTACTACACCCGAGAATATTATGGTTGGGTAGGGCTTAGCGATGGAGATGGCTACTTTACAGATCTTAAAGAGGATATTCTCCGCGATTTTGATATTGCCTCAGATATATGGGATGAAGAAGAACCTGAAGAAGAATTTGAAGAGATAATTGAGCCTCCGCTTGAACCGGAGGCTATCTCTTTGGATGAAGTTATCGAGGACTCTTCAGCTATCTGGAATGCATTTACTCCGCCGGTAATTGATATCCAAGAACCAACACCAGTACATCCGCCTTTCTTCTCAGATGAGGTAATCGACAAGGTGTTTGAAGAATACGTAGAACAGGAACTCCGAGAGTCAAAAGAGTTATTGGATTTTCTGTCAGCATGATTACGAAAATCTTGATGATACAGATTTAGTATATTGCTTAAAAAGAATGGCTGAGTTTTAATAGCAACCGATTAATAGCATTATTATCGAAAGGAGCGATGCAAATGTTTGTGCCAGTAGTAACTTCAAACAACCAAAGAATTATCATAAACACAAATAATATATGCACGTTGTCTAAGACGTGGATAGACGGTTATCATTATTTAACCGTAAAGATGAATAATGGAGAACAACACATTATTCATCCTGACAAAGAACAATCTCTTATAAATAAATTAACAGAATGTAGCTATATAGAATCTTTAAAAGTTGAGGAAGCAAAAAAGAGTCTAAGGGAAGATTTCGATCTGTTCTGTATATATTAGCAATATGCACTTGAAAAGGGTATGCAACCGAAAGTTAAACAGGAGGTAAGTTATGAATTTAAGTAAGTCATTGGAGTATTTTCAGCCGTCGTCAATAAACGGCAGGATTCACATCATCGGATGTGGTTCAGTAGGTTCTACTGTTGCAGAAAATCTCGTAAGATGTGGTGTAAAGAACATTACATTATGGGATATGGATACAGTTGAACAGCACAACATCGTTAATCAGATGTTCACAGAACATCATATAGGTAAACCTAAGACAGAAGCTTTACTTGATCTTCTTATGGATATTAATCCAGAAGTAAAATCAACAATCGAGTTAAGAAGTAAGGGCTGGCAGGGCGAAGCTATCTCGGGTTATGTGTTCCTTTGCGTTGACACAATTGAACTGAGAAGAACATTTGTAGAGAAGCATATGTATTCAACAGCAGTTAAAGCGGTTTTTGACTTCCGCACATTACTGGAATCAGCACAGCATTATGCTGCGGATTGGACAAATCTCCAGCAGAAAAAGAATCTCCTTGCGACAATGCAGTTCAGTCACGAGGAAGCAATGGAAGACACTCCGGTTTCCGCCTGTGGAGTTACACTTGGAGTAGCAACAACAGTAAGAGGAATCGTAGCACTTGGCGTTTCAAACTTCATAAGATTCATAAAAGGTCAGGGAATCAAGAAGTATGTAGTGCTTGATCTTGCAAACTTTATACTGGATGCCTTTTAAGGGCATCCTCAAACTATAATGTATTACCTTTTAACAAGGTGCTTCTGTCGTAGATGGAAGTTACAATTTGATAAGCCGACGAGGCGGGTATCCCGCTGCCTGGACTATTACGAGTTCAGATCGCCAAGAAGATTTGGATCCGTTTAAATAATCCGTGAGGTTCAACGGTGATATCAAACCCAACATTTACGTAGGATAACTGCTAGTAGCATCAGTTTTTCCAAGTTCCGAGCGTCTGATAACCACACTATCAGAGTAGCTTCCGGAGCTGGGTAAGATCGCATATCCATAATCAGATTATAGTTTGTTTAAATATTAAGAAAGAAGGTTTTAAAATGTTATTAGAATTTCAGAATAATAAAGTAAGATGTGAATTGCGGGGTCGCCGCATGTGGTTTGTGGGGAAGGATATAATGACTTCTCTGGGCTATGAAAACCCAGAGAAGAACCTTCCTAAATACATAGAGGACGAAGACACGACTTCTATAAAGGTTAAAGATACACTGGGCAGAACCATATCTGCCCTTGCAATTAATACATACGCAGTTTATAAACTCTTAGCTATGGCTGAGGTAATTAAGACTTGCGATACAGATACGATAAAAGCATTCAAACATTGGCTGGACGAGGTTGTCCAGCCGATAATCGATAAGAGCATAGAGAAGGTTGTGTCTGATGAGGATATGGCAATTTTAAAAATTGTCCATGCAAAATCTGATACAGAAAAAGCCTCAAGTATTAAAGAGTTCAAGGAATTAATTATCCAGCAGGTAAAAGTAGAAACAAAGAAAAGTACCACTGGTAAAAAAGTTAGAGCAACAGAAGATAATGATATAAATTTGTTCTCAGTATCAGAGGTAACAGAAACCCTGGGTCTTAAAAAAGGTCAGATATTAAGATGGGCTTCAAACAACGGAATGTTTGGTTATCGTGGCAGCTCTGGAAAATCTCCTTTTGTTTCAGACAAAGGATATCCGTTCTTCAGAATCTATAATTCAAATACAACAGTAGGGCTTGTAGGTGTTACAGATGCCGGAATAAAAGCCCTCGAAGAACATATCGAAGAGATAAGAAATACAAAACTCAAATATAAAACCCTCTAATCACAGAGGGTTTTCTTCATGAGGTGATTGATACGGAAGAGATACTCGCAGTAATAATGAATTATGTTACTTTGGATACTGAATGTCCTGATAATTGTCCAGTTGCAGAGAAATGTGGAAAAGGCGGTCACTGCGGAGAATTAATCAGAGAATGGATGATCGAAAAGTTGAAGGAAGACGGATACAAGAGGTGATAATATGTTTGAAGTCGGAGAGTTAGTAATGATAAATCCAGCCCTTGAGTTTGGTGAAAAATATGAGTGTTGGCATGTGACTTCTGAAATGCTTGAACATAAAGAACGTGTTTTTGAAATTTACAAAAAAGAGCACGACAATTTTGGGGCTTATTACAGATTAAATATACCGGGAATGGAAACATATGGTTGGACGGACGAGATGCTTATTCCTGTAGCTGAATCAGAGCCTGCATCCGAAGACGAATTAAAAGAGTTATTTGGTTGAGGTGATAACTATGGATCAGTTAGAAGTCGGCACAAGAGTTAGAGTCAGAAAAGATTTAATTCCAGATACTGTGTATAAAGGTACTACATTTGTAGAAAGCATGGAAAAATACTTGGGTTATGAAGCGACAATCGAACATGTTATTCCATATTCAAATGAGATAAGATACGAACTCGATATTGATAACAGATGTTTTTGGTGGACTTCAGAAATGTTCGACTTAGTAGAGATTGGAGAGAACAAAGAACCGTCAACCGAAAACGAGCTGATGGATTTCTTAAGTTAAGAGGTGATGATACAATGAGATATGAAATCGGAGACATGATAAGAATCAAAGATGATTTGATTACAAACACCGGATATGGCACAGAACGCTGTTACTTTGTTGAAGAAATGGAGGAATATCTTGGGCGTCAAGCATGTATTATCGATATTGATGAAGTCGAAAACCGTGTGTACTATTTACTTGACATTGACGACAGGAATTTTCACTGGGTTAAGGAAATGTTCGAAGAGGAATCGGTCAATCTTGAAATGGCTACCGAAAATGAACTGATGGGATTTTTAAGTTAGGAGTTGATGATATGGAACAGTATGAAGTTGGTGATGCGGTAGTAATAAAGACTGACATAGAGGCTGACGAAGACAGAATATATAGAGGCGGTTGTTTCTTTGTTGAAGGTATGGAAAAATACCGTGGTTTAACAGCTAGAATTGTTGAACGTGAGAGGGAAGGAGAAGAATCAAGATACCGTCTTGATATTGATGATGAATACTGGATATGGACAATAGATATGTTCGAACCATATGAAGAAGTCAATCCAGCTACGGAAGATGAATTAAAAGAACTATTTGATTTGAGGTGAGTATATGTTTGAAGTTGGCGATGAAGTTATTATACGTAGTGACGTTGGAGAAAATTCCAACGTAGGGAAAGAAGCATACGCTGGGTTAAGAGGAATAATTGCAAAGGTTCATGAAGATTACAGGGCGTTTCCATACAAGATTGAGTTCGATGGTAGATCAAACTGTTATCTCTGGAATGAATATGAGTTTGATCTTGTTTGTAGTCCGGAATTAAACATATCTTCTGAAGAAGAGTTTGATAAGTTCTTTATAAACGAGGTGATAGTATGATATTTGATATGCACGGAAATCCTCTAAATGTTGGCGACAGAGTTTGTGTGGGGAAAATACCACCCTCATCTTATCGGCTCAAGAGACAGCTCTCAGGCGAGACAGCTGTTATAGTAAGGATTGATGAATATGAGCCTTATCCATGTATATTAGATTTTGAAATTGAAGAAGTTAAGAAAAATAACCGCTTCAGGTGGAATGGTAAGGAAATAGAATTACTTCAAAGTGATCTTGAAGTATCAACCGAAAATGAGTTACTGGATTTACTGTCGTAAAATGGAACAGGCGATCCATTTTACTGGGAAGAAGAATATTTAAAGGAAGTGACAGGTAAATGAAGAATGCAAGAAAGTTTGTAAGAGCTAAGTATCATACGCTTACAAAAGAAGAGCAGAAAAAGATAACCTATCTTGTTAATGAGATTTGTGACGCACACGAAGAGGACAAATGGTGGAAAGTTGATCTCTGTATCAGAGCATGGGTTAATAGTGCTTTAATACGGAGAGCAGCCGATGAAGAATTTATAGAACTTGAAGCAGAGGTTGGGTCAGATGAATAAGAAAGATTATTTATTTTACGTAAGATACTGTATGTCAGGCTTATAGGAATGGAGATGATAAGTTATGTGGATATATGATTACTCTTTAAAAAATGGGGGAAGATATATGTTTTATACGGACGAACCTTATATACCTGATGAGGTTGTTGAGTTTTGCAAGAACAACAAAGGTAAAATCAAGTATAAATTCTGTGATCATTTCCCGCAAACAGTTAAGTCGTACATAAAGGACTCAAGACCTGACAACGATATCTGTGTGGTTATTTGCAATAATAATAGGAGCGAAGATAATGAAAACTAAATTTCATCCGGGTATGTATATTCGAGAAGCACTCGAGGCTTCTCATACAACTGCTGAAGAGGTGTCCAGAAAGGTAAACCTTGACTTAGGATATCTCAACTCTCTCTTATCTGAACAAGCAAGCATTACTGAGGATGCAGCAGAGAAGATTGGAGTATTTTTCGATATCAACCCAGTTACTTGGGTTAATTTGCAGAGAGCTTTTGATAATGAATGAGGTGATATAAATGGGACAGAGACTAGTTGTTAATATAGAGGCTAATGACGTGACGGTTGCTTCTATATATTATCATTGGAGTGCTTATACTATGAGTGCTCTTTATACGATAAGAGATATTGTTAACTCACTATATGATGGCGGATTCGATCCGGAAAACTATACTAAAGAAGAATTAATGCTTAGGGTTCTTAATATGTGTGAAGCATCTGGTGGATGTTTAAGCCAGATAGAATACGATGGCGACCCAAGTATTGAGGCTAGTAATTTCAAAAAGATGTTTCCAAATAGGGAATATAAAACATCTGGAAGTAGGGACGATGGTATTGTAGCGTTCACTGATATTGGAATAGGATATCAAAATGGCTGGGCTGAAGGCACTGCTACGATTGATTTATCCAATAACATAATAGAATTTGATGTATATTCAGAGTTCGATTCAGTAGAGGATATGATAGAACAGGAATGGTTCGAGGATGAGATACCTACAGACATTCCAAAAACAGATATCTATATCGGCGAGTTTTCTGTTGATGATTTAGATGAGGTAATATCATTCGCTGAATCAGCTTCAGACGGTATATTCTGGTCTTCTGATGTACTTGTATGTATGACTTCTTAAAAGGAGGTATATAAATGAAATTTAAAGTTGGAGATATTGTTAGGGGGACTTCATACTACTCGTATACAAATCAATATTCTACTTGTGAGGTAATAAGTACTTCAAGACCAGATAACTTAGTTGAAGTTAAAATTTTAAATTATGATGATGAATGGCTTAATACTTTAGGGGAAGAAATGCGTAGAGGTTTTATAAATGAAATTAACGCTGTGTTCGATGTTGAACCTTATCATATAACACTTTTAGATAGGCCTCATCGTGTAAAGTGTGCTACAGCTAAGCAGCTTAATGATTTTCTTTTAGGAGATTAACAATGGATGATATTGAATTGAAGGAATTTACCTTATCATTTGAGGTAAAAGGCGTACATACAGAAACAATTTCTGCTTGTTCATTTAAAGAAGCTAAGGAAATTGTTTTTAAAAACATGAAGGAACAAGGGTTTACTGGTCTGGATAATGTCCAGATAGGTAACTGTAAAACTCTGACTAAGATATGAGGTGATTATATGTTTAATATTGGTGATGAAGTTCATCTTGTTCCAGGTATTAAGTCCATGTCAATACATGACGGATATACAATTTGGGAAAGTATGATTTTTACGGGAACTATGATAGTTTCAGGCGCAGGTTGCGATCTACCGGATGATATACCATGGGTTAGACTCGGAAATTTTTACTATCCAGAATCAGTAGTAGAACTTGCATATCCTAAGGACTATGAGATTCCTAACCTTGAAGAGTTTAATCAACTTTTAATGTCAAATGAACCGACATTTTTATCTGAGGATTCTTGATAAAAAAATACTGCTCGAAAAAATTTTAGAACCTTTAGGGTGCTAAAATGATTTTTAGACCACGTATTTACGTCGTTTGAGAGGGGTCTCCCTTAAAGAAAAAAATATATAAAATATATATATTATTATTAATATATTTATAAAAATCTTAAAATAAAAATGTTAAATTATTATACATATAATTTCTGGAAATGAGGTTAATTATGGAATTTGAATTTAAGTTCGATATTGGAGATAAGGTTAAAGACATTAAACAGGGATTTGTATTCATTATTACGGGAAGAAAGAAAGTATATAAGGTTAAGGATAACAGAATGGTTAATGTTTATGATGGGTATATCAATGATAAAATCAGGGTTGATCAGTGGAGAGAAGAGTATCTTCTCTGTATTGGATAAGTAGTCGAGGTGATATTATGAATGTTAATGATATAACTGTTGATGAATATGTAAAAATCGTAAGCTTTGATAAGTCACGACTTGAGGCTAATGATTTAAATGAATCTTTTGTAGGGCGTGTAGGCAGGGTTTTAGAGATAATTAAAGACATAAGAGGTCATGACTATGTCAAATTAGACATAGAACAGATATACAATGGTTATACAAGAGATTTTTCTTATTGGACAACTAAGGAAATTGCTCTTGAGTCTGATGGACTTCCAAGTGAGTCAGAGTTTTTAGATTTTATAAGGGAGTGTTAAGTGATGTTTGAAAAAGGTGATAGGGTAAGGGTAAGGCATAATTTAAAAGAGATAGATGCTCTTCTTAGATTAGGTGGTCATAGTACTCCGGGTGTATGTGATGAAATGGAGGAATATGAAGGACAGGTTTTTACAATGCATAGTTATTATAGCCGTGATTCTAAACTGTGTTTCTTAGAAGAGATAAGCTGGACATGGCATGAAGGGTATCTTGAGCTTGTTTATGATGACGATAAAATTGAAGTTTCATCCGAGGAAGAGCTGTTGGATTTATTAAGTTAGGAAGGATTTAATATGAAGAATTGCAAGTATAAGATCGAAGATTATGTCCAAGTCGTAAATCCACAGGATGGATATGAAAGATATATGGGTAGAAGAGGTATTATAGCAACTCGTCATTTTGATGAGGATTATAAAGGTGCTTATGAGATACGGTTTGATGGAGATAATGATATAGATGATTATGTGTGGTTTGAAGAAGAGATAGATTATTGTACTAGTCAGTCAGTTGAAACTGCAATAGCATCTGAAAATGAACTGCTGAATTTATTAAGTTAGGAGGGTTTTGACATGGATAGTAGTATAAATTATCGATACAAACCGGGGGATTATGTAGAGGTTGTGGATCCTGGTAGGAGATATGAAGAATATAGAGGTAGAAAGGGAGTTATATCATCTTGTAGACTTAATTTAATTGGTGAAAAAGCTTATCTTATAGTGTTTGACGGAGAGAGTCATACGGATAAATACCTCTGGTATGAGTCTGAAATATCCCTTTATGACAGTTCGGAATACGAACTTGACGTTGCGTCCGAAGATGAATTGTTAGGATTGTTTGAGAGGTGATGATATGTTTTACGTAGGACAAACTGTGATTGTTACTCGTGTAATTGGGGAAGATCAACAGACAACAGCACAAAGTTATATAGGAGAAGAGGGGATAGTTACAAATATCGACACAGGTACATATCCTATTACAGTTCAGTTCGCACCAGAAATGATACTTGATTTTATGGTTGAAGAACTTGAGCCTGTTGATACGAATACTGAAATAGAGAGTGAAGAATCACTTACAGATTTTTTAAGTAATATTTAATTGCAATGCATTTTTCTGGTAACAGAAAACTTCTGTCGTAGATGGAAGTAACTATTTGATAAAGGCACGATCGGGTGAGGCGGAAGTGGATCTGAATTTCAGGAGCTTCGATCAAAGGCTTTTAATATTTTCAAAGTAAGGTTTTACGCGTTCTCAAGGGCTGCGGGCAACGCCGTCAGGCAGGTATAAGAATACAAAGATTGCAATTAACAATAACAAGGAGGATACATATGGAGTATATTGTTGTAAAATTGAGTCCGTCATATCATCAAATGAGTCTTGATGATTTACTTAATCTGGATACATTATTCGAAGAACCTAAGTATGGTGGTTTAGCTGCTCCTAACACAACAGCAACAAGAACGTATTGTGTTGAAGAAGCTACAAAGCATTTTAAAAGGGCGATTTCTGTGCGTCATTTAATCCAGACGCTCAAGACATTTAATGAAAAGTATGAGGCTTTAAAGAACGCTGAACGTTCCAGTCTTTATTATACGTTTCATATTCCAAAGAAAAGTGGTGGACTTCGCCGTATAGATGCCCCTAATCCAGAATTAATGGAAGCATTAAGGGAACTTAAGAGGATATTTGAAGAACAGTTCGGGGCTTTATATCACACTGCAGCATTCGCTTATGTAAAGAATAGAAGCACTCTTGATGCGGTAAAGAAACATCAGCAGAATAAAAGCAAGTGGTTTGCTAAGTATGACCTGAGCAACTTCTTCGGAAGTACAACAGAAGAATATACAATGAAAATGCTTTCAATGATATTCCCGTTTTCTCAGGTTGTTAAGGATGAAGAAGGCAAACAGGCGTTAGCTGACGCAATTAACCTTGCTTTTCTGGATGGCGGTCTTCCTCAGGGCACACCGATATCACCGCTCATTACTAACTTAATTATGATTCCTGTGGACTACGAACTGTCCAATAAGCTAAAGGATTATAATAAGCAGAAGTATATTTACACAAGATATGCGGATGACTTTATAGTTTCTTCTGAGTACGATTTTGATGTGGATGAGATTGAGTCAATCATTAAGGAAAGCCTTAATGGTTTTGGAGCTCCGTTCAACATCAAGAGTCAGAAGACAAGGTATGGTTCTTCGTCTGGTTCTAACTGGAACCTCGGAGTTATGCTCAATAAGGATAATGAAATCACTATTGGGTACAAAGCGAAACGGAGATTCGCTGTTATGCTGTTTAACTATGCTATGGATAGGCTTAACGGGAAGTCGTGGGAATTAAATGAAGTTCAGGTTCTTGAAGGATACAGGAACTATTATCGTATGGTTGAGAAAGATCATATAGATAATATCATACATAAAATAAACAATAAACTCGGTGTCAACGTCGTAGATATGATGAAGGAAGACCTGAGAGGATAATAAAACAATCGTAATGCAATTGGTTTTTAACCGCTTCTGTCGTAGATGGAAGTAACAATTTGATAAGTGGACGAACGGGCCGATCAGGCTGCCCAAGCCCGGCGTTCTATAGCTCGAATCCAGGAACTTAACGGGGCGAGGCGATGTTAAGAACATCAGCTATCACGAACGTGGAAAAACCGTGGGAAGTTTAAGGAACGAAGGTCAAAACGCATGAATAAACCACTGAAGAGAGGTAGCTAACAGGTAATTCTGATGTCCACATGGATGAGAAAATCTCATTTAGATTACGATTAAAAAAATATAGAAAGGAAGTTGTTAATATGCCAGCAGCAGTAGCAGAAGAAGATGTTGTGTTTATGTATAACGTAGGCGATACCGTTTATGTTAAAGAAAATTTGGATAACATCGATAGAGACCTTGCATTATCCGGTGAATGGGATCCGGGAGTCAGTGATTGGATGTGTAGAAAGGAAGGAGAAGCAGTAAAAATAACCAAAAGAGAAATAAGGTTTAGAAAAGGGAAATACTGCCCTGCTTATTTTGTAGACGACAGGGCACTAGTATGGAGTGAAGAGTTTTTTGAACCATATAATATAGAGGTTAGTTCAGAAGAAGAATTGTTACAGATGTTAGTTGAGGAGGTAAGTTGAAATGAGGATGTGTTTAGACGCAATAAGTAAGACTGATACAGGGTATACGCCTGACTGGATATCATTTACATATGAAGATAATAACAATACATATGATATATGTTTTGATATTCAGGGTGATATTGATTATAAGAGTACCAGATTAAGCTGCAGAGTAAAGGGTGATTTAATTCCGTGGGTATTAAGAGAGGTTGATACGGGCAAGGAAATCAACCTGTATGATATGGAAGAGGCAGAAGCTGAGGCAATGTTTCCAATAGAAAAAATTATAGATATCTTCAAGCGTGGACACGACTTCGTTGTTGGGATTTATCCAACAGACGATGAGAATTGGTGCGGCGATTACGATGATGTTACTGACGGAGAGGGGTATATAGACATCGGAGATTTCAGTATGTGTCTTAATTTCAAGACGGAAATAAATGTTTAGGAGGTTTTACAATGAACAATGTATTAAAAGAGAAACTTGCTCAGCACTTAGGTCATAAGGTTTCAATAGTAAGGTATGGAGATTGCCTAACACTCGAATGTGAGGATTGCAACGAGGTAATCTTCGATTCTGATGTGTATGATTTAAAGGATCTCGAAGAGGAGGTTTGACTGAATGAAAAGAAATAAAGGTGTGCTTCTTATTCTTTTGGAAAAGTGGAGTGCATTAGGTTGGGATTTATATTATTACAACTTCACTTCGTTAGTACTCAAACAGGTAAAAGGCGATGGTGAATACTATTTAAGTTTTGACCAGAGTGGTTTTTGTGCTTCGAATCATTTTGGAGAATCTTTGAAGATATCACCGAAAGAATTTCTGCTCGCAGCAAAAACAATGAAGGAAATAAAAAGCTAATTTGAAATATGCCATAATAATATACATATCAAATCAGAGATTGATGGAGGTATAAAGATATGAAAGTAAACGATTTAATTAAACAGTTAATGGAATTTGATGGAAAAAGCGAAATTATTGTCTATGATGATGATAATGACAGAGCATTAGAAATTGCTTGTATAGACGTAGATGAAGGAGACGAGTCTGACGAAGCTCCACAGGTAATGATAATTGTATAACAGAATAAAAGTAGGGTTTTATCTAATAAACCGTTTCTGAAAAGGTTGGAAAAAAGTACGTGCCTCAATCAACGTAGATGCGTGAGTTACGGGGTGCGTGATGAAATCCTTATAGTGAATATATAATACCAAATGCGAATTTGATTCACAAAATACAAGTCAGTAAGCTTTTGTTGTAGATTTTCTTGATTTTCAAGAAGCTTCTGCTGTTAGCAGAAGTATAACAATGACAACAACTCTCATACCCCTTCATTTCGGAAATGGATTTTTGCAAGGCAAAAATAAATTTCCTCAATTAAGGGTTATGATTCACTTGAGTTTAAAAGTTTCATGGCTAATAATGAAACTTTTAAAGAACAAGAGCTTGCTGACTTCGATATCTGAGAGAGCTGGTGCTCTTTGCTTCGAATTAAACCATGCCATGGACTCATCAATCTTAATACCTCCATTATTTTAAGATGTTTTTTTACTCTCCTTAAACGACAAAAGCTGTAAAGGCAAGAATTTTTTATCCTTTTTAATGAAAAAGCGCATTACATACCTTTCGAATATATAAAAACAATGAAGCGAATATCGGTTCGATTCCGGTATCTCAGACCAACATGGGAATTAGTTTGTGGTTATCTAATTCCTTTCCTATTTTTCGAGATGCTCTGGGTGTTTCACTCCTATTCCATCCAGAGCATAATACTGTCCTGTAGCCAAGTGGTAAGGCAGTGGACTTTGACTCCATCATCCCTCGGTTCAAATCCGAGCAGGGCAATTATGGCAGGTTAGAGGAGAGGTTCCTTATTAGGCTCATAACCTAAAGACGCTGGTTCGAATCCAGCACCTGCAATTGTCATCGAACATCGATGACCCCCTCATAAATATTTCATTTTATTTGCACGGTTTTTGTAACCTCATTTCTTCCGTGCATTTTTTTGTCAGTGTCATCCAAAGGGAAGGAGTGTTCTGGTACCAAGACACAATAAGGGTTCGAATCCCTTCACTGGCTTAGGGCAGCACAGCTGATCAAGATGGGATTCTGTTTTCAATGACGCACTATTAAGTGACTTTGTAGTGTAACAGAACGAACAGCACCAGTTCAACTCTGGTGTAAGATAATCTACTCATCGTGAGTCACCGCGATGCAGGGCGGGGTACAAGAAAGTTGTACAAACTGTAGAAGCTGATATAAACCATGAAGCCCGTGGAATTATGTCGCCCTATTGTCTCCATAGCTCAGTTGGTGGTAGCATTTGACTGTTAATCAAAGGGTCGCTGGTTCAAGTCCAGCTGGAGACGCTGCTGTTTCACAGCAAACCACATACTTTAGCAAAGCAATCTTCATCAGGTTGCTTTATTTTTTCGCAAGAAAGGAGTTTTAAATGCGAGTATTATTACTTTTTAGAGGTGCTCCCGGTGTGGGTAAAAGCACATTTATCAAAGAACATGGGCTTGAGCAGTACACTTTAAGTTCAGACAACATGAGGTTAATCATCAGTTCTCCGACGTTTGATGCGGAAGGCAATGAGGTAATCTCGATGGCGAACGATAAAAAGGTTTGGCAAATGATGTTCGATGCTCTTGATACAAGAATGCAGCGAGGGGAGTTCACTGTTATTGATGCAACAAATTCTAAAACATCTGAGCTTAACCGTTACAAAGAGCTCTGTGATAAGTACAGATATAGGGCTTATGTGGTTGATATGACAGATGTTCCGATCGAAGTGTGCAAGGAGAGGAACAGACAGAGACCGTCTTATAAGGTTGTGCCTGATTCAGCAATTGAAAAAATGTATTCAAGATTTGAAACGCAGAAAATTCCTGGGGCATTTAAGGTAATTAAGCCTGAAGAGATTGATAGTATCTACGGCAAGAAGGTCGATCTGACGAGTAAGTACAAGAAGATACATGTTATCGGAGATATTCATGGTTGCTACACAGCACTCAGAAAATACTTTGATACGTATTGCAATGGTGGTTTCCCAGCTGATGAACTGTTTATCTTTACTGGAGATTATCTCGACAGAGGGATTGAGAATGCAGATACATTCAGGTTCTTAAATTCAATTGCTCCACTCCCAAATGTAAACATGCTTGAAGGCAACCATGAGATTCACATTCAGGATTGGGGTTACGAAGTTACTTCTAAATCCACGGAATTCGAACTGCATACGAGAACTGATCTTGAAAGGGCTGGTATATCCAGAACAGAAGCAAGGCAATTCTACAGAAGACTCTGGCAGTGTGCTCATTTTGCCTTTGGAGATAACGAATACATCATTACTCATGGCGGTTTAAGTTGTTTACCTGAGAACCTTACGTTTGTTCCTACAGCTTTAATGGTAAGAGGTGTGGGTAATTACAAGGATATGCTCAAGGCAAACGAGTCATTCTTAAACAAGACACCTGATAATGTTTATCAGATTCACGGTCACAGAAATGTTGAGATGGTTCCTGTTCAGGTAAACAAAAGATGTTTTAATCTTGAAGGTCAAATTGAGTTTGGTGGTTGCTTAAGAGTTCTTCAGATAACCCCTGACGGAAATCATATACCTATTGAGATTAAGAACGAAGTGTTTAGAGAACTTACTGTAACTCCTGACGGAGAAGCTGCTGAGGTTTCTACAGAACAGAAGACAGTCGCAGAGCTTATCATGTCGTTAAGAAACAATCGCCTGATAAGAGAAAAGACATTCGGTAATTTCTCTTCATTTAATTTCTCCGAGGAAGTTTTCAGAGACAAGAAATGGAATGAACAGACGGTGAGAGCAAGAGGTTTATTCATTGATGTGGCCAAAGCAAAGATTGTTGGCAGGTCTTATGACAAGTTCTTCAATATTGGAGAGGTTGCTACGACAAAGCTTGACTGGCTTGGACGCAAGTTACAGTTCCCTGTTTCACTTTATAGGAAAGAGAATGGGTATCTCGGCATTGTTTCTTATGATGAATATAAAGATGACCTGTTTGTTTCTTCCAAGTCAACTCCAGAGGGCGACCATGCAAAATGGCTCAGAGAGATTCTTGAGGAATCCTGCAGCAAAGAAGTGCTTAATTCAATAAAGAATTACACTAAGGATAATAGCGTGTCGTTTATATTTGAGGCAATTGACCCGGTAAATGACCCTCATATCATCGAATACGATAAGCGTAAGGTTGTTCTGCTTGACATCATAAAGAATGATGTTGAGTTTAGTAAGCTTCCTTATGATGAACTGTGCGATGTAGCTAAGGAATTTGGGCTTGAAGTCAAGGATAAAGCAGTCCAGCTTGACAGTTGGCAGGAGTTCATGGAATTCTATGATAAGTGTCATGAGAATGATTATAAATACAAAGGCGAGTATATTGAAGGATTTGTGCTTGAGGATTCGTCCGGTTTTATGACCAAGATGAAGCTCCAATATTATAACTTCTGGAAAATGTTAAGAGGTGTTGCCTTTACAACATTAAGAAGAGGTTATATTAGTAAAACTTCAATGCTGACAAGTCCAATTAGTAATTATTTCTATGGGTTTGTTAAAGCTCTTAAGGAGAGTGGTGAGTTTGGTCAGAAAGGTACTGATCTCCTAGACATAATCACTCTCAGAAAAATGTTTTACGATTCCGAAGAAGGTAAGAGATTCGCCGGTTGCTATTGTGACTGGGATAACTAATGAAAGGATGATATAAATGAATCTTAAGGAAAGTTTTACTTATCAGATTTATCTTGACCGCTTATTTTATGCGGCAAGAGAAGCTGTTAATGGTACAGATGTGGGTCTTATTATAACTAAGACTCATAAGAAGTCAGCTGTTAATCCAGACGCAGCTGATGAAGTTGAGGTTTCTGAGAACGAGAAGCCATATAACGGTGATGACGTTCTTGAGTTTCTCCTGTGGCTTATTCAGGAGAAGAACAAGCTTACCAGTGCGATTACAGAGGCGAAAATAAAAGCCGAGTTTGATATGGCATCAGCTATTGAAACTAATAAGTATCGCCGTGGAATCGCTGAGACAATCTACAACATGAACAGGAACGCTACTAAAAAGAAGACAACTTCAAAGCAGTCAGCTTATAAGTTCAATGTTGAAGGCAATCAGACTGCGTACTATTACGAACTCGATACAGAGTTTTCTCCTAACTACAATATAAATGATGCGAAAAAGCTCATGGTTAGGCTTAAGTCAGAGGCTGACGATATCTCTAATAAGATTGACTCAGTTAAGATAAATACAGAGGTAGATTACGTTCCAAAATTCAATATCAATGAGGATTTTGAAGATGTAATCGCAGCCTTCGTAGAGGAACGCAAGGAAAAGAAGTAAGTAAGTATTAACTCAGCTCCTCTTTTGGAGTGTTGATTATTCAAAATTAATAACAAACAAAATATCAGTAACATTTTGTTACATAGCCAAGTCTGTTTGGCATTTCCTGAAGTACAAAACCAGTCGGCGATTCGTTATAAGAATCATGATTGATTTTATATATTTGTTTAACAAGATACAATTGTTTGGATACAATTGAACGTCAACTAACCGTTTCACACCACTCTTGTAGACGCTATTCTTTAATTCGATTACTCGTCATTATTGCCCAAATCGTATGGCGTTAATTGCTACACACAATAATCGATGGGAAGTTTATCTCGGAAGAGAGGCATATTTACTAGACTTAAAATCTAGTTTCTTCGAAAGTGATTGAAGATATTAATAATAGTTTTATGGGTGTACATTTTCTTCATTTCGTTCTTAGTTTTGTTGTTGTTAAATTTGTTTTTCTTAACGCTCCAAAAGAGGAGCTGAACATTTTATGAAAGAGGTAAGATTTATGAAAGTAAAAATCAGCCCAGGGAATTCAAAGATGGGCTCAATTGCAAGCGTTTCTTTGCCAGCAATTAAAACTTGCAGAAAGAATTGTGCTTGTTCAATCAAGTGCTATGCACACAAACTTGAGAGAATCAGAAAGAATGTAAGAGAGGCTTACGAACACAACTTAAGGCTTCTATTAGAAGACCCTGATACATATTGGCGTGAAGTGGAAGGAACGATAATGGCAAATCGTTTCTTCCGCTTTCATGTTTCGGGAGATATTCCTGATAAAGAATACTTACTCCGCATGCTTGAAGTAACAAAGAGAAATCCTCACTGTCAGATACTTTGTTTCACTAAAATGTATGAACTGGTGAATGAAGTTCGAGCAGAGTATGGGGAATTTCCTTCAAACTTACATCTGATCTTCAGTGTGTGGCCAGGTATTAAGCTTGTAAACCCATATAATTTCCCAACAGCACATGTAAGATTCAAGGATGGAACTACTACTGCTGATGAATGGGCTGTTGATTGCGGTGGAAATTGCACTGAGTGTGCGATTACTGATGAAGGCTGTTGGATTATTGAATTCGGTGGACAGATTATATTCGATGAACATTGAGGTGAGTAAGATGATTCAAATTGTACAGGGAAATCTGCTTGATGCAGATGACAGAGACATTATATTGCAGCAGGTTAATTGCTGTGGAGTAATGGGTTCAGGAATTGCTAAACAAATCAGAGAAAGATATCCTGAAATCTATAATAGTTATAAATACTTCTGTGATTCACACAGGATATTAAGACAGTCACTGCTCGGTAAAGTACATTACTATTCTACTCCAGAATATGTAATAGCTAATTGCTTTGGACAGTACAGTTATGGTCGTGATGGTAGACAGTATACTGACTATGATGCATTAAGAGAATGCTTTACAACTGTTGCTTGTAACAAAGCAGAAAGAATCGGCATTCCATTTCAAATTGGATGCGGTCTTGGTGGAGGCGACTGGGAAGTTGTTTATAATATGATTTGTGAAATTTTTGACGGAATGGACGTAAAAATATATAAACTATAATACATAAGAAAGGGTGAGTGCAATGATTTATCTTGACAACGCATCAACTACCCAAATAGATGACGAGGTTCTTGAGGCAATGATGCCTTATATGAAAGGGAATTACGGCAATCCCGGTAACATTTATAAGCTTGGAAGAGAATCTGCCAACGCAATAGCTAAGGCTAGAGAGCAGGTTGCTGACCTGATCGGTGCTCTCCCTAACGAAATCCTGTTTACATCAGGTGGAACTGAAGCAAACAATATAGCTATCAGAGCAACAAAACTTCCAGCCCTTAGGAAGGAAGTCTTGTGTTCTGCAGTAGAACATGATTCCGTTATTGCTTCAGTTGAAACTATGAGGTCTCATCTTTCTGCTGAACGGGTTTTTATTCCAGTAGATAGTAACGGAATTGTAGACCTAGCAGAGTTTGAGAAGATGATAACTCATCGGACAGGGCTTGTATCTGTTATGTATGTAAATAATGAGACAGGTGCAGTGAATCCAATCAAAGCTGTCTCAAAAATATGCAGCAAGAACAACATTCTGTTTCATACAGACTGTGTTCAGGCGGTAACTTGCAAGGAAATTAATGTTGACGATATAGGGTGCGACTTACTCTCTATTTCTTCTCATAAAATTCACGGCCCGAAAGGCGTAGGTGCTTTGTTTGCCAGAGACATTGAAAGCTTGAATCCTTTTATTGTCGGTGGTAAAGCACAGGAGTACGGAATCAGGAGTGGCACTGAGAATGCGGCTGCTATTGTTGGTTTTGGAAAGGCTTGTGAAATCCAGAAGAGAATAGGAACATTTGATTATACTAAGATGAGGGAAGAATTCTTAGGCATACTTGTTAGAGAACTTACTAAATATGATGTGAAGTCTAATGAGTATTTCCTAAATGGTAAGCAAGGAGTGAATGATCATGGTAAGGTAATTAATATCTCATTTAAAAATGTAGATGGAGAGTCGCTAGTGTTAATGCTCGACGCAGCTGATGTTTGTATTTCTTCAGGATCAGCTTGTAGGAGTCATGAGACATTACCTAGTAGGGTTCTCAAAGCTATGGGGTTATCGGACGAAGATGCTCATGGTTCAGTTAGAATATCATTCTCTAGAATGACAACCGAGGATGATATTGAAATAGGCGCAATGGAGCTTGCGAAGTGTATAGGTATTATGCATAAATTAAGAGTTAATTGACAGAGAAAATCATATGTGATAATATGATAATATTGATTTTAGTAAGTTGGAGGTAATGTAATGTCCTTACAGAATAATGATATAGAAGAGTGGTTATTAAGTTTAACCCCAGAAAATGGTCTTGGTAAAGCTTTTGTCGATTATTATAATAATGAATCGAAAAAGAATAGAATATTAAACATTTCGGTAGCTAAAAAAATGATATCTACATTTGAAAGGGTTAAAGAATATTTTAATGATAGTAACTGCAAGAATTTTAAAATTGAGGTTAATCCTTTTGATGATACAAGATGTATTGGAGTTATTACAATTGTTTTCGAGGAACTGAATCTTTCGAATGGTAATGATTTCAAAGAGTTAGTTCAAGGCTCTTCGTATGTTGAGTTAATAATCGACGGAGTTAATCCTAGAATTGACATCGGTTTTAGAAATATCACGGATGAATTAAAATAATGGAGGATATTTAATTGAGTAAGATAAGATCAATAGTAGAAAAAGAAATAACAAATAATAATCTGTGTTTAGATAATCCAAAAGTCAAATCTCTTTTATCATGTTGTGAAAGTTTAACTAACATGGAGGGATTTTATGTTGAAGCTGTGAACTGCAAAATAAACAACGGAGATTTTGTGTTAATGATTGGCACATATTATGCCGAAATTGATAATATAAATCATCCTATATATAATGCGCTTAATAAGGCAGATAAAATAGAAATGTATTCTGTAGACAAGTACAATCCTGATGGGGCGATGTTTGTAATAAAGTTTATTTTTGAAAATGTTTGGCAGGAGGTACAAGCATGAATAAAGTAAAAAGAGTTAGAATAAATAAAATTGTTTCCGAACTAGATTTACTTTTATCCAAAGTTGAAACGCTTAGAGATGAAGAACAGTATGCTTTTGATAATATGCCAGAAAATCTTCAAGATTCTTCTAAAGGAGAAATATTAGAGGAGAAGATAGATCAGTTAGATGATGCCACTGATTATCTTTCTGACGCTATAGAATCTCTAAAGGAAGCAGCAGGGTAAAATTATGTCTTTTATTATTGCGTTTTTAGGAATTATTATTTATTCCATCGCTTATATAATCAGCAGCACAAATCAGAAAATAGCATCCGAACGAATAGAGCGAGATGTTAAAGTGAATGAAAGTCGCTTACATTTATGGGAAGCCAAAGTCGTTGATAGAGATTTGGAATATAAAGTTATGCATACTAATCTTTTATGGGACGATGAAAATCATTATAAAGATATAATAACTAATGTAATACGTTCTATTCCTTTAATCAGTGAGGATTTTGGAGACGAGTATGGTTATTATAAATTCTTTAAAGTCTATACGATTTGGTGTGCAAGAATTTTAATGGCTTACAACGGCAAATTACTCTATAATGATGCGATGAAAGGCATTCGTTCTCCTGGAGTATACGATTCAGAAGTAAAAAAAGAATGGAAAATGAATCACCAGCTTATGATTTGGATTAACGATCAATTAAAATCTCATGGCATAAATGAAGAGATGTATTTTGTAAATGGGTGTAATCTTCAGAGCTGCGTGTATAAACCAGAACAAATAATACCATTGAATAAAGTTGATGGTACTGTTGGTGGAAGATACTGTTGGCTTTCTATGATACATAATATGCCAATTTATTGAATAGTATTGACATATTATATTATCTATGGTATTATTATCTAAAGATAATTTATAGGATTTACAGCAGGGGAGGAAGAGTTTATGAAAAGATTGTCTATCTCAGATTTTAAAGATTATTGTTTTGCAAATAATGTTAGCTCATTTGTCTTGAAAGGGCAGGAAGTGTGTAATAATATTAAATTGAGCTTGTCTTTTGACAAGCTTTTACTGTCTTCAGAGCTTATGAGTGCAACATTTATAAGTAATGACAGTAATAAATTATCGCTTAATAATATAAACTACATTGATATAGAGGAGAGGCAGGATGATGTGCTCTTTATTTTTAGTTGTGGTTTGAATGAATCAAATGAAGAGTATGTATTCTTCTCTCCGTTAAAGAGGGAAATGTTAATGAGGAATGAGAAAAATAATATATGTAATAAATGCGGAAAGGTTTTAGATGTTTGGGATAAAGAAAATAATTTTTCAATCAATAACGTTATAAAATATGGAAGCATTTACGACGGAGAAAAGATTAATTTACATTTATGCTGTGAATGTATGGATGATTTAATTAATAGCTGTGTGATTTCTCCAATACATACCCCATAGTGGTGAAACTTGACAGACAGTGGTGTGGTGTGGTATAATTTGACCGTTGGATGTGTGATATTTTTTAAGAATCGAGGTATTATTTTGATCAAAAAGTTTCAGATAGGAGAGGTTTATCTGATGCGTTTTGAGGGTGATGAACATGAACAAATTGGATGGAGACCGGGCTTAGTTTTTCAAAACAACACTGGGAATATACATAGTCCTAATATTATTGCCTTACCTCTTACAAGTTCATTAAAGAAAATAAACAAAAGAATTCCAACTCATATTTTTGTTTCAGCAGAAGAATGTGGTTTGAAAAAGGATAGCGTTGTTCTGTGCGAAAATCCAACTGTTATGTCGAAATCAAAGTGTGGATCTTATCTTACTACTATTCCAGATAATTATATGAAAGAAATAGCTGTTGCAAGTCTTTTAGCAACATCCGCCTTAGCTTTTATTAATCCAGATATGCTAGTTGAGCTATGGGGAAAGTGTGTTTCCTTAAATAACATTATTAACAACTAGAGGTGTGTTATGTATAACGAAGTAACAAAAATGAACTTCATGGATACAATATCTAACGAGAGTGCAAGGAAGGAAATACTATCGGTATTTAAAACTATTGAAGAATTTGAAATCAAATATGATGTTGATGTGTGCGCAATGAATATCAGTCAGGCATCTGAAGTTGCAAATAAAATCGTAGGCCTTGCGGTTAGAGAATCTACAAATAAAACAACAAGAATATCAGTAATACAAAGATATGTAAAATGGTGCCTTGAGAACAATGTAAGAGATGCCAACAATAATATATTACATATAAAAGCATCTCCAATTCAAAAAATAAAAGAGCGTTTCTTGTCTAATCCACTACATTTCCAAAAAGAATTAGACATGTTGTTCGCTCCAGTTGAGGAATGTACTGTTGATAATGTCTATAGAGCTATATTATGGATGATGTATTCTGGTTTGCCAAAGGAAGACTACATTAAAGTATTGTGTTCAGATTTTGATTTTGAAGAAATGGTATTTTTTTGTGATAATGAAAAGTATCCTATATATAAAGAAGCTTTGAAAACGACCAAGAGTGCAATTAGTTTAAAGGAATTCAAATACTTCCATTCAAATTATCCTGCCCCGATAATGAAGTCTAGATATGATGGAAATGAGTTGTCTCGTGGAGTATCAGGGATTATTAAACTTCCTACTCTTCAAACAACAATTAATCAAAGGATAAGTAAATTAAATAGTAATAATATTTTTGTTACAGAAATTGCCTATGAAAATATAAGGAAGTCTGGTGTGTTTTTTAGGGCTCTTGAGATGGAACGGTCGGGGTTTGAGGTATCATTTGAAGCACTAACAGTTAAGGAATTAAAAAAGAAGATGGAAAGCAAACCCAAAGACGAACAGAAGCCTATATCTAATACTCAAATAGTAAAGCATTCAAGGATTTATAAATTAGAGTATTTAAATTGGAAAGAAGCTTTTGGTTATATGTACAATTAAATATTAGCGAAAACAAAGTGGCTTATGATTAAGCCTCTTTTTTTTTATACCTATCTACATAGAATTGTAGGTTTGTAATGTGGTATTTAGTTTGGAAATATGTATTTTCGGTTCGAATCCGACACATTATCTGGGATTTTTCCCTATAAAATCGAGGTTTTATAAGCACAAAAACCTCAAAAAATACTTATGAAAGGCGGATTTACATGACAGACAAAGAAAGATATTTGAGTCTATGTTCAAGCATCAAAAGAGACGGTATCAACAACCTTATCGATTGGCTCGAGAAGTCAGATTTCTTTACAGCACCAGCGAGCACTCGCTTCCACGGTTCATATGCCGGCGGTTTATGTGAACACTCACTGCATGTTTATGACGAAATGAAAAGACTTCTTCAGGTTTATCCAGAGATCAAAGTAAGTGAAGAAACTATTATCATCACTACATTATTCCATGATCTCTGTAAGGTAAATAACTATGCCGTAGAAAAACGTAATCGTAAGAACGAATCAGGGCAGTGGGAAAGCTACGATGCTTTCATTACAAAGCCTAAGCTTAATTATGGTGGGCACGGTAGTAAGTCTGTGTTTATTACACAGCAGTTTATCAAGCTTACTACAGAAGAGGCTGTGGCAATTAACTGTCATATGTCTGCATTCGATGGTGATGTTGGGTATATCGGAATGGCTTATGAACAGTTCCCATATGCTTGGCTTTTATCAGCAGCAGACCAGTCCGCAACTTACGTAATTGAAACTAAGAAAGAAGGGTAAGAATGGTAGAAACAACAGAAACATCGAGCCTTATTCAGAAGCTCGCAAAAATCAGAGTAATGTCTGACGTTGTTAAGAAGGACAAGAAGGGTTTTAATTACTCTTATGTTCAGGTAACAACAATCCTTGCAAGTATTACTGCAGGTATGAAAAAGTATGGAGTCTCACTGATTCCGTCAATCGTTCCGGGGACATCATCAGTATCTCAGAATGTTATTGAGAATGTAAAGATGTCTAAGGACGGCAATGCTGTTACAACAAAGACAACAGAAATGCTGTTCTTTGGAGAAATGAACTTTAGGTGGGTTAATGATGATAATCCAGAAGAGTTTATCGATGTGCCATGGGTAGTTACTGGTTCTATGTCAGACCCAGCTCAGGCAATGGGAGCAGGATTAACCTACACCACAAGACAGTTCCTCACATCATACTTCCAGATTGCTCAGACTGACCAGGATATTGACGCATTCAGAAGCAAGCAGAAGGAAGCAGAGGAAATTGAAACCAAGGCGGTTATTGCTGGAATAATTGGTGAAGTCGATAAGATCGTCAAGAACACAGTTCAGACTAATCCAGAAAAGAGAGAAGAACTTATTGAATACATAAGTAGATTTGCCAAGGGCGCAAACTACAACGCTATTAAAGACCTTACAACAGCAACAAATCTGCTAAACGGTCTTAAAGAAAAATACATAGGAGCAGAAGGAGAATAATTATGGGATTCAGATCAGGCAGTTATGCAACAGTATGGGAAGTTAATCCAGTATCAGAAACAATGACAAAGGTAAGACTTTCAACTAGCAAAAAGAATAAGCAGACAGATTCATATGAAACAGATTTCAGCGGATTCGTAGCATTTGTGGGTGCGGCAGCAGCTAAGAATGCAGCACATCTCAAGGAAAAGGACAGACTCAAGCTTGGCGATGTTGAAGTTACTACAAAGTATGACAAAGAAAAGAAGATTTCCTACACGAACTTTACAGTATTCAGTTTTGAAGTGGCTGATGGTGGTTCTTCATCAACATCATCTCCAGTTGAAGCGGCTATTGAAAAGGCTGAGGAGGTTCTTTCAGACGGAGAAGTTCCGTTCTAATAAATGGAGACAGGGATTTACAGAGCAATTGTTGACGGCATGAGGTTTAGCTACAGCAGAGTCTCATGCTTCGGCGATTGCCGTTATCAATGGCTTCTCAAATATATATACGAATCTGAAGACAAGGATATGTTTTATGCAAGCTACGGCAGCTTCATACATAAGATACTTGAGCAGTATTACAAAGGAGAATTAAAGCAGGGTGAGTTATTATCTACGTTTCTGCTTGGTTTTTCCGAAAACGTCAAAGGGGACAGACCCTCTGATAGTATCGTGGAAAGCTATATCCAAAAAGGGATAGATTACTTCACGAACTTTAAACCGTTTCCTTACAATACTGTGGGCGTTGAGAAAAAGGTTGAGTTCAAGATCGGACAGTATAACTTTGTTGGGTTCATTGATTTTCTTGGAGAGAAAGACGGTAAGTTATATATCGTCGATAACAAATCAAGGGATCTCAAACCTAGAAGTAAGCGAGCAAAACCTACTATCAAGGACAAAGAACTCGATGATATGCTCAAGCAGCTGTATATTTATGCTGAAGCAGTTAAGCAAGAGTATGGGAAATATCCAGAATCATTATGCTTCAATTGTTTCAAGTCTGGGGTATTCATTGAAGAACCATTTAATGAACAGGCTTGTAAAGATGCCCTCGAATGGGCGGAAAACACTATTGAAAAAATCAAAAACGCAGAGGAATTTTACCCTGACATAGATTATTTTCGGTGTAGATTCCTTTGCGGAGTTCACGACGATTGTGTCTATTATAGGTAACATAATTAAATAAGTTACATATATTGCCCTGTTGCAAATTAATACATATGTGTTGCTCTTGCTGTAAGCGAGAGTGTAGGTGCGATTCCTATAAGCCGTTCATAAAAATCCTTCTTTGGTTGGCGGATTTTTATGAACTAATTAGTTTACAATCACGAGTGAAAGTCTGGTGATTGTAAAGAACAGGGCAATATATAAACAAGGAGTTGAAGAGATGAGAGCTGACGACATTAATAGTTTGGAAGCTGAATCTGGCGTGATTGCTACACTGATTCATCATCCAGAATACATATATCATTCCGAGGATTTACTTCCTGGGCATTTCACAAACAAACAAAATCGTTGTGTGTACACAGCAATCGAGAAACTTGCAGACAAGGGTATCCGAACAGTCGATGCTTACAACATTATTGAAAGCTTAAACTCTTCAGACGCTACAAGGAGACTGGCTGATGAACTCTCTATCGATGAACTGCAAGAACTCATTATGATGAGTGATGTTCTTTGCAGAAACACTGAAGAAGAGTATCGAATGTTGGTTTCTAATGTTGTTGATGCGGCATTCCGGCGTAGCTTATTTTCTATTCTAGAAGAGTGCAAGATGCTTTGCTGTAATCCTGCAGAAGCTGATATCGAACAGGCGATTTATCAGAAGCTTGACGACACAATGATTAACTTCTCGACAACTGATGAGATTCCTGAGTTCGCTGATGTCGCTGATGACATTTGGGCTGAGATAGAGAATCATCAGGACGGAAATGAGTCTGGTATTCCTTTTAAATTTCCAACATTAAACGAGTATGTGACACTTGAGAAGCAGGAACTTGTGGTTGTTGGTGCTCCAAAGAAAGGAGCCAAGTCAATGGTCATGTTAAATGAGGCTGTTGACTTAATGCGCAGAGATAAGAGCGTTATGTATATCGACAGTGAACTTTCGGATAGACTCTTTATGTGTAGAATGGTTTCTCACCTGACAGGTATTGAATTTGTTAGGGTAAGAACAGGAAGATACACAGAAGAAGAGAAGGAGAAAATTCGTGAGGCTATTCTGTGGATAAAGTCCAAGCGATTAGTCCATCTTTACATGCCGGTTTTTGAATCGAATGCGATTTACAGAGCAGTAAAGAAGATTTCTCATAAGTTTGGCAGACTCGATGTGGTTATGGTTGACTATCTTAAGCCAACAGGGGATGCTGATGCATTTGCAACATATGCAGAGCTCGGAAAGCTGACTGATATGATTAAGAATAACATTGCAGGAGCAATGGATATTGCAGCAATAGCAGCAGCTCAGCTTACTGACACAGGAAAGTTGGCGGATAGTGCGAAGATTGCGAGAAATGCTTCGACGGTTGTTCTTTTGCTGGACAAAACTCCAGAAGAGATTGCAGCAGACGGCGTGAACTGTGGTAATAAGAAACTTATTGTACAGTTTAATCGAAACGGAGCACAGCATACGTCTGGTGAATACATAGATATCAAATTTAACGGAAATATTATTCTGCTTGAAGAAGCAGAGCAGCATGTACCACACAATCCATTTTAATATTAGAAAGGAAATTCAAATGAGAGTACTTAATACAATTCAGAAGAGAGAAAATTTAAATACTGTAATGGCTGCTGATGAACCTGGTAATGGTGGGGCTAACCATGAGTACGAAATTCATGGTGTAATCAATCCAGATACCAAGGAGTGTTTCTGTCTTCCTATATCATTTCAGAATGGTGCAAGAAAACTTCCTGATTCAAAACATGGAGTAATTGATACTGATCTTCTTGAAATCGTTCGTGATAGATTAAAAGGTTTTCAGAGTGGGGAATTTGCAACTGAATATAATGCAAAGGCTCTTGAGCATCTTGAGATTGCTCTGATGTATATGAATCGCAGAGTAGAAGATCGTATTGAAAGAAATGTACTTGGTACAAACAATAAATAAATAAGTTTGTTTGGTAAGGGGGAGAAGCTTATGGACGTTCAGGAAATTCTTGAATGCGTAGATATCGTAGATTTAATTTCTAAATATGTTGATTTGCAGGAAAAGAACGGGGAGTTCTGGGGCTTCTCGCCTTTTAAAGAAGAAAAGACACCATCATTCTCAGTGAGAAGGGAAACTGGTAGGTTCTACTGTTTCTCTTCAGGGATTGGTGGGAATGCTGTTACTTTTTTAAAGTTTTATCATCACGTTTCCGCTCACGAAGCAGTAGAAATGCTTAAAAAGTTTGCAGGAATTGATGATAGCGGTGGAGAATTTAAAAGAAGAAAGAGAATGTCTGCGACGGACACTTGTCGTAGATTTGCAAAGCCAAGAGATAACAAAAAAGAGTGTACTAACAATATTTTGCCAGACAATTATATGGAAAGGTACGAAGATAAACCTGAGAAGTATGAGGTCTGGCGCAAAGAAGGAATAACCGACGAGGCTATGCGGTTTTTCGGGGTAAAGTATGACGGTTTTTCTAACTGTATTGTTTATCCAGTAAGAAATCCTGCAGGTAAAATAGCTAACGTTGGTGGAAGAACACTTGATCCTGATTTCAAAGAAAAAGGAATAAGGAAATATACATATTTCAAACCTTGGGGCGGACAGATGAGCATCGTCTATGGGATTTTCGAGAATCTGAATGACATCATGGCTAAAAAAGAAGTCATTATATTCGAGGGAATGAAGTCTGTTCTGATTGCAAGAGGTTTCGGCATTAAAAATACTGCAGCAATACTCACATCACATTTAAATCCGGGGCAAATGAGGATACTTGCTAGGTTGGGTGTCAGAGTGGTGTTTGCTCTGGATAAAGATGTGGCTGTTAGAGAAGACAGAAACATAAATTGCTTGAAAAAGTACGTGAATGTTGAGTATTTGTACGATGCAAGGGATTGGTTGGATGATAAAGATGCTCCGGTTGATAAGGGACGAGAGGTTTTCGAGGCATTGTATCAGAACAGATTCAAGTTTAGGTAGGTGGTAACGTGCATAGTAAGCTTGATAGGTGTCCTGTGTGTGGCAGGAAGTTAATCATTGAAGCTACGACAATAATTGAGCAGATAACTTGCGAACCAATGGGATGTGTAACGGTTTATTGTCCGGGACGAGGGAATGATTGTATCGACACAGTATATTCTCAGACGTACAGCAAGAGTAACTTTCGTGATGCTGGCTTTAACGTAGATGGAACTACAATTCTGCCTCATATTAGAACTATGGTTACTATATGTAGTGAATTTTTCACTCAAAAATGGTTTGAAGCAGCTATATCTAGTGCAAAATTAGATATAAAACGAACGTTTTATGTAGCGACTGAAGATGAATTATCTAAGTTTTTAGAGGGGTGATAGTATAATGGAACTTCATGAATTATCTGAGAGATATGCGATTGGTTATGACATGTCTAAGTACGCCGAATTTGCTTCAGGAGAGTTTGTTGACGTTTCTTTAATAAGGGATTTCACAAGACGTTACAATCTGAGGGGCGATATAAATTACAAGATTGATTGGAATGAATACTTACAATACTTGAAAACTCATCCTATACTTACTACAAATGCCACGCTTTCAGATTTAGACCCCGACATTATTGACAAGTTTAATAATACGTGTAGTCATTTATTCAACTTAGATAGTTATACTGCTAGGGCTTATATCAATCTTCCAAACGGAGAAAGAATTCTGCGCTATGAAGAAGTGATTCCTTTTGACTATGAAAACATGGTACCGTATAGTCTTACAGAAACCTTCATAGCATCAGAAGACGAACTAGATAATTTTTTAAAAGAATAAAAGCAATTTTTTATGGGAGGTAAGAGCGTGATCAAGTCTATTCCAATAGCTTCAGAGGAAAGTCTTGAAGCTTTTGTGTCAGGTAAATCGCCTGCAGAAGAAATAAAGGCTAGAACAAAAAGTTCTGGTAATTATGTAATATATCATTGCCACTCAAGCTTATCAAACGGCGTAACCAATATTGACTCTATAACAAAATATAAAGAGTATATATCCAGAGCTAAGGAATGTGGCATGAACGCTCTTGGATTCAGTGAACATGGTTCGGTTTTTGAATGGTGGCATAAAAAATGCGACATTGAAAATGCTGGAATGAAATACATACATGGTGTTGAAGCTTATCTTACTGAATCTCTTGATGAAAAAGTACGTGATAATTACCATTGTGTCCTTATCGCCAGAAATTTAGATGGAGTTTTTGAATTAAATGAACTTGTATCTAAGAGTTTTTGTAGAACTGATAACCATTTTTATTATGTTCCAAGAATATCGTTTGATGAACTGTTTTCTACAAGCGACAATATAATAATTACAACTGCCTGTGTCGGTGGTGTGTTCGGAAAAGGTTCCGATGATGTTCAAGAAAGATTTTTACAGTTTATTCATAAGAATAAACATAGATGTTTCTTGGAAATTGGTCATCACTCTGATGAAAAGCAGGTTAAATACAATCAGGAAATGCATGCATTAAGTGAAAGTTGGGGAATTAAACTTATCGCTGGTACTGACACTCATGCACTGAATGATGACCATGTTGAGGGCAGAAGAGTGCTCCAGATATCAAAGAACATTCATTTTGACGGCGAAGATGGTTGGGATTTAAGGTTTAAAACATATGATGAACTGATAAATTCGTTTAGAAAGCAGAATGCTATCCCAGAAGAAGCATACATGGAAGCTATTGAGAACACAAATCTCTTAGCAAGTATGGTTGAACCATTTGAAATGGACAAAAACACTAAGTATCCGCATATTTATAGCAATCCTTCTGAAACTTTCAGAAAAAAAGTTATGGATTCAATGGAAAATCACCCTTATGCGTTAAAAAATCACACTCGAGAAGAGCTGACTGATGTAATAAATAAGGAAATCGAAGTTTATGAAGCCACAAAATCTATCGATTTTATGCTTTTACAGACTTATATAAGAGAGTGGGAAGCTAAACAAGGAATTCAGTGTGGATATGGCAGAGGTTCTGTATCTGGCAGCATGATTGCATACCTTCTGGGCATTACTCAGATGGATAGCAAGAGATTTGGACTTAATTTTTTCAGGTTCATGAATCCTGCTAGAGTAACTAATGCAGATATTGATACCGACTACGGCGGAATTGATAGAGATAAGATGAAGGAATTTCTTCTTAAGGATAAGATGAATCTCGATACGATTCAGTCTGCTGAAATCATCACATTTAATACCATTGCTATGAAGGGTGCTATACGAGATGTTTGTAGAGCTTTATACAAAGAGGAAAAACCGAATGAATACATAAAAATTACGAATGAAGTTGTAGCTTTGGCCGAAAAAGATGAGGAAAAAGCAAGACATAAATACCCAAATGTCTTCAAATATGTCGACTTACTTAATGGCACTATCGTTTCAATAGGCACACATCCGTCTGGAGTATTAGTAAGTGACCTTCCTATTGCCAGAATGATAGGATTATGCTCAACTTCAACTTCAGATTACCCAATTTCAATGCTTAACATGAAAGAATTGGATGACTTGATGTATGTTAAGCTTGATGTCCTCGGGCTTGACAACATAAGCGTAATAAATAACGCTTGCAAACAGGCTGGAATTCCAAGATTAACTCCAGATAATGTTGATCTTGAGGATGAAAACGTTTGGAAGAGTATCAGAGATGATACGACAATGATATTTCAGTGGGAAAGTAACTCGGCTTCTCAGTATTTAAAAGAATTTATGTCTGATAGAACTCTTGAAATAGCTAAGAAACAGATACCTAACTTCTCTATGATTAAATGGTTATCGTTTGGTAACGGTCTTATTCGTCCAGCATGTGCAAGTTTCAGAAAATCTGTGGCTAATGGGGAATTTTATGATAATGGGTTTGATGAACTTAATAAATTCCTGGCTCCAGAAGCAGGAAGAATAGCTATGCAGGAGACAATCATGAGGTTTCTTGTTCAGTTCTGTGGATATTCTGATGCTGAGAGTGATTCAGTCCGCAGAAGCGTGGCAAAAAAGAAGGGGACAGAAACTCTTCTTCCAGAAATAGAAAGAAGATTTATTGAATACTCTTCGGCACACTATGATATAACTCCTGAGAGATGCGAAGAGGTTATTAAGCCGTTTATTCAAATCATTCTTGACGCTTCGGCTTATGGATTTTCATGGAATCATAGTGATGCGTATAGCTGTATAGGTTATATTTCTGGATATCTTAGATATTATTATCCATACGAGTTCCTGACCGCCGCTCTTAATGCATTTAGCGACAATACAGATAAGACTGCAGAAATTATAAAGTACGCAAGCAAGAATGGAATTAAAGTAACATCGCCTAAGTGGCGTGTTTCTGGAGTTGGCTATTATTATGATAAAGAAAAGCAGGTTATCGCTAAAGGATTAGACTCTGTAAAGTACATGAGTGCCATTGTCACTAAGGAATTAGGGGATTTATATCATAAAGATTACAGTGGATTTATGGAACTGCTCAAGGACATAACCTCTAAGACCTCTATGGATTCAAGGCAGCTTGATATTCTTATTAAGATTGACTACTTTAGTGATTTTGGAAATCAGAGAGAGCTTCTTAGAATTACGGAAATGTTTAATGACATGTTCGGTAAAGGGGAAAGCAGCAAGATATCCAAAGAAAAAATTACCAATCCTGTCATAGCTTCTATAGTAGCTAAATACTCAACCGGCATGACCAAAGCAGGCAAGCCAGCTAAGAGTTACACGATAACAGATATGGATTCAATCCTAAAAGAAGTTGAAGCTTCAATCTTAGCAGCTAACTTAGAAGACTTAAGTGATGTAATCAAGATTCAGAACTTCAAAGAATACATGGGATATGTTGGATATACTTCTGACAAAGAAGAAGACAGAAGAAAGTTATATGTTCTTGAAATATATCCGCTTTGCAGGAAGGCTGACGGGGTTCAGTTCGGGTATAGTGTTATAACAAAATCAATTGGTAGTGGAATAGAATCGAGATTTACAGTGTTCAACAGGGTTTTCAAGAAAGACCCGATAGAAAAGAACGACATAATCTATTGCACTGAGTATAAAAGAGACGGCGAGTACTTCACTTTAACTGGATACACGCATATTTATTAAAACAAAAGAAAGGTTGTGAGAGTATAAACTCTAATTCAAAAAAGACAGAAAGAATAGCGACGATTTTAATAGTACTGGTTGCTATGATTTGGTATATTGCATACATAAATAGAGATCATAAGGTGTCAGCTCCTGCAGAAAACGCTGAAACTACCACTCAAAGTTGTATTTTTGTATCAAAAACGTGCGAAAATAAAAAACTAACTGGTTTTTCAGAAAGTCGATCCCGCAAACCACGTAATTGCGTGGGTTACGAGATCGAAAATGTGAATAAAAGTGACATTTTATACACTACGGTAGAATCTACAGTATCAGAGCCTATTACTGAAGTAGTTACAGAGGAATGTATTACTGAGTCAGCAATACAAATAACTGTTCCAGAAACAGAAGCGGCTGTTGAAGCCGTTGTAGAGGAAATTATTGAAGAATACATAGTGTATAAACCTTCAACCCATTATCTTCATAAGAATTCCTGCAGGTGGAACAAAGATGATGCTGTAATTATAATTGATACAAGTGATATCGAAGCAAGAAGATGCAGTGAATGTAATCCTGACATCGAGATTATGAATGAATATATCGAACCTAAACCAGAAGCTCCATCAAGCGATGGATTAACTTATATAAAACATTTTAGCCGAGGCACTTATTACTGTTATGGCTATGAAACATATGGAGGATCTGGAAGATATCTATATGACTGTTCGTATGGTAATGGTAATGGTATAAAAGGCTCAATAGCAAGCAGCTACTTATATTATAACTACGGCTATAACTACAACGGAGAAAGAACCAAAGTTTATCTTGAAGTGAACGGATATCCTGAAATGTCTGGTTGGTACTTTGTTGATGATTCAGATGCAGGGAATTCAAATGTAATTGATTTTTATTATATTTATGCAAGCAATTGTCCGTTTAGAAACCAAGGCGTAGTTGAAGTAGATGCTTACATCTAAGGAAGTGATTAAATGTTTGAATGTTTTCATTGTTGTTCAAGGTCTGTAATTTGGGATTGTGATTATAACTTCGAAGACTTCGGATATGACGGAGAGGGGATAGTTCAAATCTTACATTGTACAAATTGTGGTGCAGAAATTGAATACAGGATAAGTGATACAGAGGAAGAAATCGAGTAAGTTGGAAAAAAGTCACCCTCTCAAATCCCGTAACTACGGGGTTTTGAAGAGGTGTGATGAAATCCTTATTATGATATTAAATAACAAAACGGAGGAAACAACATGGATGTCAAAGTAGAAGTATTAAAATATCCAACAGAAGAAGACTGGATGCTGTGTAAACAAATTACTTTAACAACAGTATCAAAAGAAGCTACTACTCCGCCAAGTGAAGAGTGGAAAGTCAAGATTCTTGAAGCTCGTCATTCTCCGATTAGAACCTTAAACTTCTGTTTTAAGATTTCTAATTTACCAACATGGGTAGCCACACATCTTGTTAGACATGTTCACGCTATTCCGTTCGTTTCATCTCAGAGAAATGACAGACAGGACAAGTATGACCGAAACGCAGCAAGACAGGACGCTCCCGTGACAATGTGTTGGTATATGAATGCCGAAGAGTTTATGGTAATCTGCAACAAAAGACTGTGCAGGCTTGCTTCTCCAGAAACAAGAAGCGTGATTGAACTAATCTGTCAGGAAGTTTTTAAAACAAATCCTGAGTTTATTTCGTCCGCAGTGCCTTACTGTTATTACCGTGGCGGTAGATGTACAGAAATGAAAAGTTGCGGATTCAATCATACATATGCTAAGGCTGTTGAAGAATCTAATGGTCGTTATTTTATTACGGAAGGGGATTGTGCTGGGTGATTGTAATATTATTCGGTAAAAGTGCCACAGGAAAAGATACGGTACTCAGAAAGTTGAGAGATGAATATGGTTATATTCCTATCATCTCTACTACAACAAGACCTATGAGAGTGAAAGAAAAGCAAGGTGTTGACTATAATTTTGTTTCAGAAGAAGAATTTTTAAAGATGATTGAACAGGATTCTCTTATTGAATACCGTTCATACAACACTCTTGTTAATGGTGTTCCTGACACTTGGTATTATGGGGTTCCGAAGTTCGCTCCAATCAAAGGCGAGAACTTTGTTGTTGTGCTTGATCTTGTAGGTACAGAAGGATTCCTGAAGTATTTCGGCAATAAAGATACTTTTATTGTAGAGATTTCAACAGATGATGCTGTTAGAAAACAGAGAGCAATAAGGCGAGGTTCTTTTGATGAAACCGAATGGCAGCGTAGACTTGCAGATGATGAAATAAAGTTTGCCGATGGTGAAAAATTTAGAGATGTCTGTATAGAAAATGATGGCACCAGATCCATACATGACATAGCTATGCAAATCGATAATCATGTTAAAGAAATTACCGCAAGGTAGTTCTTATATAAAATTTAAAGGAGGTTCTCTTATGAACAAACAGAATCGTGACATTGATGTTTTTGAAATTGATCTTGACGAAACACTTCTCGAAGCAAAGAAAGGTTTTTCTCTTGAGGACATTATTTATCTCAATGATCTCAAAGAACGTAAGCTTGTGATTAATGAAGATATTAATCAGTACTCTGTTTCTGACGCAATAGCAAACATTCTTAAGTTCAACAAACAGGATAAAGGCAAGCCAGTAGAAGAAAGACAACCAATACTTCTTACCATTACTTCTAATGGCGGTAGTGTTACTGCAGGCTTTGAACTTATCGACATTATCCAGAACAGTAAGACACCTGTTTACACAATCAATATCGGCTGGCAGTACAGCATGGGATTCCTTATCGGTCTCGCAGGTCATAAGAGATATTGTTCTCCTAATGCTACATTCCTTATGCATGATGGTAGTACTGTTGTATGGGATTCTGGGGCAAAGGCGCAGGATCAGATGGAGTTCAATAAAAGAACAGAAGAACGTATTAAGAAATATATCATCTCAAGAAGTAAGCTGACTGAAGAAGAGTATGATTCTAAGCTTCGTGTTGAATGGTATCTGTTTGCTGACGAAGCTAAGGAGAAGGGATTTACGGATTTCATTATCGGCGAAGATGTCGATATGGATGAGATTATCTAAGGGGGAATTCTTATGGCTAAGAACAAAAGTCGTGCAAATTCCGAACCTAAAATGGAAGCACCTGAGACTTTAGACGAACATCCGTTTTATGGCATTAAGCTTGACCCCGAACAGAAGATTTTAGTTGATACGATATGGAGTAAGGACTACGACATCATATTCGTGAATGCTAGAAGTGGTGTAGGAAAGACAACAATAACAACTGCCGTAGCCAATCTTCTTGTCCAGTATGGACGTTACGATGGCATAGTTTACATCATGTCTCCTTATGGAGAGAAGAAGCAGGGATGGCTTCCGGGAACAATAACAGAGAAGAGTTCAGTATATTTTGAGGCTTTTTATCAGGCTCTTATTGAGTGCGGTATAAATCCAATAACTGCAATCAATGATGAGAGTATGGTAAACCAGAAAAACGGCACAGGATACATAACTTGCATAACGGATACATTCTTAAGAGGGACAAATCTTAACAATGTGGTAGTCGTTCTGGACGAATCGCAGAACATGACCGTCCCGCAACTCCAAAAGGTACTATCCAGAATCGGCCCGAACACAAAGGTTGTCGTAATTGGGCACGATAAACAGTGCGACCTTGAAGACAAATCACAGAGTGGTTTTACAAAATACATAGAACATTTTAGAGAACAAAAGAGAGCAGCTATCTGTGAGTTAAAGACAAATCACAGAGGTTGGATAAGCCAGTGGGCTGATGAAATACAGTTTTAAGAAAGGCGAGAGGCAATGAAATACGAAAAATTTACAAAGTATATGTTCAAACTTAAAGAACATATGAAGAAGGTTGAATCATACGCTGATAGCGTTGAAGAAGCTTTTCCGGGCGGATGGGAAAGAGTTTATGAAAGTGCAGGCACAGACCTTATTATCGAACTTTTTGAAAAGTTAGCCAAGGATAAGAGTGGTTGGATTGCTCATCATATATATGAATGTGATGGAGATTATGGTTCAGCAAATTCAGTATGGTTTGATAAATATGGCAACGAACGTCCAATTAATAATGACCGTGACCTGTTCGCGCTTATCAAAGGCGATTATGAAACAAACGGAGAACGATTAGAAAACAGATATACTCTTACCGAAAAAGGGCTTGAGTATCTCAGGAGCATGGAGAAATAATTATGAAAAGTCTCAAAGTATTTTGTGACTTTGATGACGTACTTATTAACTTCTGTGAGGTGTGGATCTCGCTGATAAATGAACAAAACAATACTAATGTCCAGATGGATGACGTTAAAAGTTGGAATATCAGCGAGGTCTTTCCTTCTCTTACTAAAGAACAGATTTACAAACCGCTGTATGAAACAGAGATTTGGGAGAGAGTTACGCCTCTGCCCGGAGCAGTCAATGGTCTGCAGAGGTTGATAGAGGACGGGCATCAAGTCTCAATCGCAACATCCTCGCATTACAAGACTATAGCTACTAAGGTTGATAAGGTTTTGCTGAGGTATTTTCCTTTCTTTGATCTGGACAACCTTATTGTTATAAAGCATAAGCAGCTGTTATCAGGCGATGTGCTTATTGATGATGGCATGCATAATTTAATTGACGGAAGTTATAAAGGAATTCTTATGTCTGCTCCTCATAATTTATCATGTGAGCTTAAAGATAACATCTACAGAGCATACGATTGGGATGAGATATATCAGCTTGTATGTAAAATGGCGAAAGGGGAGATAGCGTGAAGAGAATGGTAATAAAACGTGACGGTACTGAGTTAGGATTTAACAAGGACAATATCTTAAATACAATAGCGTCAGCATATAAAGAAGTTCATTCTGACAGAGGGGAAGCTATAGCTAGGGACAACGCAAGGTTTGTATATAAGACAAGCATTCGCCCTTGGATAATTTCGAAAGGAAGTCAGAAAATAAAGACAGACGATATTCGTGAAGTAGTTGAAAGAGCTTTAATGCAGCATTGTCCTGCGGTAGCTAAAGCTTACATTATAAAAGGATACATAGATCATAACGAAAATAAGGAGAACTAGCATGATATTATATACTATTGGTTGCCCTAAGTGTATTGTACTGGAAAAGAAATTAGCAGCAAAGGGAATACCATTTGAAATTTGTAATGATATTGAAACAATTAAAGCAAAAGGATATGATTTACTCCCTGTTCTCGAAGATGGTGACAATATTATGCCGTTTAAAGAAGCGGTGGATTTTATTAACAGCAGGGAGGATTAATAATGAACGTAAATATAAAGACAAGTAAAGATTTTTCTACAGCACTTAACAATGCTGTTGATAAATACGGAGAAGATTTTGAGTTCCTTAATGGGTTCCATGATACTCAGATGAACTTTTCAGACTTTATTGCTGGATTCATTGACAAGAATATGGCTGACGTAACAATAGATGCTAATGCCAACGCTAGTCATAAAGATATAGCCAGCCTTAGAAGCGAAAAGGATAAATCATTAGATAAACTTTTTGCTTTTAATAAAATTTTTTATGAGATAAATAAAAAGTATGGACTCAATGACGCAAGAGAATGGCTTGATTGCGAATATTCAGGAGCATACTATCTTCATGACGCCCCGTCAGCTTCTTATGTCCCGTATTGCTATGCGTATGATTTAACGCGTTTGGCTAATGAAGGTCTTTTCTTCTTAGGTGGATATAATGCACAGCCGCCTAAACATCTCACAACATTTCTTGATGACGTTATAGAGTTTGTTTCCTACATGTGTAATCGTTCAAGCGGTGCTGTAGGTTTACCTAACATTCTTGTATGGAGCTTCTACTTCTGGAAAAAGGATTGTGAAACAGGATATTATATTAAGGATAAAGACTATTATCTTAGACAGTGTTTCCAGAAACTTATATATAGACTTAATCAACCTTTCTTAAGAGTTGATCAGAGTTCATTCACAAACGTTTCTATATTTGACAGAAACTATATTGAAGCATTGTTCGGCGGCGTAATTTTTCCAGATAATACAATGGCGATAGATTACATTGAAGATATTATTGAAACACAGAAGATATTCATGGAAGTAGTTTCTGATGTACGTACTCAGAACATGTTTACATTCCCTGTACTTACATACTCTCTGCTTTATAAGGACGACAAATTTGTTGATGAAGATTTTGCAAGATGGTGCTCAGACCACAATGTTAAGTGGAATGATAGTAACTTCTTCGTAAGTGATAATGTAGGCACTCTTAGTAACTGTTGTCGTCTTCTTTCAGATACTACAAAACTTGATGCATTCATTAATTCTATTGGCGGTACAGCTCTGTCAATTGGCTCTGTAAAGGTAAATACTGTAAACCTTATGAGAATTTATTATGAGGTTGGAGCCAACGAAGATAAGTATGTTGACCTGTTAAGACACAGAATTGAACTCTGCTGTAAAGCTCTTGATAGAGTGAGATACATTATCGCAAGAAACGCTGAAAAGGGATTGCTTCCAAATTATCAGGACGGTGGCATAGAGTTGTCTAAACAGTATTGCACCGTAGGAATCCTTGGACTTTATGAAGTCATCAAAGCATTCGGATACACAACTACAGATGAATTCGGATATATTTCTTACACAGATGCAGGCTTAGCGTTTGCTCAGAAAATTTTTAATGTTATAAATGACGTAAAAGATAATTTCACTGATGACTATTCATTTAATGTTGAATCTGTCCCGGCTGAAAGAGCAGCAGTTATACTTTGCCAGAAAGATAACCTTCTTTATCATCCAAACACAGATACATTTATTTATTCAAATCAGTGGATTCCACTTACTGCAAAGTGTACCCTTGCCGAAAAACTTCGTCTCTCTTCGATTCTTGATAAGATGTGCGGCGGCGGTGCTATAGCTCATATTAACATTGAAAATAATTTTCCTAACAAAGAAGTAGCTTGGGAGATGCTTAATAAGATAGCTAAGTCAGGAGTAATCTACTTCGCATTTAACACACGAATTAATACTTGCGAAGAACACCATGGCTTTGTAGGAACTGACCTTTGTCCTACTTGTGGTAAACCAGTTATAGATACATATCAGCGTATAGTTGGTTTTCTTGTTCCTAGTAAGACTTACTCAAAAGATAGGTTCAGAGAATTTAATGCAAGAAAATGGTACAGTTATGCTGAATTAAAAGGTGATTAATATGAGAGTTAAGAGCATTATCGACGAGGATTTTGTTAATTACAAAAAACCTAGTATGTTTATTGCCACTTGTTTTTGTGATTGGAAGTGTTGCCGTGAAGCAAACATCTCTGAGTCTGTATGTCAGAATAATGAGATAGCTTCAATGCCGACAATTGATATATCTACGGAGAATATTTTCCGTAGGTATATCAATAATCCAATTTCTGAAGCTATAGTAATAGCTGGGCTTGAGCCAATGCTCCAAAAAGAAGAAGTGTTAGAACTAATAATACACTTTAGAGAGCATGGATGTAATGACCCCATTGTGATATATACAGGATATACAGAAGAAGAAGTTGAACCATATCTTGCCCTTATAAAAAAGTTTGACAACTTGGTGTTTAAGTTTGGTAGATATATTCCTGAGCAAGAACCACATCGTGACGAAGTGCTCGGCGTTATGCTCGCAAGTGATAATCAGAAAGGTGTAATAGTATGTTAAAGATTATTAAGAATCCAGATCCAAATGAATATGATGCTGTAACAGAGGCAGTAAATAATAATTCTGGCTACTGTCCATGTCGTATTGAAAAGACAGAAGATTCGAAATGTCCATGCAAGATGTTTAAAGAGCAGGACGAGCCAGGTTTCTGTCATTGCCAGAGATTCCAGAAGGTCGAAGTGTAAACTATTAATGAGAGGGATGATTTAAATGAGACAGCGTAAAGATGACAGTGCAATAGCAATTAGCTTAATGTCTATTACAGCAGTTCAGGCTATATTAATTACCATGAAAATAATCGGCAAAGTCAATTACTCATGGCTTGAGGTATTCTGTCCGACAATAACAGCGTTCATTCTTACAGCGGCAGCACTCATTATTATTCTACTCAACATTAAGAAATTATAAGGAGGTAGTATGTCAGAAAGTAATCATAAAGTATTTGTAACGCTCGGCTCCTCAAACCATTCTGATAACGATAGAGCAGTAAATGATTTTTATACAACTGATCCTATAGCAATTAAAAAATTAATGCCTCTAATCAAATTTTCAAGAAATATATGGGAGCCTGCTTGTGGACTTGGACATCTTAGCGAAACGTTACGTGAGTATGGCTATTGTGTTAAATCTACTGATTTAGTTGATAGAGGTTACGGAATGGGGGGGGTCGATTTCTTAGCCTCAAACGAAGTTTTTGATGGCGATATAATTACCAACCCACCATACAGTTTGGCATCTGAGTTCTGTTATAAAGCGATTAACTCAATTACTGATAAGCATATGGTAGCCATGTTTCTTAGATTAAACTTTTTAGAAGGCAAAGCAAGAAGAAAATTATTTGACGAATATCCCCCAAGATACATATATGTAGCTTCTGGAAGAATTAATTGTTATAAAAATGGTGACGATAGCCCAGAGGGGAAAAAGAATGTTGGGGCTTTGGCTTATGCATGGTTTATTTGGGAAAAGGGCTACAAAGGAGATACAGTAATAAGGTGGTTTAATTAAATAAGAAAAAGAAAGGATAAACAAAAAAATGAATAAGATTAAATTTGCTGTAGTTGATAAAAGTAAAGATTATAAGATTCCAAGTAAAAGAGTTGAGGATGCTGGATATGACATATATGCATCATTCGAAGACGAATATATGATAATCAACCCGCTTGAGACTAAGCTCGTTCCTACAAACATCGCCTCAGCACTTCCATATAACTACTATTTCCAAGTAGAGGAAAGAGGAAGCACTGGTTCAAAAGGGATAAAGAAATCAGCTGGAGTTATCGATTCCGGTTATCGAAACGAGATCTTTATAGCTATCACAAACTGTAACAGTAAACCAGTGGTAATCACTAAGCAAATAGATGATGATTATCTTAAGGATGATTATGTTGTATACCCATACACTAAAGCTATCGCACAGCTTGTGTTACATGAGGTACCTCAGCTTGAAGCCGAAGAAATAAACTATGATGAACTTAAAGCTATCCCATCAGAAAGAGGAGCAGGAGCACTTGGTTCATCTGGAAAATAAAAGGAGTGATTAGGTTGGAAAATGTTTACACGGTGTCAGAGGTGTCAAAAATCCTCAAGGTAAACAGAAACTTCGTCTATACTTTAATCAATGAAAACAAGTTAAAAGCTGTCAAGATCGGCTCTCTTAAAATCAGAGAGTCTGATTTAAAAAAATATTTAGACAGTTTAAATTGACAATCCGTTATGGCTGTGTTATACTTATATAGATTACACAGCCATTATTTTTAACTTTTACAGGAGTGATAATTTATGGCTGAAGTAAACGCAAGAAAACGTGGAAGTAAATGGCAATATTATTTTGAAGGAGCAAAGCTTGACGGTAAGAGGCAAAGAGTTTGTAAGTCTGGATTTGATACCAAGAAAGACGCTCTTGCTGCAGGCATCAAGGCTTTGGCAGAATATAATAATTGCGGACGAACCGTTGCTGATTCAGATATAAGCGTAAAAGACTTTGCTGACATATATCTTAAAGAATGTCAAGATGTATTAAAATGGTCAACATACGTTTCTTACAAAGCAGTATTAGAGGCACATCTTGTTAAAAAGCTTGGCGTTTACAAGCTTAGTAATATTACAACGAATGTTGCACAAGATTTTCTTGTTGAAATGAAAACAGAAGGATTAGCTTCTAGTACTATAAGAAAGAATAAGAACGTATCCAACATGATGTTTGAATGTGCGATTAGGCATAAGCTGATTAACGACAATCCGTTTAAAGAAGCTAAAACGCCTAAAACTATTGAACGTCGTGGCAATCCAAATTTTTACTACTCAGATTCTATGATAAACGAATTTAAAAAGATATATAAAGGTGATATCTTAGAGGTTGTGCTGATGCTCGGGTATCATTGTGGATTAAGGCTGAGCGAATCTCTTGCGATAACATGGGACGATATTGATTTTGAAAATAAAAAATTAACTATATCCAGACAGGTTATTCGCAGAGACGGAGTGTCTTGGTTTACATCGCCTAAGTATGACAGCGTAAGAGAAATAGACCTTGATGATACATTTATTGAGTTTGCTAAGAATCTCAAGGAAAGAAAAATGAAGTATCCTTCTGCTAAGTCTTACATCATGAATCTCGATAAATCAATTGAGTTATATGACTCCCAGGCTGACACCGAACATGACACCCATCCTTTTTTCTTTGTGGTATCAAAGATCGATAGCGAGATTCTTACACAGAAGTTTGTTCACAATCTTCTGGACAGATATAAACATGAAGGTTTAAAAGTCTTTAGACCTCATTGTCTTAGACATACACATTGTACTAAGTTATTAATGAATGGTTCTGATGTTAAGTATGTTCAGTATAGGATGGGGCATAAGAGTGTAAAAACAACACTAGATATTTATACTCATTTAACAGAAGAAAAATCCACATCTGAGGTGGCTAGGCTCAATAATTTATTTTAAGCTTATATGGTTCAGTTGACACCCACGCATAAAAATAGTGACACCCAATTGACACCCGTCAGGAAAATACGATAAAATATTTGTAGATATAATATGATATAATAATCTTGACGGTAAGACAGTTCTCACGTAAATACGTCGATTGGAGCACGTTAATACGTTGACTAAATTTAAAGAAAATAACGAGACAGTTCGTTTGTACTATATGAAGAAGTAAGAGACAACGCAATTACGTGGCTGTGTAATCTTAAAATAAAATATTGACGCCATAATGACACCCAAAAATTCAGCGGGTGTCATTTTTATTTTATTAACTGACACCCACAAATTTTTTATATATATTTTTGCATTATTAACAAATATTTTTTATTAAGCAATAAACCTACATTTCTATGTTGACAATGCTAATATAATGATTTATAATAAATATAAGATATTTTAAATTTTTGAACACACATTTCTATATTGATAGGAGCAATAATATTATGAAAATGATTTATCCAGAAGAATTAAAGTCCGGCGATGTATTCATCTACAAAGGCCGTGAACTCACATCCATTGAGAGTGGTACCCCAAGACCAAGCGAGTATAAAGGTCTTATGCTTTTATGGGTGACGAGAAAGGAGTTCTTTATTTATCCTGAGGATGAGGGTAAGTATACATACGGTTATACTAACGCATGTGTTGAGCCAATTGAGTACGGCAAGAAAATCCCTCTTATCTGTAACATCATAGAAGAAAGGAGAAAGGCGAATGGAAGTATGTAGAAAATGTAAAGGATGTATGTGGTATTTCAAAAACGAACATCCGAAATGTCAGTGTTCTGGAAATGAACAGGCATGTGAGTCTTACAGAAAGAAAGAAGGTAAAGATAAATAATATGAAAAAGGTATTGGATTATATTGCTGCAATTTCAACTTGTTCATTTATTCTAACGGTTAGAGAAGCATGTTCAAAGATTCTTGAATACGATAAAACAACAGACACGTTATCTCTTATTATGACTGTTATATTTTGTATATGTATATGTGTGTTCATCCGTAAAGGAGCTGACGAATTATGAAAGAATGTATTGATATGAATCTTAAAGAGAGATCAGAACAACTAAAGACATTGTACCCTGATTGGAGCATTCAATACTGCGATAAGTTTATCAACAAAGTCTGGTACTCATATGAAGCAATAGAGGTATATACAGACACAAGAGAGTGGTTTGTAGTCAGATACGAAGACGGTAAATGGCTGTTTGAATCGGACGGTGTATCATTCGACACGATAACTAAGGCAATGACTGGACTTGAAGGAGATACAAATGAACTTGATCATCTCAAGAGTGAGAATGCAGAGCTGCAATCAAGAATCGACACGCTAACAGCAATGATGAGAGAGGAAGATTATTACGAATGAAACTTGACAAGAAAGCAAGAGAATTAAAACGCAACTGCAAAGAAGCAGAGAAGTGTGGTAGCTGCGACAAGGAAACAAGAGAAGCTTGCAACGATCTGTGCGAATACAGTGATGACAGGCTTTGCGATCTGGATAACAAGACAATCGTTACATATCTGAGAAGTTTTCGAGGATACAGTGATGATATATAGTAATCTGGTCAGGGTGCTATTAAGGCTCGGTTACACAAAGGATGAAGCTTATGAGGTGTTATATGGTGAATGTGAGGAGGTAGACTGGATATGATGAAGCCTGAAAAAATATTCAATATATTTAGTTTTCTTGAACACAAATACAAAGATTATAAACTGAATCTTCTTCACAGCGAAGATTGTATTTCTTGTATGGTGAATTTTAGGATTACAATAAACACAGGAAAAACCTTACGATGGGAAGTGCGTACTTCTATTGATGTTCTGTTTTCAGAAGAACGAATGGTAGACTACCTTACGGCAGAGATCGAAAAGGCAATACATACCAGTAAGAAAGCTGAGAGAATACAGCAGCATAAAGAACATCTCATTCCTAAAATTTGTAGCTGCTGTGGTGGCAGAATCTTAGGAGATAAATGCGAATACTGCGGAACTGAATTTATGTTAGTGAAGGAGTGAGGATATGTATACGATTAGAGACGGTGATAAGTTTATACTCAAACTTAATGGTCTGGATATTGACATCACAGCAAAAGAATACACGATGCTGAACAATATCATAAAAAGAACCTTGACTAAATACGACTGTAAACAAGAATACATCGGAGGAAAAATAACTTCGTTCTGTGTTACGAACGGGTGCTTCAATTGTCCTTATAAAAAATACTGTACAGAAATATGCGGTGATTTATTTAGAACATACTACAGAGAGTATGATAAGTATATAATATACAGCAATTTACTTCGTATGTTTAATATCAATGACAGACGCAAGGATATAAATGCTCTGTGGAACAACACAATGGAAGAACTGCTGCATTATACGGAAGGTGAATCATAATGTATTTCGACAATTTTGAATTTTATTATATTTGCGAAATGACATCTGTAAGAGATTGTTTCGAAGATGATTGTGAAGTCTATGATATTTGTAGTCTGGGTGATGCTATGACAAATTTATTGCAGACGGTTTATGCGGAGGGTGAAGTATGAGACAGAGATTGTCAAGGCTGATGCTCGTCACGAATCTCATCTGTACTCTCTTTTACGCTCTATCATACCCATACATTTATGCCGAGGCACTCAAGACGGTAAGCAAGAACTACATCTCAGCAGAACAAATAATAAGCTGTTCTGGTGTAGTTGTATTTGGCATTCTCTGGAATAAAATAGGAGACAAGCTGTACAAGCATTATCCTATTATCGTTCTTGCTGAGACTATAGCAGACATAATTCTGATGGTTCATGTGTTGGTTACAGGAAACTTAAAGTTTTACTTTATCTTTAATGTACTGATATATGCAATCGTTACGAGAAATATGGCAAATGGTGGAATAAGACTGAGAGCAAAAGTTCACCCGGATGAAAAGAGTAGGGAACGCTATGACAATAACAACAATATAGTCAATAGTGTGGCTACATTACTTGGTGCAAGTTTATCAATAGTTCTTAAGCTGGATATGACTATGATGTTTATATTCGCTTTGATAGGTAACGTCTTTGATAATGGTTTTTATTATTATATTTACAAGAAAGTAAATAAATTGGAGGGAGAAATATGAAAGACACAACATTATTAATATTAACTATCACTACTCTTCTGAATTCGATTCAGATATTCAGACTGAGTATGCGTGATAACGACAAAAAATAAAAGAAAGATTTGGTATAGTTTTAGAAAGTGCACCAGTACTTATTATAGGGCTTTTGTTAGCTATTGAAATGACGTTCGTAGCACTTAATGCAAGTGACGGACTCTAACGCAGTTTAACCATCGTGGTCAAAATATAAGAGGTAACAATTATGCTGAAGAACCTTAGAATCGAAACAAACGGCAATGTATATTTAAAAGAAAATGAATGCGGTATATTGATCCCATGTAGTCCTATTAGGGTGCTTATCTGTGACAAGCCTAAGAAAGATGAAGAAGATATTTGTCCAGTATGTGGAGCGAAAATCTATGCCACATCTTATGGACAAGTCGGTCATTATTAAACGCAAAAAAAAAGAGACACCAGAAATTAATCTGATGTCTCTTATTGACGTAATATAACAATTATGTTATAATAATTAACGGAGTGCTATTCTCCATGATTTGTTATTGTTAAAGAAGCAGAGTCTGTAAAAGGATTCTGCTTCTTTTTTTTGTTATATCTTGGCAACCTCGCAAGGCTACCTTGACCCGTTACTGCGGTGATAATGAGTAAGACCAAGCCTTACATTGGGTTGATAATGCAAGCACAAACTGCGGTGCGGAAATCTTGCTCGCATATCTCAAGACACTCGTCAGCGTCTGTTTATTTAGATTTCACATTCTCCTTGACACAGTAAACTCTGCCGGGGCGCATCTGTGGCTTCGTCAGCCAAATAATTTGTGATACCATAACCGACATCAATCGTCAGTTATAGTAATCACCGCAGTTTTCTTTCAGCCGAAGCCTACATCAAGCTTGGATATCTGCAAACCATATAAGGCTCACGCATATCTGCCTTGATTCAAATATGCGTTTCATAGCCAGTCACCCTGAACGCTTACGGGGTGACGATTTGTTTTTACGTTGTGCAATATTAACAACATATATGCAAATTGTCAAGCAACAATTTGTTCATAACTTCTAAATAGGCTGCTATTATTGTTAATTATCGTTAAGCTCTGAAGCTGAGTTTCCGTAAGCAACATCAAATTCAAATCCATTTTCAAATGGGTTATTCCTTAGCCACACGTTGTTGCTATACCTGTGAATCTTGTCATATAAAGTATTGTTGATAAATGTACAATATACTTTGTTTACGCCGCTTTCAGGATTTCCCGTCCAGCTCGGTGCAATTGAATTTCCAAGTGATGATTTCAGCAGACAATCTTTAACTGTTATGTAACTGTTTCCGCCTTCGCCGATGCTGTCATGAAATACCAGCGCACCTAATGATCCGTTATCAGTATATATACCTCTGCCGACAATCTGTGCATTTTCCATTGTCACATTATCAAGTATTACTGTCTGTTCCTTTCTCAAACCAATTCCGATTGCACATGAAAAGTCGGAATATAATACGCAATTATGGAATTCAAGAGTTTTTCCTTTCGAAAATTCGTCTTCAACGTGTACTGCATATGCGCCCTGACCAGTGCCGATTTCCTGAGATTTTCCCTCAACATATTCCGCAGCAATTGTGATGTTTTCGAAATAACCTACGCTGACCTCAATTGGAGGATATCTATAACGACCGTCGTAGTTGACAATCTTACAAGCTGTCTTGTCTGTTCCGATAATCCTTATTGCCTTGTCACCGCTTCGGATTGGTTCGACCTCGTATGTGCCCGGCATCAGATATATTACTTTACCTTCTGCATTATCATTAATGGCTGCGTTGAGGTTGTCATAATCTCCATTGCCGTTAATGTCAACGACGATATATGCAGTTTTCTTTGCAGTTGCCTTAGATTCGATCTTTTTGATCTTGTAACTGTAGTATCCTCGTATTGATGTCTGCTTAACTGTAACTGTATCTCCGTCAAGTGATGTCGATACAGTAAGATATGGCGCAGCGGCATCTTCGCTGTAAAGCAGCGGTTTTGATCCGGTAATGTTTCGTGCTGTAATTGATATGTATGTTTCGCCAGAAATTTCAATTTTTTCGAAATCTGCAATACCTTTCCCGTCACTTTTCTGAGTTCTTACAGATTTTTCGGAATACTTGGTGTAAGAATTCCCGTTTTTATGCCAGAGCTCCGCAACGAGATCATAAGGATCATATACAGCATTATATCCAACAGATAAGTACACACATCCATCATTCGCTTTTGCAATAAAAGCTCTTGCATTATTTGCAGAGTTTTCGTTATATGACAGTTTATCTTCTTCAGTTTCTGTATATAACGTATCTTTGATTTCATCAACTTCAGATTCGAGATTTGTTGACTTTGTTAAAGCTGCGTTTGCTGCTTCGCTGATTTCTGAAACATCAAAAAGATTGTAGCATACAGTCTTATAACAGCAATATCCAGATATAGATGTGTCTCTTGCATCTGATATAACATTTCCCGTTAATGTATTTGACACTCTAATTTTCGGAGCATCAGCATATAATCCATATCTAAATGGCTTGCTGCCACTCGCATTTTCCGACTTAACAGTGATGTATGTATCTGCTTCAGCGGAAATCTTTTTGATGTTGGCAGTTGATTCCCCTTTAATTGTCGTTGTTCTGTATTCCGCATACTTAATATAATCACTACCGGACTTGTGCCATAACTCAATGACAATTGTAAAATCATCATACGATGCGTTATATCCAACCGATAAGTCAACTGTACACGCATTTGCAATTGTTGCAAGAAAAAGTCGTACATTACCAATTGTATCACTATTGTATGTAGTCTTGTCATCTGTTACGTTGTCGATGTATAACGCATCAGAAATCGTGTCCATAGTTTCCTTAAGGTCTGAAACTTGAGAACGTACTGCTGTTCCGGCGTTACTATATGTCTTACCATCATACGCAACTCTTATATCCTCAAGCTCTGCGTCTCCAGTTGTGCTACCTTCGCCAAGCTTTGTAAACCCATCCATTCTTGAAGAGAGAACTGCTATATCATTCTGAGATTTCTTTTCGTCTACGTCATTAGCTGGTGTATATCCTAATGCGTCCTTTATATTCTTAGAGGTGATTTCACCTCTGATATCCTCTGAGTTCTTATTCTCAACTTTACTTAATCCAATATTGTCTTTAGTAACATATGGCATACCAGCAAACTGACTATAAGAGCCATCGGAATTCTTTTTATTTATACTCATTTATTTTCACCTCTTTATAGTATAGAAAAAGGGAGCATATTACAGCTCCCTTACAAAAATCTTTTGCATTCATTTTCTACATGAGTCATACTTGTAGTTATGTATTTCATTGTTTGATTTATATTAGCGTGCCCCATCAGAACTTGTATCGTTCTTATATCCATACCTTTTTCATATGAAACTGTAGCAAAGGTATGTCGGCATCTGTGTGGGTGAGCATCACTAACACCAGCTCTTTTACCGATCTTTTTAAGATCATCTTGACACGCTTTATCAGTTAGTCTTGTTCTGAACTTAGTGTAAAACAAACATTCTGCCGTGTCTTTTCTTGAATCTAAGTAATTCTTCAGATGCATAGCTGCAACATTACTCATATAAATTATTCTGTCTTTACGCCCTTTGCCTAAGTGTACGTGAATCTTATTACTGTGGAAATCAATATCTTTCTTATCCAGATTACACATTTCGCTCACACGTAGTCCCGTGCTTAATAAGAGTTCGATTTCAGCTTTTTCTCTCAGTGACTTACAGTTGTTTCTCAGTAACTCAACCTCAATGTCAGAGAAGGGCAGTTTAATTTCCTCTGGGTACTTTATTGGCTTAATAGGAGTCATTGGATTTGACGTAATTATCTTTTCTGATACAAGCCAGTTGTAGAAACATAAGAGTGCTGTTCTGTGACCGTCAGAAGTCCTTAATGAAACTCTCGTTTGATCTTGTGCTAACCACATACGTATATCCAGAGGGGTTGCTTCGGTTAGCGATTTGTTCAATGATGCTCTGAAATTATTAAGTGCAAAAGTATAGTTCGCAACTGTACCCGGAACAAGTCCTTGAGTTAATAATACTGCCTGATACAGCTTAATCAGATTATCTGTTTCAGAATCATATGGAACTATTTCTCTTGTCTGAGCTACAACATCGAAGTCAGCCATTTCAAAGATCAACATATCTGTAATAGACCGTATCTGCTCTGGTGTATAATCAGCATCAATTAATCGAGCTTTCATCTTCATCAGTATTGTTTCTTTACAGTTCGACATAATAGTCACTCCTTATTTCCTTTGTTGTGACTATTATAACATACGTAGTTATGCTAACTCAAGACTAATTATATACAATAGTGTATCTAATTAATTGTGCATAATATCAGTAGACATTGGTGTATCTAAATATTATAATAGATAGGAAAGGAGTGTTGTTATGAAAGGATCACAGGGAAGACCTGATACCGAACGAGAGCCATTTAAAAAATTCAATATATCTCTTCCGCCTGAAATTTATGCACGGCTCAACAAGTTTTCCGAAGAAGAAGATAGAGCAAAGTCATGGATAATCAAAAAGGCACTGGAAGAGTATTTGGCAAAAAACGGATATTAATGGAAGAGGGACGAGGTTGTCCCTCTTATTTTTTTGTATTTAGTTTCGTGGCAATAGGCTGCTATTACATTTTAAAAAAGCAAAACTTGCCTTGACAGCCAACTAAGCGGCTGTCGAAAATGTGTTCAAATTATCATAAAAATTTAACAACATTATGATAAAGAATGTATGCAACTATCCGATTGTACAGATTACGTTATACATTCCCCATTCATCATACGCTAATGCAGCACCTACATCCGTCAACGCAAAGCCTTTGTATCTGCATGACGGATGTGTTGCTGTGTTAGCTATACAGATATCTCCGTCGTGATCACCAAGATAATCAAGACCTTTTCCGTATCCAATTGCATGATTAGCATAGCAGTAATCAATATCGTCATGGCTGAATGTTACACTGCCATCTTCAGCTATTGTTACTGTAACATCTTCATGCACACGGTACTTAAAATACTCTTTGACGTTCGAAACATCTGAGTATAATTCGTAGATGCCGTCTTCGGTTACATCAACTGCAACATCAATGACGTTTCTGCCAGATACTTGATAGTTAATTACTCTGCCGCTTGGCGTTTTCATGTATGCAATTGTCGCGTTATCATGTATTGTTATCTTGATTCCGTGACCGTTTCCGGACTTGTCATATGGACCATAAACGCACTTGTTACCTCGCCAAGGTCTTACCGAGCCGCTAACTACAGTGAAATCTGTGTTGAGAAATACGTGACTATTGCTGTCGAATCCATATCTATGTCTGATCTCACAGTTCCAGCCGTACTCTCTGAGATATGTATTTAATGTGTTAAGCCTATATCCGTTAGGGAATGAAGGAAAGTCTCTGTTTCCTACAGTTCTGATTGTGTCACAGCTAACCGGACTCATTGCTTCAGAAAGTACATATCCATCTTTGATATTTGCTTTTACAAAAACACAGTGAGTATTGCTGCCGTTGTTCTTTTCATCATATATATTGCTATATATACTACCGACCGTCGGAACAGCTGAACGATAGATCTCGAAATTTTCGTCCCACGAAAATCCCTGATTAGTCTGAGGATAGTCGCATCCGGCAACGAATGAAGCATATGCAGAACACACGAATCCATATCCTGTGCCTTTTCCAAATACCTGCATATCTTTGTCGTACCAACAAGAAAATTCATCATTAGACGCATTCAATGCAGTTTCAAGAGATATTTCAATTCCTACAAACGAAGCTTCTTTCCAGTTGCTGCTGTACGGAACACCTCTGTATGTTTTTCCGACAGCAAACATCTTGTCAGTCTTGCTTGTATCTGTGTTTCCAGCGAATTCAACTGGTGCTTTGCATATCCATTTAAAATTGTTGAGTTTATTGATAACATCAGCCTGACGTGATGAATGTAGTAATGAATCAGTAACGTCATAGTCTACATATACATCATAATCATCAGTAGTCATGTCGGCATCAGTCCTGAACAGCATAACATTGCTATTATTTAAGAACCCAAACGACGAATTAGCACGTCTGTTGTAATTGTCTTCAGCATCATTATCGTATGACAACGATCTGAATAATCCAAGAGTATTGTTCGAGTTAATCGGTTTAACAGCGTAAAATGTGCTTTTACCATGCTGCTTAGGCACAACAAGCGAAGAATATCCATCGAACTCAGGCAAGCCTGTTCCACCTTCTGGTTTCTGCCCCCAATAAAACATAGGCTTAACAGAATCAACCCAGTTGTCGCAACCTATCATTGATAACGTCCTATTAGATGTACCTGATTCGTTGTAGAATCTATAATAGAAATAAAGATTTCCGTTTGAAGTAATGGCGCATGAATCATTGCTTGTAAACTTGTTGATTACTCCATCGTTCTCGCATATATTATAACTTGTATCAACTACATAATTACCTGTTGTTGTTTTCTTTACAACATATAGCTGAAGAATATGTCCTGACGGTATGTTGAATGCTAAGTATTTCGGCAGTTTGATGATGTTTGAGAAATATGCAAGTGAAGAACCGTTATTTGTGTATTCTGTGTTGATATGATCGAAAGTCTGAGATATTCCATCGTGGTCAACGAAATAAAAGTTTTCTGGAAGTCCTATTTCTTTTGCTTTGAGATTTAATGCATTTGTGTCAACTTCTAACACAGAATAATCAAGTCTGATTGAATCTGCGCACTCTGCAAGATAATTGATATCTCTGTCATCGTTATACTTAACAGCGAATCTGATATAACGTGAATTGTCAGGAACTACTTCATAAACTTTGATGCTCTTATTATTATCCCACGTTCTGTTTGAAATATAATGCTTATCTGCGTCGTAGAACAGCATATATATAGATAAATCTGAATTACTGTTAGAAATTTTCAGTGAATCGGTCAATTCGATATAATCAGCAGTTCTAATCCTGTTAGCATATGCTGAATTATTTAATCCATCTGCTGAACCAATGGCACCATATTCCCAGCTAATATCATTAATATTACTGTTTTTATTGATGTTAACGCTGATATTAATGCTTGTCGGATTAACGTCAGAATCCGTGTTGTTAGCCGCAACAAGTCTTATATACTTGATATCATCACTCTGAATCATAAATGTATCAGCTGCGTTATACCAATTATCACTTGATACGAAATTATATTTTTCGTCATAATAATATACACGGAATTTCTTTGTGTTGTGATTCATTTTGATCTTAATGCAAGACGCGCTTGTAACGAGTATAAACTTTGTACGAACACGCGTGTTGCTGTCTGTATCACTACCGTTTGATGTTGATATTGCACCTTGTTCCCAGTCCGCAACGGTATCAGTTTCAATAACAAACTTCTTAAATTCCGCAATAGTTTCCTTTAGCCCCGAAACCTGAGTACGAATTGCATCTCCCAGATTCTGAGATGTTTTACCATCTACCATTACTCTTGCATCAGCGATCTCGTCAGCACTTCCCGGAGGAACTTCGCCTACAATTTGATCCACTCTCGCTTTAAGCACATCAGTATCAGTTGCATCTGTTTTCTTGTCAAGCTCTGCCTGTAATCCAGTGATAGCATTTATAGGATGACATTCATTAGCGTCTCTATTCATCAGACTATTGTGCGATGGAATAGGATTTTCCTGTTCGTCTTCTTTAATAACGAAGTATGTATCAGCTGGAATTGTATCTTTTACCGCATTATATTCTGCCCATGTATCGAATGAAAGAATATTATCTTCTTTTTCTGCAAGAAGATTATTTACTTCTGTTTTTGTGTATGAAGTATTTTTATCTGCTTTAGTCGCAAGAAGGTCGTTAGTCTCTGCTTTGGTATAGGCATCAACTGGTTCTCCGCCACCACCACCATTAGCAGCTAACGCTCTTGCTATAATATCTGTTGCCATTTACTTCACCTCTCATCCAAGTATTGTTGCATAAATCTTTGTATAACCTGATGCGCTAACTGTTACGTGTGAGTATCCAGATACATCAGCTATCCATACACTTGTATCATTAACAGCAGAACCTTTACTAAAGTCTGAAGCCTTAATAGCACAGATTGTATCCCATGCACAATCAGCGGAGAGTCTACCCTTGATCGTGTATGTGCCAGAACCAATGCCCTGAATCTTAATCTGTTCAGCACCGTATGTTTCAAGTACTTCTGCCGTACCATTTTCAAAAATTACTTTTGAATATATATTTCTTGTCATTTATATCACCTCTTAAAATACAGTAGGGAATAAAACCTTTAATAAATATGCAAGAATACCGCCACCAATTGCAGCTGCGATACCAATGATAACCTTATCAAATGTCTTAGCTTTATTCTGTGAAGGTATCTGTTTAAGATCAGTTATCTCATCTTTCATATTAGTCTGCTCAGATTTAATATCCATAACAGTTTCCTTGACATCTTTAACATTCTCTGCCAAAGTCTTAATCGAGTATGAAAGTTCAGCGAGTAACTGAGTTTTTTCCTGTAGCTCTTTTATATTTTCTTTTACCTCTGCAATCTCTTTGTCGTGCTGTTCTAAGTGATAGATTGCCTTGATTACATCTTTGTCATCAATCTCCATTATCAGCACCTTCTTTCAGCTCTCTCAGATATTCATCAGCCTTGATAGCTTCCTCAGTAAATGAGTTATTCTTCCATGCAGCAGTCAGAGATGTTACTATTGTAAAGATTACAGATATAACTTCACTAACTTGTTCATCGCTGATAGGAATAATTCTTTTACCGAACGTCTCAAGAGTTATGTTGATCAGAGCAAGTAAAAGACATACTGTTCTAATAATCGTTCCCTTAGAAATTTTCATGTAATCACCTCATATCATAGAAATAAATTGCTGTTTATGTTGTGCAATTGTAATTGTCTGAACTTTATAACTTGGCACTACAACCTTATATTCATCTTGCTTTGAGATTGTTATTATGTGAGTTGTTTTCTTTGCCGTATTCGGCTTGTAGAAGATGGACGGAACTGGTCTTGACATTACATCAATCATTTTCGGCAGATCAAAGAATGGATATCCATTATTGGTTACAAAGTCTTGAGCATAATAACTTTCTGGGTAAGGCGAATTAAAACCTAAGAATGGCGGTAATCCTTTAAAATAAGGATATCCATAATCTTGGTTATAAGCTATATATGGAATTGGTTCATTAAAAACAATCCTCTCAGGAAGAGCTTCTATAAATGGATAACCATCATTTGTTACAAAATCCTGATAAAAAACTTCATTATTAGCCAAGTGGATCACCAGCCTGAATTACAGGGAATCCGATACTTGGGAGATATCCCGGTGTTAAAGCTTGTTCGGTAGATATCCATTTATTTCTTGAAGCTTCTGTGCTATATGACCAAGTTGTTCCTTCCTTACCGTTTCTTATGATATCCTTAATGAAAATATTGGTATTACTTGAACCGCTACTGGAAATATCAAAAATTTCGTTATTTGTATTATAGTAACCAGTAATATCAATTGCAAAAAAGATATTAGAAAAGGTTGCACTATAAATAGGATAAACTTTATTATTACTGGAAACATTTCTTGCAGTTATCTTACCTGTAAAATACACGTTATTAAATGTACCACTTCTGATACATCCATATTCAAAATAATCAATTGCAGCATTATCAAAATGAATGTGACATCTTTCAAAATTTAATCGAGTAAAATACATTGCATAACCGCCGCCGTAACTTGCTCCACCAAAATTAACTGTACAATTTTTAAAATATGTCGTACTCGAACCCAATCCACATGGATACGCATTTGAAAGCATAACCGATAAAGAACAATTTTCAAAAGTGCCCTGAAACAAACCATAGTTTGCAGCTTCACCAGTTTGCAAAACGATATTGGGCAGACTGCCATTTATAATTTTACTGAATGAAAAAACTGTATTTGCATATTTATTAACTATGTTCCTTATTTCTTTTCCGTCACAGTCGATTATTGCTTTATTAGCACTAAAAACCCTAACTGATATACCACTCTTATAATTAACATGATCATTAAAGTTAATATTTCTTGTAAGCTTATAATATGTAGTTGTTCCATCATCATTATTTTTTACTGCACAGAAATCATAAACATCCTCAATAAAGTATGGATCATCTACAGTTCCTGTGCCTTGTGTAAATACACCATTCATTATGCATCCACCTCCATCGTGTCATTAAGGATACTAATAACTCCACGACAAGGCTTATACTGATTTCCATTTTCATCTACAAGTATTATTTTTGCAGTATATGTTCCCGGTTCAATATCAGTATCAGCACTATTAAGCATAGCTGTAAAGATGTTTGTATCTGTAAGTTCCATCGTGATTGAAATTACATTTTCATCCTCAAGTCCGTACACAGAGAGAATGTAGTATCCAGTATAGTTAGAGTAATCTGGAATACTACCATCCTCGTTGACAAATACGAACTGAGGATTGTAACAACCGCCACGAGCAATTGTTACATCATCAATTCTCTGTATTGTCATGTCATCAACCTCCGATCAGCGAAATCCATGTCTGTTCGTCGATGATGCCTGTGACATTTATATTTGCCTTTGTCTGATATTCCTTGACACGTTTTTCTGTGAGATTTCCGAAATCTCCATCTGAGCTATAAGGGGAGAGGTCATAACCTTTAAGCTCAAGTATTGTCTGAGCAATCTTTACTGTTTCGCCTTTATCGCCCTTCTTAACAACAGGGAGCTTCTTTGCTTCAGGTTTTAGCTGCTCAATCGGTTTAGGTGCTTCTGGTTTAAACTCTTCTGTCTTAGGAGTTTCAGGCTTCGGAAAACCATTAAGTCCATTCGCTTTGATTATCTTTTCATAATCAACATAGCACTTGTCCATATCGACAGCACCGTTAATACCTCTTACTCTGCCATCGTCTGAATACTGCCACATACCGTAAGCATTTGGATATGTACATTCATAGTAATACTGAGCTACCCACACTGAGTATCTATTACGAACATCTTCAGATACATATGTCATAAGATGTGCTTTGCTCATATAAAGTCCGACATAATATCCAGCTGCTTCAAGAGTGCTACAGAATGTCCTTATAATATCTGATACAACAGATTTGCCACGAGCGAAGGTCATATTTTCCTCTACGTCATAAAATACAGGAAATTCCAATTGTTTTCCTCTAAGGATAGCAATACAAGCTTCAGCTTCCTGTTTCGCTTCTGCAACAGATGTAGCATAGCAGTAATGATAAACTCCAACAGGAATACCAGCTGCTTTAGCTTCTCTGTAGTTTACTTCAAATTTCTCAGCTACCTGAGTTGCTGATTTACCGTATCCTGATTTAAGAATAACAAAATCAACGTCTTTCTTGAGTTCATTAAAATTAACGTTTCCGTTATATGTCGAAAGGTCAATACCAGTTGTTGTCATAATTAATCATCTTCCTTTCTCTTGTTCTTCACTAAGTTCTTTAATTGCTTTTCCGAGTATGTTATATATATTAACAACGCTTGGGCAATCCGAACCTTTAAAATTCATCGATGCAATAATATTAATTACATCTGCAAGTTCTTTTGCAATATTTTGTTTATCCATTCCTTTCATTCTCCTTTAAGTAAATTCAACGATAATGCCATTTACGACCTTGATATGATGGCCATCAATATCGGTTTCTTGATACGTTGTGCCATACAAATCATTACCTTCTTGTTGAACCATAATCTCGTCTCTAAATCTAACCTTCTTCTTAAAATCAGCTATACCATCCACTTCAAGAACAGTATAATCATCGCCTTGAGTTGAAGTTATTGTAATCGTGTCCTGACTTGAAATTCCATTGTCAGCTATAATCCACGGATGAATAATACAAGGTAAAGCATCTCCCTCGGCTGATGAAAACTCATATCCGCCAGAAGACCACATATGAATTCTATGGACAGATTGATGCTGTGTGTCAACATAATCCTTACTTGACCATATTTGTGATCTATTATTTTCATCATCACCGATTGTAATAGAACCTCCAAATACACCATCATCAGTGATAAGATATTTAGTCTTAAGAACATTAGCGGTAATAAGGTCTGCATATATTTCATCAAACTTAGCAATCACGCCGTCAATTTCATTAACCCAGAGAGTATCAAGCTTAGCTTTACCAACCGAGCCATTCGTAAGCCAGCTTCCACCCATAGTTCCATTAGAGAATATACTTGCATAACTACCTTCTCCATATCTCCAGTAAAGATTGTTTGCATAGATATTCCCATCAAAAGTCGCAGAGCTATTATTCCATGATAAAAGGCTCAGTTTGCCCGTTCCGTTACTATTTATATAATCTCCAGTAGGAGAGGAGAGTCCGTCCGCAGTAGTAGTCCATCCACCTATATCGCTCGTCTCAAGTTTAATTGACTTGGCAATTATTTTACCTTCGGTATCTTCTGATAACACATCTTCCCATACATCTGTCGTTCCGTCTTTAAGCTTCTGAATTTTAAATCCTTCGACAGGAGAGATTTTGATTCTACTCTTGCCAGACACCACAGTAAAATCTGCATTGGTCAGTGTGGCTCCAGAAGAATTTAAAACAAATGAATTGTTTGTATTAGATATAGTAAGCTGCTCACCGGCAATAAGATTACCAACAACCGCCTCAGCCACAAGCCCATAATACTCAGTGGTGCCAATTGTAACTCTGCCAAGAGCAGTTCTGGTTGACTGCCAATTATTATCTGTAAAAGCTATGACATTATTTGTCATAGCAACCTGATGAGGATCATATGAATCTGATTCTTCGTCGTACATCTTTCCACGTAATCCATATGAACCCATAGTAAATTCCTGATTACTTGCATTAATTATTTCCTGATTGGCAAGGTTAAGTGCGTTATTTATGTAATCACCAACCGTACTATAGAAACCATTTCTAAGTGGCTCGTCCCATAAAGGTGCTGTCATAGAAGTTTTCCTTGAAGCTTTTACTGATTCATTATAACCTCTTGAAAATTCATAAACATCTCCCATTAATCTAAAATTATCTGAAAGAACAATTGTAGTACTTTCTGGGTTGTCATAATCAATTACTACTTGAAGTAAAGTTGGCTCCACCCATACATCAGGTTCTAATTCAAGATTCACTGCTGTGCCCAATTCTAATGACTTAGCAAACAGTTCATATCCTTTATTGAAAAGAAATCCTGGCACCTTAACTTCGAACTCGCACAGTGGTACGGATAGTTTTCTTGCCATTTGTTGACCTTGTTCATATAACTGGTTAGCTATATTAATCTTTTCTGCCTCAGTCATTATAGAAGTAAATACGAAATTCTCATTCTCATAAACCATACCTTTAATGTAGTATTTTAATATTTCGTATTGCTCATCAGTAAAATTATTCTTAAAGGAAAGGCTTGTTGTAATTGCACTTTTACTTTCAATACATCTTTCTCTCTCAGATTCCTTTTCCTGTTTTGCTGCTTCTTTTGCAGAAATCTGGCTTTCTTTTTCTTGGATAAGAGGATATAATTCTCTTAATCTTTCGTTATTATCACCAGCTATAGCAACACTTTGAGCATCAAGGAGAGCTTTATGTTCAGCCTGTAACACTCTTAATTCTCCGTCCAGAGTAGTAATATCTATTGACAAATCTCTTTGTCTAGTAACCAAATCTGCATAATCAACTCTGTTATCTTCTATCTTTTGCAGCCATTCATTAACTGCATCCTGTAAGTCAAGAGGCATACCCCAAGGTTTATCTGTCATAAAATATCCAAAGTTATAAATAACATTGTTACCTAAAGGATTAACAAGATTGATACCCGTTCCTTCAGCACCTACAACAGTAAGAGCAGTGGTAATTTCTTCAGAGCTCTCTGATATATTCATTTCTTCTATTAAATTTCTGAAGCTTAAGTTCACTCCTGAATTAAGGATTAAACCATCACGCTGATAACATGATATCGTTTTAGCCATTGTGTCAAATACAAAATAACATTTAAAAGCATCGGCGATATCTCCCATTAACAACCCATATACTTGTTCATTGTCAATACTGAGTGTTCTCATTTTTATTAATAAGTCAACATCAACATGGGCAATTGTCCAACCCGTCTGAGAGGAAATAATACCAAGAAGAGTTTTCTCAGGATTAATTGGATCCCATAATGAATATACTTGATCATCTTTAAACGTAAGAGTAATAGCGTTCAAAGATACTTCATATGACTGAGCTGTCACTTCTTTATATCTTGTATCGCCGTCGTTAGTTTCTGACGAATCAGATATTTCAAATCTACCAAACCCATCAACTTCTAACACCATATACTTCCTAACTGAGTCATAAAAATTCGTGCCCTCATATACAGTAAATGTTAATTCGGTTACAGAACAAAACGTGGGTTTGATTACAATATTTGTAGGATTTAAAAATCCAAGCATTTGAGTATCAACTCGACACAATGCTATCTTAGGGGGCTCAATCCTATTTAATGAATTAAATTCAAACTTCATTAGCAGCCCACCTCTTTTATTAACTTATAATTTATTGACACAACACAGTTACCGTCTACCTGAACGACATTCTTTCCATAGGCTAAAACCGGGAAAGCTTTATTATAACGTCCCTCGACATAAAGGTTATCTCCAACGCTTGACTCTGTAATTAAAGTTTCAGTATCGATAGTGATAGTTGATCCAGGCGTCAAAGATTTTAGCTGCAGTAGTTTACCATTTACAGTTATATCAGCAGCACCATCTGTCAGCTTAATCGTATATTTAGGATGTATTTCATAAATACCATCATTAGGACATTGTATTGCAAACGATGTATTTCCGCTACAATTCTTTTTTATAGTCTTTTCTTCGTATGCTCCAATAGTATCACAAAGGACGGTGACTTTAAATCCACATACATCCCCGCCTGCTTCAAAAAAGTCTACATTTTGAAATATCGCCATGAAGTACAAATCTTTCATTTCATCTGTTAGTATTTGAAGCTTTTTATAATCTGTATGATCAAATAACCAGTGAGTTATTCTGGAAAGATGATTGCGCTTTATTAACGGATTTCCATTTGCATATAAGTCTACATCATCACTGTATATCATAATTTGCATTTCAAAACTAAGTGGCTCAGTGTGATCCACACCAATAATATTCCACTTGCTTGACTGTTTAGTTTTAAACATACTGATTTCTTTATCAGGGATACTTTTGACAAATTCAAATACACTGTTTTCGACGTATAACATTTTTACATTTTCTGAGATACTGGATTTACCGTCATAAATAAAATCAAAAGCATTAAACATTTTTTCACCGCCTTTTATAAATAATAGGGAGGGTTCTTGCGAGCCCTCCACAATAAAAATTATGCCATACGTACTTTACCGCCGTTGTATAAATTACGCTGTCCATTAACAGCTTTAAATACACTATCAACGATTTCTTTCTGTATTTCTTTAAGTTGTGATACCGTGCTTGAGTCAGCGTTACCACTTATATTTATGTCTCCAATAGAAATAGCAGGGGACATCTGATTATTAGTTACATTTGATGTAGAGAGTGTAGGGAGAGTTTTACTCATAAATGTTTTAGCTTGGTTCGGAGTTATAACAACTTCACCACTCATTAACTTAGCTAACACTTCTGTGTACTTATTCAGACTACTGCCACCCTCAACAATACCACCGGAATGATATGTTTTAAGTCCGCCGAGAAGATCTGGTTTGCTCCAATAACTGTGGCCTGGTGATACAATCGGAGTTCCAGGGATATGTCTTTGTGTTCCATTAGCCACTTCGTTAACTGCTTCCATTTCATCTAATAAAATGCCAGTTACTTCCGCAGCCTCACCCATTTTGTTGATAATAGTATCAGCTAATCCTCCAACAGAATTTTTAGCACTATTAATACTTTCCTCTAATGTTTTGATTTTGTTATCACAATCTTCAATTTGCATTGCAAGGAAAGCAAGTACTGCACTAACATCAATTTGTCCATTACCATATTTTTCAAGAGCGTCATAAGCATCATTCCATAACTTATTAAACTCATAATCTGACTTGGTTGTATATGTAAGAGTATAATAATATAAATCATTGTAAAACTCTTGAGTCTTACTATTAATAAGATTTATAGCATCTTGTCTTATCCAACCCTCATGCTTAAGATAATCTTCAATTGCTTTAGTTTGAGTAGTGATATTATCCTCAAACATTTCCTTTTCTTTATCTAAAGCATCTTTTCTTACATCAACTTCATGATCGTATAAAAAGTCAGAACGTTCTTGTTGTGCATCACTTAATTTTTCTTGAAGTTCAGCTTTTCGCTTCATATCTTCAAGGCTATATTCCGCACCCTCAACACTAAGAGCATCAAGCTCTTGCTGTAAATCAAGGACATTTTTATTCTGTTCTTTAAGATCCTTTTCGAATTCATATTGGTCTTTTTCAAGATCAATTAATTCTTTCTTCTTATCTATTAACTTTTTATAATTTTCAAGCTGCTCTTTAAGTGCTTCCTTTTCAAGCTCTTTCTGTTTCTTAATCATCTCCATAGTGAGTTTGATTAAATCATTTATAGCATCTTGAGCGTCTTTATATTCATCACTTAAATCTTTAATAGCAGACTTTTGTTCATTAAGTGCTTTTGTGGTATCTTCAATATCATCTTCAGCCTCATCAAAAACCGTACCTAACACTTCGATCTGAACTCTACTCTTATCAATAGAATCATTATATTTGTCAAGTTCTTCCGAAGCCTGAATATAACCATTCACCTGAGCCTTTTGAATATTAAGCTGCTCAATCATTTTTGTTTTGAGCATGTCAGGTATACTTGAATTACGAACATTATCAATTTGAGTTTCAATTTCAGCAAGCCTTATCTTTGCACTGGCTAAATCATTTACTCCATCGATTTCCTTTTCGTAGTCTTCTAAACGTTTTCGAGTCAAGTTTGCTAAATTATATGTCTCCTGAAGTTGAGCTATAAGAGCATCTTTTTGTTCTCTTAACTTTGTTTCTCTTAATTGTTCTAAAGCATCACTCTCTATTTTATAACCCTCTGATGTTTTTAAAATAGAATTTGATAGTTCAGGATACTTTTCAAGAAGTTCAATTATTTCAGAAGCAGAAAAGAATTTATCAGCATCATTATTAGTTTTAAATACTTTAGCTAAGTCTTCAAAATATTTATTAGCTGACTCCATATTAGCAGAGAACTCTTCCATTCTTCCACTTATTCTATCTAAATCAGAAATAATTCCGTCTAAAACATTTTCCGTATCTTCAAGAGCAGGGGACATTTCGCTAATAAGTCTGTTAATGGCATCAATAACAAATTCATCGCCCTTAGCCTTTTCAATTAATAGTTTTCTCCAATCCTCAATTGAACGTGTCCATTGAGGATTAGCGTCCATTATATTTCTTGCTGTAGCTGTAGCTCTTTGTATCAGCTGAGATTCAACATCGCCATTCTCTCCAGTATAAAGTAATTCTCGTAAACCTTCATACCTACGTTTTACAGACTGAAAGACTGCTTCTTCGGCCTGAGTAAATTCTTTCGCTCTATTTTCCCTTATCTTATAAAGCTGATCATAAACTTTCTTAACTTCTTTATACTGTTCTATCTGAGTCTCGGCGTTAATACCTATAGTATAAGTAACACCACCAGAAGATTTTCTTCCACCAAGGTCTAACTCAAAGTTATCAAATAAATCCTGTATTTGCTCTGATACATTTCTTTGATCAATCGAAAATCCCTTAATACCATTTTTAAACCCAACATGACTTTCTACATTTGAAACATCTTCAACAAGCGTCTTTAATCTTTCGTAATCAGTAGCGGTATCTTCTAAATAATCCAGACGAGCCTGACGTTCTTCGTCACGAAGAATTCGATTTAAGTTTTCATGAGCCTCTGCAGTACTGTTTACGGCATCAATTTCTTTTCCGTAAGTAATTTCCATCTCCTTACGGAGATCATTTAACTTTTGGACTTTCTCTGCCTCAGTATCCATAGAAGTATCAATTTCTTCTATAGCGTTTTTATAATCTTTAATCTTTGATTCAAAATCGTCATATTCTTCTGATAATTCCTTTAATTTATTAACATGTTCTTGAGTAACTCTCGTCAAGCCAACAATAGTAAAGATAACAGAAGATATTAATGATATCCATCCCCAAAAAGGTATTGACGCTCCTAACGCTTTAAAACTTATGCCTAACTTTTGATTCTCCGACTCTAATATTTCTTCCGCCGTTGTAAGCTGTAAGGTTGCTAAGATTTCCTTACCCTCAGTCTCACTTAATGTTCCTGCAGTTATTGCCGCCTCAATATCTGAACGTACACGTTTTTTCTGAGCAACTGTTAACCCCATCACCGAAGTCTTTAATTCTTCTGTAACCGATTTATTGAGAATCAATTTACCAGTTAAATTCATGACTTCTTTTTCTGTTCTAATGGTCTCTGGTATTAATTTAAGAGTTTTAATTGCAGCTATACCTGAAACAATTCCAGGTATAAGTAGATGGACTTTTTGCAGTGCTGTAGCAAAGTCAACTATGCCACGACCAAGATCTACTATAAATGACAACATTTTATTATTGAACAAACTAGAAGATAAAACTTGAAACGAAGCTTTAAACTGATTTATGTGTGCTGTTGTACTATCTAAATATGTTGAATATGCGTCATCAAGTGCGCCAGCACTATTAGCCATAGCATCCATCGCACCTGATGCTTCTTGAAACTGTTCAATCAAACTGAAAAAGATAGCTTGTTGTCTAGTACCAGCTACAGCCTCTGCCAAAGCAGACTGTTCCATAGAAGTCATACTGTTCCATTTAGAAGCGATATCTGCCATGATATCATATGTTGAACGATATTCATTGTTTGTATCTACAAGGGCAATATCCAGTTTAGTCAGGCTCTTAACAAGTTCATCGTACTTAGCTGATGTCATACTTTCTCCAAGCTCATCGAGCTCTGTATCAGTTCTCCTTATTCTTGCAGCAATTGTTCTAAGACCAGTTGAAGCTTTAGCAGCGTCCTGTACTACAGTATTAGCTGCAGTCAGCAAAGCAACAGATTGTTCAAAATTATTACCCGCTGCAGCAAGAGCTGATGACGCATTGTTCATACCCTCGGCGATTTGAGATACAGAAATAGGGAAACCGTTACCAGTTACAATAAGTTTATTCATTACTTCTTCTATGTGGTTTGCATCAACATCATCGTAAGCCTTTAAAATAGCAGTGATAGCATTTTGAGCATCGCCTACTTCGATATCACCAACATTCTGAAGTTTTGCTGTATATTCTGCAATCTTCGCTGATTCTTCGAGAGAGTAACCAAGTCTTGCATATACTGTTGCAGAGTCAACAATATCAGAGACCGAAGAGGCCGCTCTCTTTGCTACTTCAGCAATTGTATCTCCAAAATTAGAATATACGTTATCCGTGCTCTTAGTTACAATTTTCAGCTGAGTTAAAGAGTCATTAAGCTCTATTGATGTGCTTATCATTTGTCTTAATGTTCTATAAACATACATTACAATTCTAGTAACCCCAAACCATGCACCAAACTGCTTTGTGACATTTTTAATTTGTTCTCCAAATGTTCTGGTATCTTCTCCAGCAGCTCTAATTGTATTTGCATTACTTGAGAATGAATATTTAATTTCTTCAAGTTCATGCTTAAATTGAGCTGCGCTTTTACCACCATCTTTATATTCTAATATTAAATTCTTAAGAGCAGTTATGTTATTAGTTATATCCGCATATGATGAACTTGTCTTTCCGGTTTTAGCAGCAGTCCATTTGGTGGCTGCGTTCTCCATAGCAGAAAGGAGAGAGTATGCTTTCGTGAGTTGAGCTTGTTGTTCTTTTGCAGCTTTAGCAGCCCTCGCTGTTTCGTCTACTAAATCTCTAACAACAGGAGATGCACTTGATAATCCTAATTTAAATTTTGAAATAGCATTATTAGCCTGACCAATAAATTCTGTCCCGTTAACGCCTATTCTTCTTAACGCTTCTTCTACAGAAATTCCTTCTTTTTCTATAGTGGATAGAAGTTTTCTGAATGATTGAATTTGCTTGTCTAACGAATCATATTCAGGTGTACCAACTATGTCTGGATACCTAGTAGTTTTCTTTAGCAGATTTTGCATAGCTGTTAATTTATTTTCAATATCACCAATAGAAATACTTCCAGAAACTCCAGTCTGAATTATTGTATCCTTTAGCTGTAGCATCTCTAAATTAATCTTAGCTACTACATCTGAAGCACTAAGGTTCATATTTGCAAATGCCTCACCAAGCGAAATTGTACCTCTATCCGCTTCTTCTAGTGCTAATCTCAATAAATCAACATCATTCTTTAAATATAAATAAGTTTTCTCATTTGATAAGTTTGTGTTATTATTTAATGCAGTTTGAGCTTTATTCAAAAGAGTGAACGCTTCTTTTAAATCTGTGGTATCAGTATTTATTAGCATATTTTTAAGCTGAGATAAAGAGAGTGCTGCTTGATCAAAAACTGTTTTACCATCCAGACCAAGTATATCGAATGCATCCTTCAATGATAATGCATTACCCTCAGCTAATACAATCGCACTAGACAGATCATCTGCGGCAATCTTAACAGTACTAAACACATCGGTTCCTTCAAGCATAGAACTCTTACTCATAGCTAATTGAAGTTTATTAAGGAGGTCGTAGGCTTCTTTTAGAGATGTCGTATCAGTATTGATAATTGTATTATTAAACTCAAGAATTGATGTATTAATATTTCCAATTACATCTTTCCCTTTAAGATTTAATCTATCAAAAGCTTCATCTAAACTAATAGTTTCTTGTTTAGCTAAGTCAATTGCCGAAGAAAGAGTTTTGACATTATCATTTAAAGCCATATAACTTTCTGTCGATTTAAAACCGGCATTATTATTTAATAAAGTTTGAGCCTTATTTAATACTTTATAAGCATCGTCTAATGTTGTGATGTCTGTGTTTATAATTGCTTCATTAAATTTACTTATAGATAACCGCACTGCATCAATTGCTTCTTTGCCATTTAATCCAAGAGAAGAAAGTGCTTCAGAGAATGAAATAGATTCAGATTCTGCTGTGGCTATTCCATATCTTAATTGACCTATCTTAGCTTCTAAATCTGTAAATTGAGATGTATCTTTTAATCCAGGATTGTTATTCAATAATGCTTGAGCTTTATTCATCAGAGTCTGAGCAGTAGTAATCGAAGTTGTATCCGTATTTATAATTGCATTATTAAATCTAACTAAAGAAGCATTTAAGCCTTCGATTATTTCTTTGCCATTCATTCCGAGGATGCTAAAAGCCTCATCCAATTCAACAGATTCTTTTTCGGCATAGTTGATAGCAGAACCTAACATATTAGCATCGCCGGCTAATCTCTGATAAATATCTGAATCTCGTATCCCTGTATTGTTGTTTAAAGCAGATTGAGCTTTATTCAATGATTTATAAGCATCTTCAAGAGTAATGATGTTATTATTAATAATTGCATTATTAAATTTTGCAATTGATGATTCCATAAGAGCAATTGCTTCTTTACCAGTCATCCCCATTGACATCATTGCTTCGGATAAAGAAATTGACTTAGACTCAGCTTCTGCAATTCCAGCTTTAAGTAATTCCATGCTGTGTTGTAAATTCTGGAATTGTTCTGAACCACTTAATGTTGCGTTATTCTTTATCAGTAATTCTGCGCTATTTAATTTCTTTTGAGCCTCTACTATAGAGGTGGTATCAAGTACTGATAATTCTTTGTTAAACTGAGATATAGATGTCAGTATTGTCTCTAAAGATATTTCACCGTCCAACCCAAGATTTTTTATTGCCTGTGAAAAACTTACTGTATCTTCAGCAGCTTTTTCTGTTCCAAGTCTTAATAATTCAAGTTGTTGTGTCACGGTGTTATAAGCTTCAGTACCTTCCATCATAGGGTTCTTAGTTATTAAACTCTGCATTTTCCCTTGAAGATCAATAGCCTTCCTAAAAGAAATATCTTCTTCTTTTGTAACTCCTGCAATCTCTGCTTTGAATTTATTAATTAATACAGCTGTACCATTCATAGCATCAGCAGATGTTATACCAACAGCTTCTAATGCAGAATCAACGCTAATAAGATCAGTCTCGACCATTTTTATTGCCTGATCAAATTTCAACATTCGATCGGCAATTGCATCATAAGTTTCTGTACCAGCATACTCTTTGCTTCCAGACACAATTGTTTTCATTTGCGCGATAGACTTATAAACTTGAGCCGCAGACGTTGAACCTTTCAATCCAGTTAATTCTATTTCAAGATTAAAAGCAGACACATTAGTCTTTAACATTTCAAGCGCATCTAATCCAGTTACACCCAACATTCTAAACGCAGTCTCCAAAGAAACAGAGTGGTCGTGGGCAACCTGAAGTACTGTGTCAAGGTATTCTAATTTTTTAGATAAAGCTTCAAACTGAGCTGTGTTTTCTGAACTAGCGTTTTCTCTAAGAGCAGCATGTATCTGTCTGTATATATCTAAAAATTGTCTTTCTGTTATCTCTTTTACTTTCTTTTTTTGAGCCGCTCTCTCAGAAGCTTTAGCCTCTTCCTCTTCAGCTTTAGCTGCTTCTTCTTGCGTTTTTACCCTCTGGGATATAGCAAGAGCATAAGAACGTTCTTCCTCAACCTGATCTTTTGCTTTTGATTTTGTATTTTCTTTAACTTGTTTTTGAGACTCTGCAACATCCTTTGAAGCCTTTTGTACCTCTGCTTGTTTTGCACTTATTTCATTAAGGTCTTTCAAATAAGCTTTTAAACTATCAGAAGAGAAAGCACCATCTTTTCCAGTCATCGAAGTAAAAGCTTCTATTGCTGTTTGTCTGAGTTCTTCTATTCCAGCTTTAACCAGTTCTTTGAACGAATTAAACTCTGCAGTGATACTTTGGAATACTTCTGTGATCTTCGTTGTATCAAAACCAAAAGAGGAAATGTTAAATGTGGATTCAATCTGAGATTTAATATCCTGTAATGTAGTGCTAACATTACCTGCCATTGCAGTAACCTGCTCTGTTACCTGATCTGCCACAGCACCCATGCCATTACCAGCTACCGTCCCCGATCCCTGATTAAGTTTTGCTCCCATTGCAACTGCAGTAGCTTCTCTCATACTTTGATTATACTTATCCTGCGTTTCTGTAAAAGATTCTAATTTTGCTCTTGCATCATCTAATGCAGCTAAACTAGGAAGATCAATTTTCTTATCTGATTCTGCATTGATATACTCCAGTACATTTTTGTATGTATTTAATAATTCTAAGAGCTGACGCTTCATTACGTCAAAATTAACAGCATTCTTTTCTTTATTAATTTTGCTTAATGTGATACCAGTGTTTTCAAGAGCATAAATCATCTTATAGATATCATTGCCGCCAGTTACTGAAGTCATAGCAGCGCGAACGCCATTAGATCCTTTTGATCCAACCACATCCTGAAAGACTTTAGAATAACGTTCTGTAACATTATAAAGCTCAATCATTTCTTCTCTTTGCAGAGTTAATTCTCGTCGAACATTATCCATTTTTTCAACAGAAAATTTATTGGTTATATTAAAATCTTTAGCATTAATTTGTTGTATTATTGTAGAGATATCAATTAAAATCTGTTTGAGCTCGCTCAAACTTTCGTACATCATCTGAATATTCGCAGCTATATTTCTTAAGTCAGCGGCTTCATCACTTGTCATTCCACCGCCATAACCACCGTAGCTATTATATACCTCAAGTTCTTTTCTGCTGATAATATCCAATAAACGATTAACCTCGATTAATTGTTCTTGGAATATTCCAAAACTATGAGTAGACGAATCAAGAGTCATCTTCATAGTACTTTCCATATTGCCTAAAGACTTAACTATGTCATCTATATAATAACTAGCAGAACCAGTTCCACCTGCTTCTGCTACATCAAACCATGTGATTTTCTTACTAGTTAAATTAGTTATTTCTTGAAGCTTAACCTTAATTGCTTCCAGAGAAGCAGGGTCTGCTTCAAATTTTATTTTAAATGGTTCTTTATTTATAGCATCTACGATAGCACTAAGCTGATCAGAAATCAGTTTCATACTACCCGGGCCGTCACTAGAACCTTCTACCTGTACACCAAAAACTAACGATATATCCTGTTCTGATGCCATGTTCAACCACCATCCTTTATAAACTATAATTAAAAAGAGGGGTTAAAACACAACCCCTTAAAACGGGCTAGGTAATATACGGAAGTAATAATCATCATCAGCAGAGATATATGCTGTACATCCATAACGCTTACCAATACTGTTATTAAATTCGATAATAGAACTCTCTATAAATCCTAATGGTTCTCTGCTCAATCTATTAGCAGTATGTACAATAGTATCTGTTTCATAAGGATTCCAATAACCAAACTTTCTAACATCCGTACTATATCCAGTATCAAAAAGGGAAACGATATTATCAATTCCATTACCAGTAAAGCTTGTCATTATAGAAGGATCCGTCCCTTGGTAATAAGGACGGGTACTTAATGACGCTCTTCTTAATCTGGCTGGATTTTTAAACCCTATACCAAGTTCATACATGTCTATGCCGTTTTCGTTTTTACCCATATAAATAGGGGACTGCATAACACACAAATCTTCGATAATAAGATTCCTTACATCACCGGGAATTATACCTGATGTATTTACAATAATCTTAAAAATTAAAAAATCAGCCAATTCAACCATTTCGTCTAAGGTGATTATAGTGCCGCCAGATTTTGTAGTTCTAACACCGTTTTGAACATATTCATTTATACAATTACTTTTCTTTTCTGCTCCTGATTTAGAATCAGCATAAGCATTAACTTTATCCATTATAGAACTCATATTTATACGCACACCATATCACCACCTTATTATTTATTCTTTTGGTTGATTATCCATATAAGCCTTTAAGATCTTTGTTTCATCAACACCGCCATTAGCAAATGCAGAAATCATTCCTTTAAATTCTTCAGGATTAATATCTGCGAATACATCTTTAATTTGTGTATAAAGGCTATTGGCTGATTCAAATATTTCCTTAGCCTGTTTTCTCATAAGGTTAATATTTGTCTCAATTCTATAATCGATTTTTTCTTCAATCGCTTTAATAATTTTCTCATATTGTTTTATATCTATACATTCAATAATCTTATCAAGAAGATCGGTCTGAGTTATTAACTTATACTGATCTTCTACTGATTCAGGTACTACTAAATCTGTATACACATTAATTGTTGTTATTGCAATTGCAAAATCGTATACTTCTGGTAAATATGTTTCATCTGAAGTAAAACAAATATCAGTTGCTGAATATGATAATTTAGTTAGTTCTGCAACATTTAAAAATGATTTTACTGTTATTGAGATACCATTCCATTCAATAACTTTCATCTCAGGTTTAATCTTATTGATTACCTCATTAATTGTATTTTTAGTCTCTGTCTTTTTTGTTCTTGCCATGATTAATCATCCTTTCGTTCATTGTTAATTTTTATTTTTATTTCTGTTCTGGGATTGATCGTATCAATTCCACAAGATAATATTAATTTAGTAATATGTAAATGATCATCATCTACAATCATTCCACTTTCCACAAGACCGTCTAATATAAACTTAGGAACAGTATTGTCAATATCATGTCGTCTGTTGTTCGGATAATATACCGTCTGTTCTATTTCGCATTTCTCAATACGTAGGTTAGAATAACCTTGAATCTCAACTAACCACTTGATAAAATCTTTCCACTTTTGTTTTAGCGAGTTCATCATAGGTCTTCGCATAATCATCCATACATTAATTGACTCATGATAAGGGTGGGGAATAGGTTCTTTTTTTGCTTTAGTATGTATGCTAAAATAATATTGATTGTATTGTAGCAATACTTCGTTATCAATGACAAGAGAGAGCGTTTTATTCTTTTTCATTGTGTTCCTCTCTTTGAAAAAATAGCTGCATCAAAAACGATGCAGCTATAAAAAATATCATTTACGTGATTTCTTATTTTTAAACACTGTAAATTCAGCAACCTGTTCAACAGGAACAATATCCTCTTCTGAATTATTATCTTCAAGAATTTCATTTTCTTCCATAACAGGTTCATCTTTTACAGCTGCAACCTCTTCACGAGATGTTGCAATTGCTGCAAAATATTGATTACCATGTTCTACACAACAAGCAACATCCTGCCATCTGAATATGGTATCACGTCTGAATGTATGACAATACTCATACTCAACGCCACAGACTTTACATATCTTTGTTGCTTTAGCCATGATATCACCTCAATTATGCAGTAACATCAGCAGCTTCAGCACCGAATACTGTATATGTCCAAAGAAGGCTTGATACATTACCTGAACCACATGCACCAGCAAGTGACTGAGTTTCAAATGAATGAACAGCCTGATTGTCGCCAAGCTCGATTGAGAATTCGCCTGAGAAGTCAGCCTTTGGAATAAAGAACTGAACACGATATACTCTTGCACATTTATCTTCAGCAAAAGCATCAATATAAAGTGTACACTTACCAGAATATGTATCTGACATGTTTGTAAGTACGTCAGCCTTAATCTTTCTCTTATATGAAACAATAATTTCAGTTCCATCAACGATATCTGTGTTGAATGAGAGAGCCTTTGTTTCAGGATTATATGCGAACTTTCCTTCGCCTGCAGCTTCTGCCTGAACAAGATCATTGCTAAGTGTTCCGTCTGCGTTCTTAACTGTAAGAGCTTCGATTTCAGCACCAGCTGTACCGATAGCCTTATATGATGTTGAAGCAGCCTGTGAATTTACAACAAGATAATCTGTCCAAAGAACTTCTGTAACCTTGTTTTCAAATTCTCCACCTGTCTGTACTTCAAGAAGACCACCTGAAATAAGACCGTTTGAACCACTGATTGTAACTGTTTTATTCTTCTTAAGAGATGAAAGTTTTCTTCCACCCTTACCAGTGATATCTGTAACTTCCTGACCCTGAGCGATAGTTGCATTCTGAAGTTCATCAAGTGTGAACTTATAGTCGCCAGTAGCAACATCAAAAGCTGTTATTGTTTCAAGACTTGTAATAGTAAGATCGTTAACATTTACCATTGTATATTCCTCCTTGTAGATTATTTGTGAGTAAGCCAGGTTAAATCATCCTGACTCATTTCTTTTGCATTTATAGTTCCAGAGTAAACTCCGAACATTCGGTTATTATAATCAACTCTCTTTATTATCTGTCTAACGCTTTCATTGAATTGAAAGATAGATAAATTCTTTGCACCATCATAATCATATTTAAACTCCGGCGCATTTACCATTGCGACAATAAGAGATTCTAGTTGAGATTCAACTTTTCGATTTTTATTTCTTCGCTGTTTTTCTTTAGCTCTTTGCAACATATATTTTTTAGCATCATCATTAGCAGGTTTACGCCTGTTACGTTCTATGTGATGTACTTTTCTAAACACAGCAGATATTTGTCCATAAACCCTTCGATCAATCATTATATGGTCTTCGGCATTTATTAAAAACAAATCGCCAGTTTGTTGATTCTGAGTTAATTGAAATTTATCAATATCTAAATCTTTAAATAAAAGATTCGTCTTTTGCCCTTTAAGTCCATTAAAAAGAATTAAAAACAAATCGTAATCTGATATTTCTGTAAAATCAATTCCTAACTCATCTAACTGAACCATGAAATCAATTGGCATAGCAGTAAATGTGGTAATCATTCCATAATACGAATCCTCGTCTTCTAAGATTTGTCCTACAGTCGGGATAACAACATGAATATCGTCATTAACAGCATATTCTCTGTTATATAACAAACTTAAGGTTGGCATCCAAATCACTCCTTGCGATTATTAGGAACAGGCTTAAGTGGGGTATGATACCTATTAACTTCTGTTGCTTTAAAGGTTATACATTTACCCTGAAAGTCAGTCATCGGTGCAAATCTTCTAACTGATACAAGATCTAATTCACCCATCCCGTACATTCTACTACCATTAATTGTATCGCACAATTCCGCACAGAACTCATCAATAAGCAATCCACCCTCTGGTAATCTCATATTTGTTCTGTGAGTAAAAACCCAAACATGAATAATTGGATTAAGAAATGTTTTATTGATAACTTCAAGAACATCTATGTCATAACAAACATATGTAACCCCATGATTAGCTGTGTCAGGAATGTATTCATAAGGGAAAACATTTTTATAGGCTAATGATGTAGCTTCACTAAACGGGATAGTTCTATCAATCATTTGAACTAGTTTCTCGTTTGTGAGTATATCTTGCATTAATTGATTTTTATAATCAAATAAATCTCGTAACTGCATTATAGCCACACCTTCTTTCCAGTACTTGTAGTACCACCAGACATCCCTGGATTTCCGCCATAATCCGGTACATTATCAGGTTTAGGAAAGTGCTTATAATAGTCAGCAATTCCAAGCTCAAGATTATCATTATCTGTTGTAACAACTTCTTGAAGAACAAACGAAAAAATACCTTTGTTATTATATGTATGTCCTATCTTTAATGGTTTGGTTAATAGGAACGCCATTTTTATTTCTGAATCTGGATCGTCAACTATAAAACGATGATTCCTTCCGAACTTTGCAGTATGTTCATTTCTGCCAATTGTAATGGCAATACGTGAGTCTCCTCGTGACACTACGAAGTTTCGATCTTCGTACTCACCAGTAAGATCCTTAGTTTTAGAATTATGTACTAATTTACTTTGAAATAATATCACAATCGCTCCAGCCACTATTTTTTCTTCTCCATAATGTGCCATATGGAATATTTGTAATATCAGCCCATTCAGCAACCGTTCTTGTTTCATTATTGTATGTTATATAATTATTGTTTGTTTTATTGTTTGCCTGAACCTTAGGAGTTGCCCACCTACAATTATCAGGCGAGTATCCTTTATTAACATCAACTCTATCAATAGTTAATCCATCTTGATAACCAGAATTAATAGCCCATTCATAAAAAGATCCTCTATCAAGCTTCCACTCATCACACACAGTAACACCCCTTTGTCCGTAATTTTTATATTTTACATTATTAATATCGTAACAACGTTTAATCATATTATCATAAACATAATACAATCTTGTATTACTTAAGCCATGCTTTGTATTTGCCTTAGCTATTTTAGCTTTTCTATCGTTACTTTTTCTACATTCATTCTGATAGCAGCCACAAGACATAATTTCTCCAGTTCTTAGTTTGTCGCCTCTAATAACCTTTTCATTTCCACACTCACATAAACACAGCCATCTTGCTGTCCCGTGTGAATCATTAGCGTCTCTCTTAACTACTTTAAGTCTTCCAAAAATCATTCCTGTTAAATCAATAGCTTTTTTGCCCACAATAAAACACTCCTTAAATTCTCAATTAGTACAAATAGGATCGCTAGTCCCTCCGACATTTAGTCCTTTACATTTCTATAAAGAGTAGACCATATCATCGTCTCAAAAAGGACGCCTACCACTTCGAACAACCAATCGCTTGTTGTCCTACTCCCATAAAGGGATGGTCGTTGAACCTTCCTCTATTCGAGGCTTGGCTGCTGATTATCCATTCATCAGTGTTTAGGATTTAACCCTGCACCATCAGTATGTTTCTTTTTACTTTCGTAACTATCACGCCTGTCCATATTTCATGACTACGTTGTAGTACATACCGCTTTAGGAATTTCCAGCAATTCAATAGGTATTTTTTCACACAGCTTTCGCTATGCGGAAACTGATGACTCAATTTCGTTCCGTCTTCTACTACACACCACTGTTCGTGAATCACATCATTGTCGTCAACCCACTTCAGTAAATAATCGCACTGAAGTAATTTAACTTTAGTATATACCTCATTATTAGCGTCTTTCTCTGTTATAAGCCAATGGTTATCCATCCACTCAACCAGAGTACCGCAATCAAAATCTTCACCCGGAAGTGAGATCATTTTCTTTTCATTCAGGTTATCAGAGTTTATTATGACAACATTTCTCGTCTCTCCATCTACAATAGCTTCGTGATAGGAGAGAGTATCTTTGTCTTGTTTGAAAAGCCTGTGTTGTTCTTTTCTTAACTCTGCCTGTCTTCTTGTTCTGCCGTGAGCATTAGCACGACTTTCATATACATCCCATAAACCCATATTAATTCGCCTCCTCAGTATATCGAGCTTTAAGCTTATTACATATAGCTATTGCTTTGAACACCTCTCGGCGAGTATCATTTACAGGGCAATTAGGATTATCGATTTGATACTGCAACATGGATAAAAGTGAAAGATACATAGAGTCGTTATTGATAGCACCAACAAGTTCTTTGCATCCTACCATTTCCATTTGAAGACTTCTCATATAAGCATTAAGAGACTCTTCTTTATTTTCTTTCATAGGTAGTATTTTAAAAACACAATTTACTAACGCACTGAAATAATTTTTTATAAGTGCAGCATCAACTTCTACACCATCAGAAATATTTAAGATTATCATAAATGCAGTTCCCCCAAATCCATATGATTATAAGAAAACTCTCTGATAAACTGATTGTATTCTTTTCTAGTGTGTTGATAAGCTCCCTTAACTTGCTTTAATAATTCAGCAGGGGAGTATGTTGTAAAATCACGAGTATTAAGAGCATTCTCAAGAAGTTCCTGATTATTAAGGAATGGCTTGAGCCATTGCAGAACCATACCATCAGATATGATGTTTACAATTTCGTCAATATCTTCTTCAAGCTGTTCTAATACAAATTCTTCTTCATTACTGAAGTCAAACTGTCTAAGCGTATCATCTTTAACAGCAGGAAAGTTATACTGACGTCTCTTAAGAATCTTGTTAAATTCAGTAAATGCTCTCATCATAAATCCATCGATGATATTTATCCTGTCCTCTTCAGGCATATCCAAGAAATCATACTCTTTAATCTTAAAGAGGAACGCCTCGGTGAATTGATCGTAAAGGATTACCATTACGCACCTCCTTATTAGTCAGATAACTCAACATTAAGAGCTTCCTCAAGAGCTGCAATACACTTTCTTGAATCGATTTCTCCATCAAAAATAAGCTGCTTTGCTCTATGGCATACAGCATTCTTCTGTCCTTCAGACATCTCAGCAATCATAGCTTTGAGTTCGTCTGGAGACTTCTGGAAAATTGCATCAAACTCTCCATAACCAATTGCGTTCTTGTAGTAATTCCTAACTCCAAGATAATCAATTACCCAGTCATCTTCTTTGTCAAAAAGAAACCAGTTGTTAAGAAACATCTTCTTGCTTGAGTTCTTTGCATCTCTTAATTCTCTAAGCTGCATTTCCTGTTCATCACCATAATCGTCCCAGCGATAGTTTTCGCCAGTTCTGTTTGATGTATAAACAAGCACACCATGATGTCCATTACGAACTGTAATGTACTGATTAGTGTCAACGTTCTTAGGGATATTAGATTCAATTTCAGGGACAATAATAGAAGAGCCCTTTACTACAGTAACTTCTTCAATTATCTCCTTTGGCTTAGCAACTTCCTTTGCAGGAGCCTTTTTCTTTCTATTTGTTGTAGTCTTTGCCTCGTTCATTTTTATATCCTTTCTTTCAAATTATCCCAGACAAGATAACTCGTCCGGGATAATAAAATAATTTATCGATTAAGCAATTTCGTAATGACCAATACCTGTATTTTCATTACCAGCGAATACGAAACCGAGACCGTACTTTTCGCCATAGAAATATTCCTGTGTGAGATCCATGTTTTCAGCAGGGTCACGCATGAACATAATTGGGTTGCCTTCCTTAACGAGTTTGATTGGCTTGCCAGCATCACCAACAACGATTGTAAGAACGTCGTCGTTCATGAGGAAGTCTGTTGAACCTACAGCATGACGCTGTGGAATAGCAACTACTGGTGTACCGAAGAACTTGCCCATGTATCCAGTATTGTAAAGGTCATTCTTAGCAAGGTCTGAAATGTTAGAAGGGTTGAGTCTTCTAAGAGCCTTCTTTGTGCCGAGGATGATAGCCTGACCTGAACCAGCTGCAGCTTCTACGTGTGCGATAAGGTCGAGGAGAGCATCTTCGTTGTATGAACCTACTGTTGAGAAGTAAGCTGCATCACGGAAGTTAGCTGCTGTAAGATTTGACCATACTGTAAAGATGTCATCCATAATCTTCTTCTGGAATGACTGAGCAACCTTGTTGATCATTTCGTTGAAGTCAACTCTGCCTGAGAGTACTCTGTTGAGCTCTTCGTAAATTCTTACTGTCTTGAGAGTTGTAGGGATAGAGATTTCTTCTGAACCTGAAAGTCTCTGACGACGGATAGCCTGTGTGCCATCTGCTGATTCATCAACTGTAAAGAGTGTTGTATCTGGGAGAACGAATACATTCTTATCTCCTTCAGCTACATTACGATATTCAACGAATGTGTTGAAGAATTCGTTACCCTGAAGACCATCCATTGTTGTCTTATCAAGGATTTCTTCGATAAGTGTAAAGAGACCTGGGCACTTGCCATCTCTAATTGCTCTGTAGTTAAGAACTGTGCTGCCACCGTTAGCTTCGATGAGAGCCTTTCTAAGTGTTTCCTGACTATCCTTTGCTGAATATTTTTCTACGCAACCCTTGTGTGCATCAACTGCGAGCTTAACAAGGTTTTCGAGATCATTCATTGTATTGATTGTATCTGCCATTTTAAATTCCTCCTTCCAATGTAATCCATTAGCCTGTTACTCTAACAACGTAGTATGTATAACGGCCTACTTTTTCTACTGCATCAACAACGCCAACTGTTGTTGAACCACTTGTTGCTGAAGCTACTGGCTTAAGCTTGTTGCCTGCAGCAAGTTCAATTATGTTGCCCTTAGCTGGCTTTGCTGTAAAGCCCTGTTCTGTAAGACCAAACATGCAACCAACTGAAAGTGTGTATGCTCTTGCAGCAACGTCTGCCTTGTTGATGTAATCATCAAGGTCACGAATTCTTTCATCATATTCAACTTCTGGAGCTGCTACGATTACAACTTCTGTGAGCTTTGTATCAGCCTTAACATCAGTAGCCTTGTAGATTTCTCTTGATGTTACTGTAGATGTAGTTGAACCTGTCTTTACTGTCTTGTCGATAAGTGCGCCGAGCTTAACAACGCAACCGTTTTCAAGTTCTGCTGCCTTATCTGTAGAATCAAAATATTTTACTGAGTACAGACCTGTACGATTATCAGTACCAAACATTTTGTCTGTACGAATTACTGCATAATTCTTCATATTGTTATCCTCCTTTAAATTAATTGTTGTATTTCTGAATAATTCCGCCATACGGATCAGCTGAATTATCTTCAGGTATTACTTTGTCAATGATTGTCTTCGGTGCTTTTGATTCGAGTGAATACTTAGTAGCACCCATTCTGCCTCTGATTGCGTAACACTTTTCTTCAAGAGTCTCAAGGTCATACTTGTCCATATCAGCACTAAGAGCTTCAAATGCTTCTTCGCCCTGAAGATCAGTAAACATACCAAGGATGTTTTCCTTAGCCTTGTTAGTTGTAGCTAACTCAACATTAGACTTGTATTCACGAAGTTCATTTAATTCTGTTTCCATTGCTGAATACTTTTCATTTGCCTCTGCATCAGCTTTAATCTTCTCATTCATCTGAGAATATACTTCTGCAAACGGACTATTCTGTTCGCCTTCGAAATCCACAATAGCAAATTTCTTTCTTGCTTTTGAAGCAAAATCAATAACAGGAACATCTCCGTCTACTGTGTAATTAAAACCGTAAAGCAGCCAATCGTTTTCATCCCAAGCGTATACCTGACTAGCTTCCTTGTCATAGTCAACATAGCAATAACGAGGCACTGAACCCCATTCGTATGTTACTTTTTCAGTTTCAAGTACTCTGCAAAGTTCTGACTTGAAACCCTGTTCGAGAGCATATGTCTCTTCTGCAACTGGTTCAGCGACAGGAGCATCTTCAACTACTGGTTCAGCAGCTGGCTCTGCAGGTTCTGCAGGAGCATCTTCTGAATCTTCAGTAGGAGCGTCTTCTGATACAGCATCACCATTTGTTGCTGGCTCTTCAGCAGAATAACTCTTAAGCTTTTCATCAAGTTCCTCTACGGTGACATCCTCGATGGCAAAGTCAAGTTCTTCCGGCTTGAGTCCATACTTAGCGATTAATTCAATTTTCTCTTCCAAGTTTTTGTCTCCTCCTTCCACCGAGATTTTATTGTCAACCTCATTAGAGGTATCCGGTGTAATTTCCTTAAGCTCGTCGAGCATTTGCTCAAACTTAGCTTTAAACCTTTCGGCGTTATTATTAGCCGAATATAATTCAAGTTCACTACCTTCGAAACATGGAGCGTCTCGTTCCAGCAAACAAAGTGCGGTGAACTCAAAATTTGAAATATCAATTAGTCCTTCTGGATTAACACCTTTATCAAAGATATTAACTTCCATAGAATGATCAACCTTTCCGTCTAAATCATTCCTTATGTGATTGAATACATCTTGTCTTTTCCAGAGAATAATGTCATCAACAACGAGGTACTCATGACCTACGCCGCTCTCATCAACCTCTGTGACAAAACTAAACTTAGCATGATCTGGAACAACACCACACGGGTCTGTCATATTCATTAGTCTCATTCGACCTTCTGAATCTGTAACCACATCCATGTCATGTCCGCCGATTGTACCTTCTTCATAATTCCAGTTACAAACAACGGGGACATTTCTTAAAGAGGGAAGTGCTCTCTGAACAGCATCCCTAGAAAAGAATGTTCTGTTTCTGTTTGCTCCAAGATACATTACCTTAAGTCTCGCTCTTGCAAATGAAGAGTTAATATCTCTGATGTCGGAGATAGCAGAAGTGGAGAAATCACATTTAATATTTACTTTTTCCACAGTCTACACCTCCTTCCTTAGAATGTTAATGTATCAGAGAATACATATTTTTCTATATCTGTTTCTCCAAAAGTAAGTTGATTGCTGTTTTCAAAAATGAAAATCCCATTTGATTCATCTGATTTTAAGAGAGTGTAATTTTTAGCTAATAGCTTATCTCTGTCTTCAATACTAAAAACATAAATAAACATTATATATTACCCCCAATCATCTTTATCTTCTGAACTCTGCTCACCACTGTCTGTAAGTTCAGACATATCTTTTTGCGGTCTGCCACCTTCATCAGTAGGAGCTTCAGAATCCTTGCTGCTCATTGTATTTGAACTAGCAAGAGGAATAAGATTTTCTTTTAATCCAAGTACAGTATTCTCTAAGAAATTCATAGTGTCGAATTCTGACTGACCTAATCCCTGAGAAGAACCATACATCATAACAGTAGGTAAACCATACTGAGCAGCCTTGAGATATTGATCTCCAGCTTCCTTTCTGTTGAAAGGACTTGTGTCAAGGAATGTTACTTTGAAGTTCTTTCCATATCCTTGATGCTGTATAAATCTATTAACCATATCTTCAATACTCTTTACGATACCAAATGTAATAGCCTGGTCTGCTTTGATTGAAAGCAGCAAGGCATTTGCGCTTGCCCTATCATTATTAAAGAGCAACGAGCTTACGCCAGCTGCAGTGAACAGGTTTTGTTCAGCATCTGCTATTGTATTGGTATCACCTGTGTTTGACTTTTCAAAGCTTATCTTATCAATATCCATCGGAGTTAGCACTGAGCCAACCTCTTCAGGAAGTACAGCATCAAGATTACTCCAGAAGTCCTTAGCCTTATCACCATCAATAAGCCAATTACCCTCATCGTCCATAGGAAGTTTCATAGCAAGCATTGCATAATTCTCTAATGCAGTCTTTGAAAGCTTCATAAGTTTATAATCTTCAAGGTCATATATATCACGAAGTAAACCTATAAACGGAGGAAGAGCATAATCTAAAATATCATTATTGCATTTAATGCAGAATGAATTTGGAGCATCAAGTTCAATCCATCTAATTGTCTTGTTCTTCTTGTACATGTTATACTTTGTCTTAAACTCAGCAGGGTAGTAGTCAAGAAGATTTAATCTTGAATCAAAATATGAAAAGTCAAATGTGACATTAAGGACATTTCCTTCAATTGAAGAGATTGAGCAATAATCACTTGGCAATCTCTGTACTGTGATATTGTCAGGAGTAATCCACAATGTCCCATAAAACACATCTTCCCTAAGACACACTTTAAGTATCTTAGGGAACTGAGTCTTTATACTCATTGCAGAAAGTGTATTCAACACTCTTCTGTAATTTCTATTTATTGTTTTCTGATTAGCCGTAGCTGGGTCTATTCTGTACGGGGACACAACATAAGCTAAATCTGACAGCCCAACAAAATATTCTATAAGTCTATAGAAATGTGGACTTGCGCCATATAAATAAATGACAGCCTTTCTTAATTCTTTTTCATATGTATAAGGATTAGAAATAAAACGAGTGATGTCATCCTTTGAATATAAGGCAAAAATTGGTTTGTTTATATTATTGTTTAAGTTTCTTGTGATAAGTCTATTCAGTATAGCAAACTTATCAGTAATAGAAACAATACCTTCTGCTTCCTTTTTCTCTTTTACTACTTCTTTTGAAGGTGTTCGTTTACCACCACGTTCTGTTTTGGGCGTAGCCATTTGTGCCTCTCACCGCCTTTCGACTCCCACTCGGAGGTTTAATAACATACCAGTCGTTTTCACCTAAACTGTTGTTTGATTTTTTACTAACTTTATTTTCTAATTGTATTGCAACATAATAGTTGTATGATAAGCTTGAGTATCTATCCTTTCGCATACCAGCCTTCTCAAATATCTTTACTTTACCATTAGTTGTTTCATGCTGAAGCTTTGTAAGTTCATCTATAAGCAACGTCGTTTGTATGTAAGGAAGTTTAATCTGAAGTTTCTCGGATGGAGATAGGGAAGCATAAGCTTTTATCTCTGCGAGATATTCATCAGCGTCATACTCTGTTGCGATCAATCGTATACGTCCACTTCTAAAAGCTTCACGTAATAAAAAAGCACAGTCAGAGTTAAACTGAGCTGTGGCTTTAACTGACCATATAACTTTTTCTGCACCAGGAACTGTGCATCTATCTGCCATTGTTTTGTCATTACAACATGACAGAGCAGGGTAGATTTCTCCAGTGTCTGGGTCTACTATATCATGAGCAAGTTCATCATAAATTCCAAGACCGATCTTTATTTGTTATCCTGTAAGCTTTTTATCCTACAGATCTTACAGTTCAATTCCTGCAAGTTCAGCGTACCTTTTCAACTAAGATAGTTGGTGCGGACTCTTGGGAGAATTATATTCTGAAATCAGTTTCATCTCCTACGCGTTGCGTGTGCCTATATTTTTAAACATAAGTTTCCACTCGGGTTGGCGTCTCAGCGTTCCCGTTTCTTCCACACTTCACACTGTATATCGCTATACAGAGGGGCATCGTCATACCATTTGTATCCAGTACAATATAATCGCAATCATACTCGTCATACATTCTTCGAATTATTAACGCTTGCTGATTAGTTCTTAAACCTTCATATGTGTCAGCATAAACTATATTGCTTACATATCTGCCTATCTTTGTTGTATTCATTTGATTAATGAATATGGCTGTTGCGTCGTTGTTGTGTTTCTTACTTGACATAAGCGCAATATCGGCAGACAGTATTCTTAATTCTCCGCTTGATTTCGGAGTTATTTTTACCTGAGCTGCATTAGATAACTTATTAGCCAATCGTTCAGGCAGCATAGGATATTTAATTCTACGATTCTTCGAGATAGAGGAGAAGTCAAAGAATGCATCTTCTCCAGAACCATAGAACATACCCTCCATTTCCCGTATTATAATTGTTAACTATTACTTTCATAATAGATCAGACTATATCATAACAATCATTGATTGTTCTCACCGCTTCCGTCAGTACCTATCTCTGACGTACTCTCTTTCGAGATAGTCGTTGCACCTTACACACAATGTGTCTTGGCACAGGGTTGTCATATGCAAAACACTTAGAGTTTCCCTGTTAGCACTACATAGTAGCACCCCTATTAGGTATATAGGTTCAATGAGTTTAAAGAGCACAGAAATGTTTATGCTCCACTTGACTTCGCTAAAATCACTTTCCGACATTTCGTCAGCGACAGCTTCGGCGTCAAGCAAACCTTCTTGTATTGAAAGCTGATAAGGGAAGCCGCACAAGAATTGTCTTCTGCTATCATCCATCATCGCTTTAAAAGTATCGACACATTTTTGATAAGACCAATGGTCTTTAAAGTACATTACTTGGACTATATCTTCATCCATATAATTTATGGAGCCCACCGCTTCGGCATATTTGCCTACTCTCTTTCGAGATAGTCTCTGAACGTTCTCCTATTCGGAGCTTCGCTGCTGATTATCCAATTATATTATTCTCAAACCTTCACGCTTGACCATTTTTCATATCTACGTTGTGGTTAATATAATTAAAAACTTCCCAGCAATTCAATGGGTTTATTCACCTTATATTACTACAAGGGCGACCTACTTATTAAGCCGAACTGAGATAAATTGTAAGGTTCTTTTCCTTATTATACTCAGCCTTTCTTTCTTCTTCTGTAAGTTCCTCGTATCGAGGCATTCGCCTAAGAGTTAAAAACTTACGAAGAATTGTGTCGATAGTATCTTTTGAAATAAGTCTGTACTCATCCAAAAGCAAAACATTACATCTGTTACCACGAGAACTGTCTGACGCAGTAACAACTTTAATTACGCTTGTATTCTTAAATACTATTTGAGCATTGGTACCATTTATCTTAGATTCCTTTTCGTTTATCTCCGCTCGTAGCTCTGCCGAAATAGGCTTAAGCTCAAGCATTATTTTCTCGAGAACATTTATCGTTAATTTTTGTTAATTACATTTCTTCTGTTGCGAGACTGGGTTGCCATATCAACCCATCTGCAATTATTTGGGGAATAGTCACCATTTACATCAATTCTATCTATCGTGCATTTCCCAGGCTCCGCTTTATCATCATATCCATTACTATAAGCCCATTCCTTGAATTCAGGATAATTATTTTTCCATTCATTACATATCGTAATACCACGACCTCCATAGTATTTGTAATCATCAGAGTTTTCGTTGTAACATCTGTTAATCATATTGTGATAAACTTTGTAAAGTCGATCTTGGCTTCCTCCGTGCGTTGTATGAGATTCTATAAATTTATCTATTTTTAAACACCCACATGACATAGTATCTCCGGTACTTAGCTGACAAGCTGTGACGTCGGTTGTATTTCCGCATTCACAGATACAATGCCATTTAACAAGATGTCTTCCCGAAGGCGAAACATAATCGTCCGTTCTATACTCTACTGTTAATCTCCCAAATGTTTTGCCTGTTAAATCATTAAGTGAGCACTCACTTATTCTTTGTTTGTTATAACATCCGCAAGATTTGGTGTGACCGCTTTTCAAACAGTACGTTGTGGTTGTAGTATAGCCACCACATTCACACTTACATTTCCATAAACGTTTACCACCTTTATCTTTGCCGTCTTGACCTAATACCGTTAATCTTCCAAATACTTTTCCAGTTAAATCCGGCAGATTTTTACTCGCCATAAAAAATTCTCCTCAAATAAATGTAATTAATTCAGTCGCTAACTGATGTTATTTTTCAATAACTACTAGACTATATCTTCATCCGATAAGGATGTCCGCCGTTTCGAATGCGCTTGCATCCTACTCCCACTATTGGGATAGTCGTTGAACGTTCTCCTGTTCGGAGCTTCGCTGCTGATTATCCAATCTGTATTATTGTTATACATTCACACTTGACTATGTTTCAAATCTATGTTGTAGTTAATACAGCTCTAAGGAACTTCCAGCAATTAGACGGATTGTTTTTCAATCGCATTACTGCGAAAGCGACCTAAATGTTAAGCCTGACCTCGAGTACCTGATGCTATGCAAATTTTAGTACCCGGATATAACGTACATCTTACTACACAATATATAGCACTTATAAACGTCTTGCCCAAACCACGACAAGCTATCAAGACAAATATTGTTGACCAAAACATCATGTTAAGCAATATTCTTTGAAATTTCTTTAACCTTACATGCAAATAATCCTCAACAAACTTGTCAATATTTTGTCTATAGTACGCCCCCCAATAAGCCGCACCTTCCATTACCTTCTCTTTTCTCGTCATGACGTATCACCGCCATCTTCAGAATAAGAATCGATAAGTAATGTTTCATCATCTTCATCTACATACTCTGGTTTCTCGACACGCAACCTCTCGACTTCTTCCTCATACAATCTTGTATAAGTATTCTTCAAGCCAAGCATCTTAGCTACATGCCCCATCCATGTAAATACATATTTCTTGATTTTATTTACATCCTGTAAATCCTTATCCACTTCTGGAAGAGGCCTCTTGTTTTCATACTTCCACAACCAAACGCCTAACGGCGTATTCATCAATTCACTCTCAGCATCAGCATCTGTCTTTCTTTGGGTTGGCTTCAAGTTAGCACTTCCCAAAAGTGTATTAAGTGAATTGACAAGCTTATCAACAGATTTTCCTTCCATTCTGTCTCTATTAATATCCAGTTCCAAAAAGCAAATCTGTTTAATAAGAGCTTTCGTGCCAATATCAAATTCATAATTATTAGGGAACTCACTCATCCAATATTCATATCTCTGTTCGAGTTCCTGATACATCTCTGGAGTATAACCCGGACCGAAGAACATCTTTGTCTGTTCCGAAATTTCAATCGGTTCAGGGATCTCTTCAACCTCTAATACAGGTTCTGGCTCAGGTTCAATTTCCAAATTAATTACATCTTCTGGTTCGGGCTCTGGCTCTTCAGGTACTTCCATAAATGACCATAAAAGGCCTTCCTCTCTTAATGTGTCATCATAACTTTTCCCAACATACTGTGGTTGCTTAGCCTTTGATAGGTAACAAGACATTACAGTTCTTGTTGACGTCTCTCTTATAATCGAATTAAATATTTGTTTACTCCAATAAATATCTAATTTCCTACACACTTGTCTAGCCGCACAAGCAGTATCCTCACATTCAGCCAAATATTTATTAAACAAATCATCAAGACATGTTCTGCAAATATGAATGGTGCCAGTACCTTTATGTAATTCAGAAAAACTAGGAGGGAAGTATCCCTTTCTTTTTCCATACTTCAATCCGCATTTGGAACAGATGGCAGTTTCAACCACAGCTTCAATAGCCATAATTAATCACCGCCTAATCTTCGTACTCTTCGTCTGCAACAAGTCCCTCTCTGTCTATTCTGGTAACAATCTTTCCATCATCTAAAGAATCTTCATAAAGTCTTGCCGCTCTTCTTAATTCATTTCCAAAAGTGAACTTCGGAACAAATCTTCCTGCAACATCAACCCATTCTCCCGTTTCAATATCCTTTGTCCTTCTAGGCTCTCGATATTTAACACCAAGATTTCCGAAACCTCTTACATTAATACTTTCGCCTCTCTGGAGAGCACTTTCAATAACTTGAATAGTAGATCTCAGCACGGCATCAATATCTTGAATAGTAAATAACACGGCTGACTCTTTTTTCTTTAACACAAAGTCGGCAACGTTTCCTTCATCATCAGTAATATGTAAAGTATGTCTTGTTGCATTTATAGTTTTTCGAATGTCATTTTCTTTCATATTAGAAGCAATTGTTCTAGTTAGCTCCTTTAAATCCATTTAATTTCATCCTTTCATCCATGCAGATTTAAATTTCTGCAAGTGTTTTTGTTTCTGGTTTAACCATACCGTCTTCGTTAAAATACATACTAAGCTGTTCATCAGCTTTAAGGTCTGAGTAAATAGAAACCATAGACAAATCCGACCAGCCTATATAAGACTGAATAACCGTATCCGGAATACCAAACCTTTTAAAGTTTGTTACTGTCATATGTCTCATAGCATGCCAGTAAAAATCAGTTCCGATCTGTCTGCTAAAAGTTTCTGCCCAACTATTAAGCGTAGTAATCTTCATAGGTTCTTCCGGGCACTCCCTGTCAGGAAACAGCCAAATACTCTCAATACCATTTTCTTTTCTAAACTGCATCCAACTATCGAAATAAGGTTTGAACTTCTTGGCCAAACAAAAGCACTCAAGCATTTTGCCCTGAATCCCACGGCCTTTAGTTTTTATAGGATCGCTTCTGTATAAAGCTCCACCGCATGTAAGGTGATCTTCGCCAAAATCAGAAACTTTAAATCTAAGTAACTCAGCCTTTCTTCTTCCTGAATACAAAGCGAGTGCTAAGGCACAAGCTTTGTCATATCTTTTATTTTCTGTTAATTGCTCAAGCAGTTCATCAATCTGTTCTTCGGTAAAGATAGACTTTTCTCTTACTGGAGCATTAACCGGACTTTCAACTTTGTTTATTATATTTTTAAAATTAGGAAACTCATCATCAAGAACATTGCATATGTAATTGCTCATTGATGACAGGGAAGCCTTTAACCTTTTTACTCTTGCCGGAGAATTCTTATTATCATTAAGCAGCCAATTCTGATAAGCCACCACATTTCTCTTTGTCCAATCAACAAAAGGTTTGTTCCCATTACATTGCAGGTTCCATACCATTGCTATATTAATGTCGTTCAAGTAACCTGCTATTGTCGTCTCACTTCTTTGAATCGAACGGAGATAGCTAAGAAAATCATCAACGAGTTGTTGATTCTCTGGATTAATCTGTGCCAGCAGTTCAGGAGAAGTGATTAAGTTTCGTATAGTTTTGCGAGGCATAGAATCACATCCTTTCTCAACATTCGATTACATACTCGCCGTCGATACCAAAATCCGAATCCAGTATCAATAACAATTGTGACGCATCAGAGTAAAGTCTCTTACTATTTGCATAATCATCTGTGCCACATAATGAACCACAAATAAAAGGTCGTACTCCGAATCCGCCTCTTGTCTCATAATGATGTTTGTCACCCATCACCACAGCCTTGAGATCAACATCATATGCATTTTTGAAAAACTCTTTAAAAAGAGGAGAGATAGTGTGTTCGGCAGTTGTCATATTATCAAGATCGCCATGAGTAGCAACGATACCATATTTACCAGCACATACTGTAACAAACTCATTACCATCGTCTGGTATAACTTTGATGTTACTGTTGATTTTCAGCCTCTGCTCAATCCACCACGGAACAAGTCTTTCAAAATTATCTCTGTGAATATTATCTTTCTTATCTGGAACAACTCTTGCATGGTTTCCATAAGTTATGTATACTTTTGTGTCGATGACACATTCGCTCAGTTTTAATATAGCTTGAGCGAGAATTTCTGAAACCTGCATAAGCTGATCACACACTAGTTCTTCAGAAGCTACTCTTGCACTTGTGTGAATTGCTCCATGGACTAAATCTCCAAGTACAACAATATGAAGTGTCTGACAGCCATTAAGTCTTATCTTCTCCATTGCTCGATTAACAACCCAGCTCACTCTTTTCTGGCAGATATCTTTGTTGTAGAAATTTACAAAGTTATCTGTAGTCATACCATAATGCCAGTCACTAAAGAATAACACAGCTTCTTTATTAGACTTGCACATCTGGACAGGATTTGACTTAAGAGGAACCGTCTTGTTTAAATTGTTTGCTGATTCAATCAGGCAATCACAAAGATGTTCAAATCTTCCCTCGGCAGACAGAAGCTTATTAAGTTCTCTTCTTTGGTCGCTGCATTTCTGTGTTTCTTTTTTGAGTTCATGAAGTTTGGCGTCAACTTCATTTATCACATCTTCATTAGAAACATTCTTCAATGTAGATTCATCAACAAGCTTTAATGTTCTGCAGCTGCCGTAGAACATTCTTCTCGCAACGTCCGGCGCATAACCCTTTCCATAAAGATATTTGGACAGGGTAGTATAATCATACTCTGATAAACTTTTATCAATTAGTTTTCCGTAGACTAATCTCTTGTGATACTGAAACTCTGTCTCATTATGCTGCTTATCAAGTAGCACGTTCAACACCTCTTCCGTTTCTAAGGTCTTCAAGGAACGACATTACATGTTCAGTCTCTTCACAATAGTAGCGATGTCTCTTTGACTTCTGCTTCATTGTGCGCACGATATGTGCTCTTGGGAATCTTTTATTAATTGCTGTCTTTTCGTCTTTTGTTATTGCGATCATTAAGATCTTCCTTTCTTTCTTCAAATCATATAAATAAAAGTGATATATACTATCATAATAAGGATTTCATCACGAGGGCTCTAACTCACGTATTTACGTGGGAAGAGCCCTGTACTTTTTTCCAACTGTTACACTATAAGACTATTTGTTATAACTTCTACACTTCATAGCTGACTCAATATTCTGTTTCATTCTTATTTCAGAAGCACACTCAGGACAATACTTTACTCGTCTACCCATTTTTGAAGACTTCTTTTTCATAATCACTCCGCAGCTTTCACAACAATAATATGGTTCACCATGATACATAAGATACTGATAACCTAAATCTCTAAAATCACAGAGTTTCATTACCACATTGCCTGGTTTAACGAAACACACTCTTGTACTAGTGTTATCAACCTTTTTAGAGAACTGGACTAAACCCAAGTCATTAAGTTCCTTATACATAGCACTTTGTCTTTTAAGGGATGTGTTGATATTAGCCAAGCTCATTATCTCACTATCTTTATTTATGACCCAATGGTCACACGTCGGATTAACAGCATCCCAGTACTTTGCTAAACAAAGAAGAGCAAAGGCTAAACGCCTTGTCTGTCTGCCGTCTATTGAATCAATAACTTTCATTTCCTCATCCGTTACGTCAACACTATCGATATCTATTATTCCGTACTTAATTGCTTTGCTTACAGAATAGTCAAGGACGTTCGACCATTTCGGAATTGAAATGGTCGGGTCGCATGAACGAAGAAAAGTTTCAAGCAACTTTCTTGTTTCTTTTTTGGATGAACCTCGGCTTATATAATACTTGGCGATCCTTCCTAAAGTCTCTGAAGGTTTCTTGCCAAGAGTTCTTGTTCTGATAGCCTCTTCAGCCCACGCATATTCATTTAATACCACACTCATTCGAACACCTCCAGTTTCTTGGTTTCAATAGTAAATCTGTTACCACCATACTCTACTTCTCCAGAATCACAAAGGGTAGGATAGGAGATAGTGTTATCATTTGCTATAAGCAGATTATTAATTATTTCTGAACCGCATACGCTCCAGACAAATCTCTTAGTCAAACTTTTCGAATAATATATATCTAACATAATATTGCAAAGCTCTTTTTGATTTGGACATATCTTGGTGCATTCTTCAACAAATTCTTCGTTTATCCTATCAAGTCCTGCCTTGGCGTCGCTCTCATCAACTCTTTCATAATCAGTAAATGCTGAAAAATTACTTAGACGTTTATTATATCCCTCACATAAACCCTTAATAGTTCTGTAAGCCTTAGGAGAATACTCAACATCGCTCTTCATAATGGTGTAATCGAACTCAGCCGCCTTGCTGCTCTTCTTTACAAACCCATCAAACGCCTGCTCGAACTTTCTACAGATACGATTCATTACACAGTCATTCACTCCGACTGGCATCTTATGGTCATAAAATCTTAAAAACTCTTTTTGACGTTCTGTAAGTTCATCATACCTGTGAGCCTTAAGTTCAGCCACAGTCTGTCCAAATTCAATAAGTGAGTTTCTGTCTGTATTTTTTATGTATGTATTATACTGCGACATTAATGCTGGATAAATATATCTCATAAAGTATGGTTTCTTATCAGCAACAACAGAACGATAAAAATTTCTCACCTCTTCGTCCTCAATCTTATTCACTGCATGATAATCATACCACTCACGAGGCATCGGCTTCGATACGATACCCTTAGCTTTGTCTATCGCATCTTGCTGAAGAAGCTGCCCGCATCTAATACGATATGTGAGTACGTCATACTCTCTGCTTCCTTTTTCAAACGCAGACCTTACCTCAAACATGCTAGTTGCTCTATTAGTTATAGAACCTATATCATTACCAAAAGCATTAATATCTGCTGTCACAAAATCTTCTTCAGCAGGAATAGTTTTAGCAGCTTTTTTTTGAGCACACATTATCGCCGGAAGGTCTATGTGTTTTCTCACTAGCACATTATTGTCTGTCAAGAACACCATATCTCCATCGTAGTCCAGACCATTCAAAGCGGGCATTGTCATATCCCAAGCATTAAGTACAGTACATGTCTTCATATACTGATACCAATAAGCGACTTCCTTACTCCTACAAGGTTTCATTATTTTGATATTCTCATGGGTCGTCATCGGAGCTCTGAAGCAAGCCAGCTTTTCAGCATCAGAATCAAACCAATACTTGCTATATATCTCTCCAGATTTTAAAAGCCCTGTTAGTTCTAACCCAAAAATACTCTGACATAAAAGATATGGATCTCCAGATACGATTGAGAAGTTCCCATGAACTTTAAGCACACCCACCTTAGCCTTATTGATTCTGTTCTTAATAAGCTGATATATACTACTCTGGATATATGGATCATTAAACATTCTCTGATCAATCATTAACGCCTTAGCATAATTGTCTTCAAGTCTACCAACGTTCTCTTCGCTAAGACCGGCCCCCTTGAGAAATATTGTAGCCCTACGCCAATCGCCACTAAGCACATCATTAATCTCATCCATTGTAGGTTTAATAAGCTCATCAATATCTTCAGAAGACAAGTCGTAACTCTGTATGAACTGATAGTTTAAGTTACGAACATTCTCTAACTCCCTTGGACACGTCTTAGTTACAGCGAATGTAAACTTATTTTTGATAGAACATTCAAGATAATGTTCGCAGCTCTTATAGCTATCCCACAACTTAACCATAGAGGTCGTGAGTATAAGTTCAACATTTCTAATATCAACATCGTTACCCCAGGCGTCCTTGACTATATACTTACCGCCCGCCACCTTATCAGCAAAATCCAGAAAGTCAAAGGTAAAAACCATACCTTTCTCGAAACTAAATCTTGAACACATACCGCTTGCGACATAATCAAGCCCAAGCTCCTGACTCCACCGTTCAGCAAGGCAGGGGAGCATTAACCCAAACCCGTCTGTAGCATTAATAGTTATCTGTTGATTCTCTTTAAACTCCATAAGCGGTTCTCCGTCGTCCTGACTTGCCAGATAAATGTAGTCAGACATGAACGACGTCTCTGCATCATTTACCACAAGTATTCCTTTTGGAAATGATACCGGTACAGAAGCACTGCAGTTAAGAGCCATATAAGCCCCAAGCTTAGCCGTAACTAATTCCTTAGTCATATCCCTATCATTATTGTTGCGACGCCTCAACTCGTCTACAACGTTCTCTGAAACGAATACGATAGTAGAATTCTTAACGCCGCCTGTAGTACCAAGCAGTCTCTTATACTTTACACCGTTTATAGAAAAGCCTTTGCAAGCTCTCAGATAATCCTTATCCTTGTCGATTATGAGACACATATAATCAGGTTTGAACTGAAGCTTGTCCAAATCAGAATAAAGCTGCCTTATTCTTTTCCTCACCTGAGCACTGTTAGGTTCCTTTCTCAGCATTTTAATTTCAGACTTAATAGCCTTAGCTTTTTCATCAGCACCTTCAACACCATTAATCTCATCGATCCATCTAAGTATCTGACTGTCTGCAAGCGAGATGATCTCTTCGTTTCTCCTTGCCTCATCAACAGGGAGAGTGAGCTTCCATCTCTCCCTGCGAAGGCGACTACTATGTATCTTAAATATAAATTTCTGACATGATAACTGTTTGCTAATAGTAAACACTCCTTTGTCGTAAATTATAAAGCCCTCAAATCTATGTTGATGCTTTCAAAAAAATTGTCAGAGATGTATCTCTGCCATTCTTTTCTGTATTCCTTACGACCTTCCTCAACGAGATCAAATATTTCCTCGTCGCTTACTATTTCAATAATCGGAGAATAAGATGTGCATTCTAATGAATTTTCGCACTGATCCGTATTATTAAAAATACAGTTACTACATCTTTTACACATTTTCCTCACCACCTTCGCCATAATCAAAACTGTTTATCCAGTCAATTAACAGCTGTCTCATACGGCGACTAGGTATATATATGTGTATCTTCTTACCGTCCCTGATTCCCGATCTCCATATCCACTGTATCATTGTAGAGAGAGCAAAGACATCATCACTCATCTCAGCCCCTCTTAATTTGTAGAACAACTTTTCTTTAACGTTTACAAACAAATTAACAGCGTAAACCAGATATTTCGTATCTTTATACTGGTTGGTTGCTCTTGCATTAAATACAAGATAATTTTTTGTATACCCCTTACCTTTAAGTTTATCTTTTGGAGAAGCAAACGTTCCCCATAGTCTATTATCTTTATTAGAGTTCTTCCACACATTTCTGAATAAATTATTTATATTATTTTTTAACTGAGCTACACCTTTTTTACCCTCTCTCTCGAACCAGCTCATAGACAAAGCATATGGTGCATCTCCGATTTTATTTAACTTCTGATTGTCTACAATATCTATCATTTCAGATAAACGAGATAAATATTCAGGTCTATAACTTTCTCCGTCACAAAATGCAAACGTTGAACTGCCAAACCGCCTTACACCTATATTCTTATATGGGATATCATAGATATTAAAAAAATGATATAAACCTTGTCCCTCAAATAAATAGGTTAAAACAAATACATTCTTGAACGACCCAATTAAATCAGGTGGGAGCATCCAGTAAAAAAGTATATCGTCGTTTCCTTGATTATCTTCAGAGTTATTTGCGAGCCTCATTAAATATCTCGACTCCATCAAATTAAATACCTTACTCAATACTTCGCCGTCATATGCTTTATCAAGTTTATAAAAACGTCCGTCTTCTTCCTTAAGATATCCGCCAGTAACGAGCAGCTGAAGATCTGTAGCTTTGTAAGGGGTTTCCTCAAGAATGCTCAGATTCTCATCTATAAACAGAGTGTATCCCTGCTTTCTGATTATGCTTAGCATTTCTGGAGAATAATTTCTGAAAGCCGCATGTGTCGTAGTAATATTCCTTCCTTGTTCGATCAGCGAAGTAGAATGAGTAAGCTTTGAGAAATCAAAATCAGGTATCTTCGCATTAGGTTCAATAAAATGAAGATTCGGACATTTTTCTTTTATTCTCTTTGCCTCATTTAAATACGGTGTGACATATATGTATTTTTCACTTGGGTGCTGATTCATATAGGTTATAGCTGCTGAAGTATTGTGGGTAACTATATGATCTTTAGTTATATACAGGTGAGTATTATTGTCAACAAGAATACACTGACATTCTTCAAGACCATTCTTTACAACACTTGTTATATACCTCTTTGTGTATTCATTCCCAAAGCCTATAACAACATCATAAAAAACTTCAGAAGTCTTTTTAGATTTCCTCTCCACAGGAACATGAGCCAGACCGCCAAGCCCGTCAACAAGATCTTTAACAGATTCGGCTAACGCAATTGACTTCGTTGTAAAAGTAAACTGTTCATCTGCAAAGGCTCCAGTCTTATTTCTGTAAGCTGACACCAACGTATCCAGAAGAATAATCCTGTCTGATATCTGAGTTCTAAGATAACACTTAGGTATCCTTCTTTTACGTAAGTCATACAAGGTATCTTCATCAAAGTTACTCAGCCCATTAGTAATATCTAACTCCGGGTCATAGTTCAGAAGTATACCTAACTTTTCAGGAGGTACAGGTAACGGCTGATATGAGTACTGCACAGCTTTACACACTGGTATCTGATATCTCCACTGGATACCACCCAGAAGCCTCAGTCTGAAAAGTCTGTTGTTCATAATGCATCCTAGTGAAGTGGTAGCCCATTCAGTATCATCGTACTCCTTATAAGTCCACAGATGTTCATTACAGCAATTAGTATAACCACCATCCGAGAACTTAACCCGGTACGTATACTTAAGACCCTGGGGGAATACCTTAAGTACCTTATGCAGCTCTCCGTCTTCTCCGTAAACCATCATTCCAGGTTTGATACTGCCCATAGACACATACCCACAAGAGGTGAGTACCGGCTCTGACAACGGCTGTGCCTTACCAGTCCCCATGACAGCATCACATACGTAAATCAATACTATCATTCCTTTCTTTATTTATTATCCAGAAAAAGAAAAGAATGATACTTTAATTCTTCTGGAATATATTAATAAATAAAAGATTCTTTGTTATTTCTCTTATTTATTGATACCTTTTTCATATACTCTTACCTCTGTCCTTTAACTTACTTGAAATACTTTAACCTTATCCCACTCTGTCCTCAACTTCTACGATACTGCATCCTGAGAGATAGTTGTACTCTTCTGAACCTAAGTTAAGATTCCTGTAAGCTTCATCTATCTCTTCGCAGGTAATACCTATATAGTCTAAAGTCTGAGCAGGTGAGGAGTGATTTAACATCTTCTGTAATAACATTAACTTACGAGGGTCATTGTGAGACATAAGCATCTGATGATAACAGAATGTCTTTCTTAATGTATGTGTTGATACCTTCATATCTAAGTCTAACTCTTCAGCTAACTTATCAAGTATTCTGTTTACTGATCTTACTGATATAGGTTCATTCTTATTACTACCGTTATTAGATTTACTCTTAAACATGTAGTCACTTAATGAAACACCTGAAGTATTCTCCAGATAAAGAGTAACTGCTTCGATTACTGCTTCATTAATAGTAATATATCTGTTTATCTTCTTCTTCCTTGTATTCCTTGTCTTCTGTTCAAATACAGGGAACCTATCCTTAAATACTAAGTTATCATTTATAAGATTAGAGAACCTTAACTTTCTTAAGTCACTTATTCTTAATCCAAAGTTAATACCTATTACAAATAACAGATAATCTCTGTATCTCTTTTCTTCTTTAAGATACTTACATATCCTATCGATATCTGACATCCTCTTGATAGGATCTGATGTTCTGTCTTCTGTTATATCATCTATAACCTCTTCTTTAGCTGGAGAGATTAATCCAGAAGATAACTTGTGTGTGTTCTCTCTTAATACAGAAACATCAATAATACCTGTCTTATTTTCAAATACATTATTCATACTTTTATTTTCCTTTCATACTTACTAAATATTAACTATTATGAATATTTTTGCTGGATATGTAACTGTTGAAATGTAGGTGTAAAATAATTTTATCACCAAGAAGGTGCTAAAATTTTTTTTGAAGCACGTAAATGCGTTGATTGAAGGGGGTCTCCCTAAAAGAAAAAAACTACAAAAATAATATAAAAAATATTAAAGATATTACTAACATATTATGTAATATTTATTCAGTATTTTGAATATTATTCATTACAGTTATATTAATGAACCTACATTTCTATACTCATATTATATCATATCCACACAAAAAAGTCAATAACCTAAAACCTTTCTCTAAGTTATTCTCATCTTAAAACCTAACAAATATCCAGTGTTCTTTTTGGTGATATTTATAGTTGTTAAGGAGTTTGAATCTTTTTCTTTTTGGATATTAAGCTGCTTGATCTCAAATAGTTTAAAGGTTATTAAGGTCACTTAAACGACATAAATACGAGCTTTGTTAGAAATGTAAAAAACGAGGAAGGATGATGATGGAGATTTTTGGATTGGAGCTGGGAGATGGAGTGACTTAATCTCAAACGTAGACCGGCATGGTACAAAATACCATAACAAACCCCCTTTAAAGTCCTATAGTCTGAAAAAAAGACCTTGAAAAAGTTTTGACCCCCCTTTAGAATAGCCTATTTTTCTATGTTGACAAATAAAAAATAATGTGGTATAATATCTATGGGAACATAAAACCCATACAAACCAAATACTACCAATTGAATAAAGGGGGTCGACAGTACAAACAACGAAAAAACCACAAACCCAAAAACCTACAAATCTATATGAACGGAGTGTAAAGACTATGAAAAAAGACAATTTTTTAATCAAGCTAATCATTGGTATTATTGTATCATTCATTGCAATATTTGCATGTACATTAATACCAACAAAAGAAACAATGTACTATGTTTATCCTTCTAAATCTGAATTTATCGAGATATCTCGACAGTTAACACTTTATCGTTATGAAAAAGCAATAGCTGAAAACGAAAAGATTATAGCTGAAAACGAAAAGATTATTGAAAAGTATTCAACCATTTTAAATGCAATTGAAAAATAATAGGGGGTCATATTATGAACGAAAAGAAAATTTATAAACCAATACAGGATGATAATACCGCATATGCAAGAGTTATTTTCACATTTGTGTACATGTATAGATTATACCGCAAAGGCACAATAGACAGAAATCATGTTTGTTATGTAAACGCTCTTTACAACCTTGCAAGCGTTATCACTGCAAGCGTACTAAAAAAGATTTATGATAGTTCATGCAATGAAACAATTGAAAAATATCGCCGTGAAAATGATATCGCCGTGTTAGCTAATACAAAGTACTGTATTGAAAATTCAACAGATACTTATTACAATAAAAACGGCCGTTTAGTAACTGATATCACGGATAAAGACCTTTATGCCGGCATACACGAAAATATCAACAAAGGTTTGTCTGAACGCTCGGTTATGGTTGAAAATGTCGTATATGATATTATCAACTATTGCAAGGATATACCGGACGATATAATTTTTAGTGATGAAAAATACAGACCGGTCGATGAAAACGGCGACCGCTTGACCGATGAAAACGGAAAAAAACTTGTATATGATGTAAATTTTTTAACTAGACCGATAACTGCAAAACGTTTAAACAGACATATTTATGTCAGTGAAGTATTAACAAGTGCAAAAAACAATGATAAAGTCATTGTGAAGGAAAAATCTAGTTTACTTCAATTACTGCATAAACGTTTACGTCGTTATATTGATAACAATGATACAAAATGTGAAGTGAACCATAAATATACCTATTTGGACAAAGTTTATACAGATGAAAACGGCGATAGTTATATGTACTATGAGCGTTATCTAGGATATAATCAGTTTAAATTTAACGTCAATGATAGTTATTCAAGCGGTCATAAAAAATTATCATGTGATGATAAAGCACTTTACGACTTTACCGAACTTATTAAACTTTTAAACCTGACCGACATACAGAAACGCGTTTTAGAATGCAGACTTAAAAACGGCGGTCGGTATGGCGTAAAATCAATTAGCACTATGACCGGCATACCGGTCAACAGTGTAAAATCCGCCCTTAGAGTTATGCGTGATAAAGCAATAAAGTGCAAAATCATACCAATGACCGAAAACTATATTACAAATGACGACACAGAAATAAAGACCGGTCTTGACCTTGAAAAAATGAATGATGTAAATATTGGCATATATGCAATAGAAAAAGCATACAGCGACGGCGATAGAATTGTAAAGCGTGAAAAAGGCAAAATGTTTAAAATTAACAAATCATTTAAACCTGCTGATATATCAACACTTATTCGCATTAACTACCGCAAAAAGAAGGGCTATAATTCAAAGTGTAAAGATGTTTCAAGCTTTAAAGCAACATGTAAACCAATTGTAAAACGTTCATATAATGAATTTTCACTTTACACATATGAATTTAACAAATTAGTTGATAGTTGGGACAAAGGCATAACTGAACGCACAACAAAAACAAATTAATCAATAATTATGAGACCGGTCGATTGACCGGTCTTTTTTTTTGTTTTGGACAATTGGCAAAATATGGCTTGACCCCCCTTTAGAGTGAAGCGACGGCGGACGTCTGAACGGCGACCGCTTG